>NZ_LT828648.1:1023214-1364285 GCF_900169565.1 Nitrospira japonica | reverse complement strand
CTGCATCTTCGGGCAACTCAAATTTCTGTTGCGTCTCAATCGCCAATTCAGCGGGAAGGTCCGGTAAAGCCAGGGGCTCCGTTCGGTAGAGCACGATCTTACCGGCAGGAAGAGCCAGCGATACTAATTCCGGTTGCATCTCATCCAGGCGAAGCGCTCTCGCAGTAATGACCTGTGCAGAAGCATCGGATCGCGCCGCATACTCCTGAATCGTCCCAGAAAAAACCTCAACATCTGCCAGCTTGA
This sequence comes from Nitrospira japonica, assembly GCF_900169565.1. NCBI lineage: Bacteria > Pseudomonadati > Nitrospirota > Nitrospiria > Nitrospirales > Nitrospiraceae > Nitrospira > Nitrospira japonica. The sequence goes on along the minus strand of NZ_LT828648.1, from coordinate 1,364,039 downwards.
GTGTCCCGATCAGCGCAGACAGAAATGAGCATTTCTTCTTGTTGGGCTCAATTAATTTGACCCGTAGATCGGATCGGACAATCTTCAAAGGAATTCCAGGGAACCCCGCGCCAGTCCCGACATCAACCAATTGAGCTTGATGAGGAAATGGGATTGTAGATATTGGAATGAGTGAATCGATGAAGTGCTTGATCACGATTTCTCGCGGATTCGAGATGCTTGTAAGATTGATCGTCCGATTCCAGTGTAGGAGTTGAGACAGATACCGCATGAACTGCGCCGACTGAATTCCCGTCAACGCAATACCCATTTTTTCGGCAGAGTGAATGAGAAACCTCTCCAAGTCCCCTTCATGTTCCACGTGGAACACTTACGTGAACCAGTCCGACAGGTCAAGACTGAATATCCGCTTTCTGAGCTGAAACGGGAACGAAAGATGGGCTTTGCCTTTTATGTTTCTCTAGTGCGACGAGAAGGAGAGAGATAGCCGCAGGAGTAACCCCGGAAATCCTGGAAGCCTGACCAATTGACTCGGGCCGGACCTTTTGCAGCTTTTCCCGGACTTCTTTGGAGAAGCCGGGAACCTGATCATATGGGAACGACAGGGGAATCGATTTGCTTTCGAATCGACTTAATCGGGCAATCTGTTGAAGCTGGCGCGTAATATACCCGGCATACTTAATCTGAATCTGGACTTCTTCAATAATCTCAGCATCGTCCTGTCGATCAATATCCAGGCTTTCCAGTAATGCCTCATAACTCACTCCCTGTCGTCTCAGCAATTGTGCCAGGGTCGATGTATTGGAAAGGTCTGCAATACCGGCCTTAGCTAGACGTAACCGAACATCTTCCGTTGGATTGAGGCGAAGGCTCTCTAACCTATCGATTTCATGGGAAATTGCCTTTTGCTTGCGGAGAAAACGGGCGAAGATCCCTTCTGAAATCAGGCCAATCTTCTGACCTTCCTCGGTCAAGCGAAGATCGGCATTCCCATGGCGAAGCAGGAGGCGATACTCGGCGCGCGAGGTAAACATGCGATAGGGTTCTCGAGCATCCTTGGTAATTAAATCATCGATCAGAACCCCAATATAGGCCTTCGATCGATCGAGAACCAACGGAGGGTTCCCTCGCAGCTTCAAAACGGCATTGATGCCGGCCATCAACCCTTGGGCGGCTGCTTCTTCATATCCGGACGTTCCATTGATTTGTCCCGCATGGTACAGCCCCTCAACCAGCTTGGTTTCCAAGGTCGGATGCAGCTGCCGTGGCGGGAAATAATCGTATTCGATCGCATAACCAGGCTTGAGCATGATGGCCTGCTCCAAGCCAGGAATGGTCTTGAGCATTGCCGCTTGTACATCGACAGGTAGGCTGGTCGAGATGCCATTGGGATAAAACTCTCTGGTTTCCAGGCCTTCAGGTTCGATGAAGACCTGATGCCGCTGCTTATCGGCAAACCGGACCACTTTGTCTTCGATCGACGGGCAATACCGTGGTCCTGCAGATTCAATCACACCTGAGTAAAGCGGTGACCGATCCAGATTTTTTCGAATAATGTCGTGCGTACGATCATTCGTGTGCGTCAGGTGGCAATCCCGCTGCGGGGTCCGTATTTGATCAGTCCGATATGAGAATGGCGGAGGCGGCTGGTCTCCGGGCTGAGGAATCATCACGGAAAAATCAATAGTATTCCTATCCAATCGTGGCGGCGTACCGGTTTTCAATCGACCCACTTCAAAGCCAAAGTCTCTCATGCAGTCGGACAAATGTTCCGCCGATGCTTCGCCCGCCCGCCCGGCCGTAAAATGTTGCAAGCCGATATGGATCAGGCCCTTAAGGAACGTGCCTGATGTCAGGAGGACCGCCCCGGTGCCCAGGCGCTCGCCGGATTGCGTCACGATGCCGGTGACTTTGCCGCCGCTGGTCAGCACCCGATCGACCGTTCCTTCACCGACGGTCAATCCACGCTGGCGGTCCAAGGTCGCCCGCATGGCCTCCCGATATAGCCCTTTGTCGCACTGCGCTCGTAACGCCCGCACTGCCGGCCCCTTGCTCGTGTTGATGAAGCGAAATTGAATACCGGCCAGGTCGGTGTTTCTGGCCATCTCGCCTCCCAATGCATCGATCTCCTTCACGAGGTGCCCCTTGGCAATGCCGCCGATCGCAGGATTGCAGGACATCTGCGCGATGCGCTGCGGGTCCATGGTCAATAGGAGTGTCCGTGCACCCATCCGAGCCGCGGCCAATGCGGCCTCACACCCGGCATGACCGCCTCCCACCACAATGATCTCGAACTCCCGCTGATCCATGTTCCTTCCTATTTGCCGATGCAGAACTCCGCAAACACGCGCTCAAGAATCTCGTCGGTCGTGATCGTCCCCGTGATCTCCCCCAATGCCTCCGCCGTTGCCCGCAAATCATCGGCGATCAATTCAACGGCCGCCCCCTGACCGAGCGACTCCAACGCCTGGTTCGCAGCCTGCGCGGCCCGTTGCAACGCCGCTTGGTGCCGCACATTGGTGACGATTACCGCCTCGGCGGCATCGCCTCCGCCGGACATCAATTGCCCGCGAAGCTCCGTCCTCAAGCGATCCAACCCCGCGCCGGTCGCAGCAGATACCGGACAAATCAGGCTATGAGAGGCTAGCTCCTCAACTCGAACGACAGGGGAAAGATCCCCCTTATTCACCACGATGATCCGAGGCCTCTCTCGCACAGCGTCCATCACCTGCCGGTCCTCGTCGGTAAGAGCCTGGCTCCCGTCCAACACCACTAACGCGAGGTCCGCCTCTTGCTGCGCGAGTTTCGTGCGACGGATCCCTTCCAATTCCACGGGATCTTCGGTCTCTCGAAGACCAGCTGTGTCTACCAAATGGATACGCACACCCTCCAGATCGATAGACTCCTCGATCACATCCCGTGTGGTCCCCGGGGTCGCTGTGACAATAGCCCGATCCTCCCGCAATAACTGGTTCAACAAGCTCGACTTCCCCACGTTCGGTCGCCCCAGGATGACCACCCGAGCTCCCTCCCGCAAAACTTTCCCCATTCGAAAAGACCGGGAAAGCCTCCGGATCATGAGTATGGCATCTTGGATCGTGCGACGAAGTTCCTCCCCGGTGACGAAACTGATGTCTTCCTCGACAAAATCAATTCCCGCCTCGACATGGGCCAGCAATCCCAGCAGTGCCGTACGGATCGATTCGACTTCTCTAGCCAGCGCGCCTCGCAACTGTCGCTGCGCGACGTGTAGGCTTGCGGCCGACCTGGCACGCACCGTATCCAATACGGCCTCGGCCTGCGACAGATCTACGCGTCCGTTCAGAAATGCCCTTTTCGTAAATTCACCCGGCTCAGCAAGCCGCGCGCCAGCTTCGACGCAAGCCTGGCAGATCAAGGACAGAATCAATCCTCCTCCATGTGATTGGATTTCGACGACGTCCTCACCCGTGAACGATCGCGGCCCCTTCATGTATACCACCAGGGCTTCGTCAAGAAACCGCATCGGACTCGCCTGCGAGTCCATTTCATGGATCGTCATCGACGCGGGAGGCACCACATCGGCAAGAAGTAATGAATGGGTGGCCGCTGCCCCCAGCAGCCGGCCGGAGCGTAACCGAACCACCACGCCGGCGATCCGAAGCACGTCAGGCCCGCTCAGCCGGACGATCCCGACGCCCCCTTCGCCAACCGGGGTCGCGACCGCGCAGATTGTGTCATCGAGCGATCCGCGCATGATCACCGAAGACGAGATTATTTCGCCGGCTCAACTACCAGAGGCTTCGCGAAGAACAGACGGTCGGTCACGATCTGTTGCGTGATGGTCAGAACGTTGTTCGTCAACCAATAGAGGACCAATCCAGCGGGAAAATTGATGAACAAGAAGGTCATAAATGCCGGGAGCATGAGCATGATCTTCGCTTGCGTCGGATCCATGGTCGTCGGGGTGATTTTCTGCTGAAGCACCATCGTCGCGCCCATGATGATCGGCAGCACGTAGTACGGATCCTGCACCGACAGATCCGTGATCCATCCAAAGAAGGGGGCCTGCCGCAGATCGATGGTCATGTACAAGATATTGAACAGCGCGACGAAGACCGGCATTTGCAGCACCATCGGCAGGCATCCCCCGACGGGGTTCACCTTGTGATCACGATAGAGCTTGATCAACTCCTTGTTCAACCGGTCCCGATCGTCTTTGAATTTTTCCTGAACCGCCAAGACTTTCGGCTGGATCACCTGCATCTGCTTCATGGACTTGTAGCTCTTGTACTGCAAGGGCACGAATAACAGCTTGATGCCCATCGTGAGCAGAATAATGGTGACCCCGTAATTGTGGGTGTACTCGTTGATGAAGCGCAGGACATAAAAAATCGGTTTCGCGACGGCCTTGACGACGCTCCAGCTTCCGAATATGAACCATCCGAAATCGATCGTGTCTTCCAGACCGACGTTCAACGAACGAAGCGTGTCGTATTCCTTGGGGCCTGCATAAAGCCTGAGCCGATTAGCCGTTCCATCTCCGATCGCCGCCGTCTTCACGCTTGCGGAGACCACCTTGTCGCTTTCCTTCCTCGCCAAGGCCGTCGTCCCGCGTTGCGGCATCAAGACGCCGATGAAATACTTGTCCTGCAGCGCGACCCACTGCACCGATCCTTTCCGCTCCAGTTGCGCGTCCGGTGTCTCCTTTTCGACCTTGCCATCCACCAGGGAGGCGGGACCGATCGAGCCGATCATGCCGTCGCCCCATTCGACGATACCGAAATTCGTCCCCAAGACCACTTCATACGGCTCGGTGGCCCCCTGTACCGTCACAACCACGTCCACTTCATAGCCGCCGAAGTGAAAGGTCAGCTGCTTCTGGACCATCAACCCGGTCGCCGCGTCATGGAACCGCAGCGTCACATGGCCTTCCGGGTGGGAGGCATCCAATTTCACGAAATCACTGTCCAGGGAGAACACTCCCTCGCGCACGGCCTTGTCCGCCGTGGCGTCCGCCAGCACGACCGCGAGAGGGCCCCGGAACTTCCCGTTCTGGTGGACCAGTTCCACCCATTTCTCCTCGGTCGGCGCACTGCGATAGTGCTTCAGTTGCCAACTGGAGATTGTGCCGCCTCGCGCGCCGAGCACGACACGCAGAACGTCCGTCTCGACCGTCAGTTTACCGTCGGCCGTCGCAGGCACAGGGTCCGCTTTTGCCACGGCGACATCAACCTCGGGATTGCCGCGAACCGGAGCGCTTAAGGGCCCGGGCTCCGCGGATTGCCGGGTCGGCGCATTGTCGACCGGTTCCTCCTGAACGGAGGCGGATGGCGGCAGCCATCCAAACTCCTTGAGCAGCCAGTCATAGCTGAGGATCACGGCAATCGACAGAATAAGAAATATGACGACGCGCTTTTCCATGAGCCTTCCGTAACTCCGCGCTAATCCTTTACCGGATCATGTCCCCCGGGATGAAAGGGATGGCATTTCAAGAGACGACACACCGTCAACGCCGCCCCGCGCCCCACACCGAACCGGGTGATGGCCTCGGACGCATAGGCGGAACACGTCGGTTCAAAACGACAGGCGGGCCCCAGCCATGGAGAAATCCCGTAGCGATACCCGGCGAGTGCAGCGAGACAGAGCGCTCGTATTCCGTCCTTCACACAGGTCGTGACGCCTCGGCCTCGCTGCGAAAGAGTCTTTGTCGACTGAGCGTCGAACACCATATCGCCCTCAAACGTTCAAATGGCAATTCCAGAACTTCGCGCTTCGGAAATACCAGGAGCGCGTAGCCTTCCACCAAGTGTTCGGACGCGTGCCTCGTCAGCTCACGGAACAGACGTTTGGCTCGATTCCGCCGCACCGCCGGTCCAAACCGCCTCCCGACGACGATCCCGACGCGGGTTTTCGTCCCTTCGATCTTGCAAATCAGCAGATTGAACAGGCTCGTCGACAGACGACGCCCGTGCTGCTTGACGTAATTGATGTCACGACTGGCGCGAAGAAATCGTTCACGCCTTTCTCGTCTGATCCCTGTCATGCCGACACACCCTGCGCAGCACCCGCCCAGGCTGCCCCGGTCTACAAGGCTGAGCGTGACCGCACCGAACCATGCTGGGGAGAAACTTCCCGAATGAGGGAATGAACGGAGGACAACGGGTGCTCGCGATGCTCGGCGGTATCCTGGCCGGATCTTCAGCTACACGGTCAATCGAGCCCGCCCCTTGGCACGACGGCGAGCCAATACCTTGCGACCGTTCTTGGTCGACATACGTTTGCGGAACCCGTGCTCACGCTTCTTCTTCAAATTTGACGGCTGTTGAAAGGTAAATGACATCCTAGTACTCCTTGGATCCTTCGATCATTTGCAAACGAACGGTGCATTATAGGTAGGGGTCTCGTACCTGTCAAACCGCGTCGCCTCAGTCGCTCGCGCCCAATCCTTCCAGTCCGCTCATCATGGATGCTAGGCATGCTTGTTATGGAGGCATACCAGTAAGCCATTGAAAAGCCGGTCAAATTGAGGCGATTTTGTAGACCTTTCCACCCGACTACGCTAGACTGCCCCAGAGTGCCGTCAAACCGATTGCCTCGACAGCGGCAATCGCCAATGTTTTCAAGCAAGACGGCGATTTCTCATGGACCATACGGTGGCACTGCCTTTGCGAACATTCTTGTATTTGCCCCGCATACATACGACATCGTTCGCACCGCTTACACGGAAGAATCCTGCACGATCCACCGAACGCTATCGGTGACTGAAGGAGGAGAGCTCATGGTCAAGCCATGGACAGGTTTCGTCATCCTATATGTTCTGCTCCTCGGCGGCTGCGCCCAACCCCCCGCCGACCAAATCACTTCGGCCGAGCAGGCGATCAAGGATGCTCAACAGAGCGGCGCGGCCACGTATATCGCAGACGAGTATGCCAAGCTCGAAGGCGGCATGGCCGCCATCAGGAAGGAAGTGGCGGACCAGGAAGCCAAGTTTGCCTTGTTCCGGGATTACGGAAAAGTCGATCAGTTGGTCGCCACGGTCAAGACGGATGCCGAACGAGTCAAAACCGACTCGCTCAAGAAAATGGAAGAAGCCAAGATGGCCGCCGTTCAGGCTCATCACGCCGCAGCAGACGCCGTCAAGCATGCCGCCGATCTGATCGCCGCAGCCCCGGCCGGTAAGGACCGCGCCGCCCTTGAGTCGATCAAGACCGACGCGGAGGCCTTAAAGGCCTCGCTCAACGACGTCCAGATGATGATCGACAAGTCGGACTACCTGACGGCTCAGACCAAAGCCAAGGCCATTCAGGAAAAGAGCCAGGCGCTATCTCACGAAGTCGAGACGGCGCTCGCGAAGATCGGGAAAGCCAAACCCGTGCGAACCAAGAAAAAATAAGGGGACATTGCGTCGTGGCGACAGGGTTTCATACAAGCGGGCTTCTTCGGTCGAGCATGGCGGCCTTGGTCCTGTCTTGTCTGCTGACCGGTTGTGTGAAGACCGTCCCTGAAGAGGCTGTGCAAGCGGTCGCTTCCGTCGATCGCGATCTGGTCCGATTGCGCGCTTCGGAGATCGCCCCGGACGAGTATGCGCGGTTCACCCAACAGTGGATGATTCTCAAGGCCCGCGTCGAAGCCGAAGACGACACGATTCAGTGGCCTTGGGAACCGAACGACTTGGAATCCGCGCTACGCGGGTTGCATGAGGAGGGGCTTCAAGCCGTCAGTCGATTGGCCGAGCAGCGAGAATCGCTCCGGCACGCGGCCGAGCAACAGCTCTTGCGCGCAGAAGACCGTGCACGCGCCCTCGCCCGGAAAGTCGGCGCGATCGACAGCCGCTTGGTCCTCGGCCGTAATCCGGTGGAAACGGAGTTGCTGCTCAAGCAAGCCCGCTCGTTTTACCAACAGGGGGAGTATGCTCACTCGCTCGCGGCCTCGGACCAGGCCGCCCAAAGACTGGCGACGCAAGCCTCGTTGTTGAATAGCGAACTCGGCCACTACGCCAATCGCGAACGCATTGCCCGCTGGCAGCAGATGGTCAAGGAAACCGTGGACTGGTCGCGCACGCACCGCACCTCCGCCATCGTCGTCAGCAAGGCGGACCGCCGTCTCATCCTCTATAGAAACGGGCAGCCGGTGCTCTCATACTCGGTCCGTCTCGGCTTCAACGGCATCCGCGAAAAACGTTACCAGGGGGATGGCGCCACCCCCGAGGGCCGCTACCGCGTGACGACGAAACGCGGGCAAGGCCACACGCAGTTCTTCCGCGCACTGGTACTGGACTATCCCAATGCCGAAGATCGGCGGCGGTTTCTTCTGGACCGTAAAACCGGACACATTCCCGATTCGCGCGGCATCGGCGGTCAAATTGAGATTCATGGCACACAAAATGAGCTCATGGCGGCGTCACTGGGCTGCGTCATGCTCGAAAACCCGCAAATGGCATGGCTGTTCAACCGGGTCGACAAGGGCACCCCGGTGACCATCGTCGGCGCGCTCGACGAGCAAAACTCCGTGGCCCTTGTGCTGGCCGACCTCCGCAGCCATGCGAATGAAATATAGTGGCATTCCATGAAGCAAGGCCGATCGCTCCTCGCCTCAGGTTTCGTCGCTTTCCTCCTGCTCAGCCTAGCGCACAGCACCCTACGGATCGAGCCGGAGCGCTCTGATGCATCCCCGACCATCAGTGATCCGGCCGCGCTGCTTGCCCTGCAAACCCGCTATAGATCCTTGACGCGACAACTCACGCAACTGACTCCAAGCCGTCCGTACATCGTCGTGGACACCGCGAGAAACCACTTGTTCATCAAACGCCGCGATCGGATCATGTTGGACGCCATTGCTTCGACGGGAAGCGGCACGATTCTCGACAAGCCCGGTGAAACCGCCGGCCAATGGATCTTCGATACGCCACGAGGCGAATTTTCTGTTCAATCCAAGCTGGTGAATCCCGTCTGGGTCAGACCAGACTGGGCCTTCGTCGAAGAGGGCCTGGCCGTTCCTATCAGCCAGGCCGATCGAGTGGAACCCGGCGTGCTTGGCGCGTACGCACTGGGTTTCGGAAAAGGCTACTTCATCCATGGCACGCTCTACCCGAGGCTCCTGGGAAAGAACGTGACGCATGGCTGCATCCGGCTGAACGACGACGATTTGAAGAGCGTCTACCAACTTGCGCGCGTCGGCACGCCGATCATGATCTTCTAGCCGAGTGCGGAACCACCCGGCCTTCTCATTCATTGCCCGCTCCACACCAGTCTCCCATACCGGCCCGATGAAATCTGCTCGACCGTTAGGTATGTCGAATCTTCACAGGGCACCGCGAGCCTGGGAATGCGCAATCGTCCTCCTGCTGATGGTCTGGTGCATCACGACGCCGCACCTCGCTTGGGCGGCCGAATTCGAGAATCCGTTCGACGTGAACATGAACGATCCGGCCGCCCTGCACGAAGCGACGCGTACGCTGGTCGAGGAAGTCAAACTGGCTGCCCGGCCACAGACCTATCTTTTGATCGATCTTGCCGCCAAAGCCGTCGTTCTCAAAGCCCGCGGCGTGGAACTCCATCGCCTTCCGATCATGGAATGGTCCGCAGACTCTCAGGAGAAGATGACCGGAATCTTCCGTCTCACCGTACGGCCGGCGGTCGCCCGGCGCAAAGTCGATCCGTCGGGAACGGAGCAGGAACCGATTTCTTTGACCGATATGCCGGCTTCCTATGACCTGCTGTTTTCTCCTCCGCTGGCACTGACCGTTGTATCTCCCGCGGAGCAGGCTCCGGTTCGGTGGAGCGTTCTTCGCATGAAACGCTGGTGGCAATGGCTCAATAGCCAAATTCGCGCCCTGGCCTCGCGGTCCGATACGCAAGCCGACCCCTCCATCGCGCTCACGTTGGCCGAAAACGAGGCCCAATCCCTTGCTTGGTCATTGACGGACGGCATGCCTGCGATCATTCGACGCACGAGTCCACGCTGAGCGATCTGAGGCGTTGCCTTTCCGTTTTTTGGACAATAAGATACTTCGACGAGGTCCCTATCCCGCCGGAGGACATACGCCACCGATTCCGTAAGGAATACCGGGCAGGTCACAATCGTCGGAGATGCCATGACCATGCGACCCGACATCCGCATCAGCCCGGACGCCGGGTGGGCAGACGCCACGGCGATATTGCTGCGCGAATTGGGCCGCCAAGCGATCCGACTCCGCGGCCGCTTCCTTCTTGCACTCTCGGGGGGCTCGACACCGCAGCGTCTGTATCAGGCGCTGGCTCAACCGGCCAAAAGCCAGACGGAGATGGACTGGCACCGCACCGTCTTTCTGTTCGGTGACGAACGATGCGTCAGTCCGGATCATCCCGACAGCAATTATGGAATGGCTCGCGCCTCGTTATTTGCTCCGCTGGACATCCCTCCCGGGCACGTGCACCGCATGTCGGGCGAGAATCCCGATCCTCGCGCCGCAGCCGACGAGTATGAACGTTCACTCCGCACGGTCGTGGGCTGCACCGAGCCGGAAATCCCAAGCCTCGATCTCGTTCTTCTTGGCCTGGGAGAGGACGGCCACACGGCTTCGCTGTTTCCCGGCACCACCACGCTGCTGGAGTCCCATCGTCTGGTGACCGTCGGACGATCACCAAAGGGAATTCCTCTGCGACTCACCCTGACCCTAGGTGTGATCAACCGCGCGAGTGTGATACTGTTTCTGGTCACCGGCTCGACGAAGGCGCAGATCGTTCGCCGCATTTTGGCACCGCAGACCGCCGCTGATCGTGCCCTGCCGGCGGCCCTTGTGACACCGGAACCGGGGCATCTGATCTGGATGCTGGATCAGGCGGCCGCATCCGAATTGCCAAGCCACAACAAGCCGACTTGATGAGAGGCCGTCATGATCCTTGCTGGGGACATCGGAGGAACCAAAACCCATCTGGCGCTCTTCGACTGGAAGGACGAACGCACCGAGCCGATCCGCACGGAATCTTTCCCCAGCAAGGAATACGCATCCCTCGAAGAGATCCTTGAGGAATTCCTCACTCCCCGTACCCCATCCGCGGCGCCGCTTGAGATCGCGGCTCCCACTGCCGGATCCGGCGAGCCATCAGTGTCTTCCATGCCCCCCGAACCCACGCGTATTACCGCCGCCTGTTTCGGCGTTGCGGGGCCCGTGATTCAAAACTACAGCCGAACGACCAATCTCCCCTGGGTATTGGATGGAGACGCCCTGGCGAAACGTTTCGACATTCCCGCCGTCCGGCTGCTGAACGACTTGGAAGCAACCGCCCATGGCATTCTGCTCCTTCGCCCGGAGGAGCTCCACACCCTGAATGCCGGCACCCCTCCCACGCATCGTCAGGCCATCGCCTTGATCGCCGCGGGAACGGGACTGGGAGAATCCATTCTCTTTTGGGACGGCGCCCGATATCAGCCCATGCCCTCGGAGGGGGGACACACGGATTTCGCACCCAATAACGACAATGAAATCGACTTGCTCCGCCATGTGCGAAGCCATTATCTGCACGTGAGCTACGAACGCGTATTGTCCGGCCCCGGTATTCACGCGATCTATGAATACGTGCGCGATACCAAAAAGAACGAGCCGACCTGGCTGGCGGAGAAAATCGCGGCCGGCGATCCCGCTGCGGAAATCGCCGCAGCCGGCTTAAAGGGCCAGGCGGAGATCGCCACGCAGACCCTCGATATGTTCGCGTCGATATTCGGAGCCGAAGCAGGAAACCTCGCGTTGAAGGCCATGACCCTCAACGGTGTCTATGTCGGAGGCGGAATCGCTCCCAAACTTCTGCCGAAGCTGACCGACGGTGCGTTCATGCGCGGCTTTACGAACAAGGGACGCTACAAACGTCTGATGAGCACCATCCCCGTCTACATCGTGCTGAACGACCGAACCGGTCTCATCGGAGCGGCCGCCACCGCGGCACGGTTGGCTCAATCATGAGCGATACCGATCTCAGCGCGTATAAGCGCTCGGCCGCCCTGACGGCGCTGGACTATGTGAAAGACGGCATGGTCCTGGGGCTGGGCACGGGATCCACCGCCAAAGAATTCATCATGGCGCTGGGTACAAAAGTGGCGGCCGGCATGAAACTGCGCGGGGTCTCGACTTCCCGAGAAACGGCGACGCTGGCCGACCGGTCAGGCATCGTCTTGCTCGATGACAACGACCATTGGCCCATCGACGTGGCCGTCGACGGCGCGGATCAGGTTGATCCCTCCTTCAACCTGATCAAAGGAGGGGGAGGGGCCCTGTTGAAGGAAAAGATCGTCGCCGTCTCCGCCAAGCAATTCATTGTGCTGATTGATTACACCAAACGCGTGCCGTTCCTGGGAAAGACCTTTCCGCTGCCCATCGAAGTCATTTCATTCGGCTGGCGCAACACGGCCCGCGCTATTGAAGCGCTGACACGCAGCCGCGTGGTTCTGCGGGAACAGGCCGGTGCGCCCTTTCGAACGGAATCCGGGAATTTGATCGTGGATACCCATATGGCTCGAATCGACAATCCGCGCGAACTCGACGCCGCTCTTCACCATATCCCGGGCATTGTCGAGACCGGCCTGTTCATCGACTGCGCCGACGTCTTGATCGTCGGAACCCCTCAGGGCGTCGAAACCTACCATGCCACAAGACCGTGATCTCGTCGGTCGACGAGGTCTGTTCCGCATGCTCGCCCGGACGGGGTCCGCTCTGTTCACCGCCACCCTTGCGTCAGGCCTGCACCCGCGTTCCGTACAAGCCGATGTCACGGCCTCGATGACACCGCCAAAGGAGAATGCCATGAGCCATGAGACGCCGACCGTCGGCGGCGATCCCTACCGCCTGCCGCGCCATGTCATACCGGTCAGATACGACTTGCGCCTTGAGCCGGATCTGGCGGCGGCCGGATTTCGGGGCCAGGAAACCGTCACACTGTCGGTGTCGGAACCCACGACATCACTGCTCCTGAATGCCGCCGATCTCGTCATTGAACATGCAAGTCTGGAAGGCCCCGGAACGGACCGGATGGAAGCCGTGATCGAGTTGGAAGAATCGTTGGAACGCTGTCGCTTGACCTTTCCCAAGACCGTCACTCCCGGACAATGGCGGTTGCAACTGTCCTTCCTCGGCACACTCAACGACAAGCTTCGAGGTTTCTATCGCAGCACCTATACGGACGCCTCAGGCAAGGTCAGAACCCTGGCGGCAACCCAGTTTGAAGCCACCGATGCAAGACGCGGGTTCCCCTGTTGGGATGAACCCGACTTCAAGGCGGTCTTCTCCGTCACCTTGGCCGTCGATCCGGCGATGACCGCCGTGTCGAACGGCCGGGTCGAGTCCGAAACAATGGAACAGGGCAAGAAGGTGGTTCGCTTCGCCGACACGATCACCATGTCGACGTATCTGGTGGCGTTCATAGTCGGACACATCGAATCCACCGCCCCGACGTTCGTCGGGAAGACCCCAGTTCGAATATGGTGCGTGCCGGGGAAGCAGGAGCTCGCCTCATTCGGTCAAGACATCGCCACCGCTTCTCTCACATTTTTCGAGGAGTATTACGGCATTCCCTATCCGGGCGACAAACTCGACCTCCTGGCCATTCCCGATTTCGCGTCGGGAGCCATGGAGAACCTCGGCGCCATCACGTTTCGCGAGACCGCATTGCTCGTCGATCGACGCAACGGAACGCACGGTGAGTTGGAGCGCGTGGCCGACGTCGTCGCCCATGAAAACGCCCACATGTGGTTCGGCGACCTCGTCACCATGTCCTGGTGGAACGGTCTATGGCTTAACGAAGCCTTCGCCACCTTCATGGAGATGATGGCGGTGGACGCCTGGAAGCCGCAATGGAAACGGTGGGATACCTTTTGCATTTCCAGGGCCGCGGCTCTCTCCGTCGACGGTCTCCTCAGCACCAGACCCGTCGAATATCCCGTTCGCGCCCCGAAGGACGCGGACGCCATGTTCGACGTCCTGACGTACGAAAAGGGCGCCTCCGTCCTCCGGATGCTCGAACAACATATCGGGCCCGGCGTATTTCGCAGCGGCGTCCGAGACTACCTTCGCCGGCATGCGTACGGCAACGCGGACACCAACGACTTGTGGGTAGCTCTTGGCGATGCCGCGAAACACCCGGTGCCGGCGATGATGAACGGCTGGATTTTCCAGCCCGGCTATCCTCTCGTCACCGCCGAGCTCACCAGCGAGACGACGCTGACGCTCACGCAGGAACGGTTTGCCTACCTGCCGGCGAACTCGCCTTCCTCGTCGACGCCCGCACCAAGCTGGCAGGTGCCGATCCAGCTTCGCGTGCGGTCAAAGGGTAAGAGCCAAACCGTGAAACTCCTCATGACCGAACGGAACACGCGCCTGACGATCGCGGCGGATCCGGAATCCGTACTCGTCAATGAAGGGGGCCACGGCTTCTATCGCGTCCGGTACGGCCCCATGCTGCGCGGTAAGCTCCTGGCGGCCGGCCTCGCGGGGTTGGCTTCGACCGAACGCTTCAATCTGATCAACGACTCATGGGCCACGACGGTCGCCGGGCTGACATCACTCGCCGACTATCTTGAGCTGACGGGCGGGTTTTCGGAAGATCGAGACAAGAACGTCTGGGCCATCCTTCTCGATTCCTTCGCCTTCCTCAACCGGCTCATCGAGCCGGATCAGCGGCCGGCCATCCAAGCCTTTGTACGACGGCGGGTGCACCCGGCGCTTTCGGCCGTCGGATGGACGGCGGCGCCAGGAGAAGACGACTTGATCCGGCAGCTGCGAAGCGAATTGGTGGGAGCGATGGGCCGTCTCGGCAACGACCCGGTGACGCAAACACGTGCCGCGGAACTATACGAAGAGTCCAAACGAGATCCGGCCGCCGTCGATCCCAACCTGGTCCCGGCACTGGTCTCCATCCTGGCTTTTACCGGCGATGACGCGCGATACGACGAATTCGCCGACCGGTTTCGAACGGCCAAGACCCCGCAGGAAGAGCGCCGCTATCTGTTCTCACTCACGGCATTCCGCCAACCGGACTTGCTGCGAAGGACACTGGAGCGCACGCTCAGCGGACAGATCCGCCTTCAGGACGCCCCCGCGATCGTCAGTGCCGTCATGGGAAACGTCTACGGCAAGGAGCTCGGGTGGGAATTCGTGAAGGCCCACTGGGATCAAATGGACCGTCAATTTCCCAAACAAGGGCTTCGCCGCATGTGCGGAGGCATCACGGCGCTTGCGACCCCGGCGCTCGAGGCCGACGTCAGGGCGTTCTTTTCTTCGAGACGGATCGACCTGGGCGGGAAAACCTTGGAGCAATACCTGGAACAGCTTCGCATCACGGTGCGTTTCCGAGAGCAACATGCCTCGAAACTTCATCAGCTCTTGCTCGCGCATACGTGAAGGGACGGCACTCCATGATCAAGTCCATCGCATTCACGATGTATCCGGCCCAGGATCTGGCCCGGGCTCGTGACTTCTACGAGCGTCTTTTGGGGCTTCGTCCGTCGCGTGATTTCGGAGGAGCCTGGATCGAATATGATCTGGGAGGCGGCACGTTCGCGATGTCGACCATGGCCGAAGGCGTGACCCCAAGCGCCGATGCAGGAGGGAGCATCGCGTTCGAAGTGGCTGACGTGGACGGACTCGTCGCCCGGCTCAGGGACCAAGGCGTCCGCATCAAAGTTGCGCCGTTCACGACCCCCGTCTGTCGCATGGCGGTCATTCTGGACTCCGAAGGCAACGCGCTGACGCTTCATCAGGCGACGACGAACTGATTACCGCGCGCGGTCGCGACAGTTCCGGCTTCACTGCGTATTACTCGTGCCGCAGGATGGATAGCGGTCGCTCCCCCAAGATGCGAAAAGTGGCGAGGAAGCCGACGCTCAAGGTCAGCGCCATGGTGAGAAGAACACCCAGAAGCAGCACGCCCCAATGCAGACGCCAGGGCAACTCGAACACATACGTCAAAACCAGCCACGACAAGGCGCTCGACAGCCAGGCCGCGACCGCTCCGCCGATCAATCCGAGCAGAAGATATTCGACGGCGAACGTGCCGGCGAGCAACGCCCTCGTCGCGCCCAGCGCCTTGAGAATCACCGCTTCGTAGAGCCGCCGGTATCTGGTCGTCGCCAGCGCCGCGGCCATCACCAGCGCGCCCGAGACCAGGCAGAACAACGCCACGGCTCGGATCGCCAGCGACAGCCGGTCCAATACGCGGCCGAAATTCTCCAGCACATCGCCGACGTGGATCGCGCTTACGTTGGGGAAGGCCGTCACTACCGCCTGTTGCAACGGAATTTCCTCCGCCGGGGCCACGTGGATGGTGCCGACATACGTCAACGGCGCTCCGTCCAACGACCCCGGCGACAGGATCATGTAGAAATTCGTCGAGAAGGTTCCCCAATCCACCTTTCGAACGCTGGCGACTTCGGCGGCGACCGTCGTGCCCTGAATATCGAACTCCAGCGTCGAGCCAATGTCCAATCCCATCGCTTTGGCCGCCTCCTCTTCGACGGACACCAAGGGCTTGGGAAAGCTCTGTCCCGCAGTCCACCATTGGCCTCGAACGACCTCGTTGCCCTTCGGCAATCGCTCCAAGTAGGTCAGCGCATACTCACGCGTCGCGTACCATTGCCTTCTCCGCTCCTCCTTGGTTTCATCTCGATCCTCGTCTTGCTCCTGCGCCTCCTCGGCCGCGACCGTCTCTCCGGCGACGCGATGAAGCCGGGACCGGATCAGCGGAGTCAGTTCCAGCTTGGCGCCGCCTGCGCGCCCTTCGACGAGTCGCACGAATCCTTCCGTCTGGTCCGGCTGGATGTCGATGAAAAAGAACGTCGGGGCATCGTTCGGCCTGGCTTCTCCCACTTCGCGAATCAACGCCTTCTCGATGAGCGACACCGTGACGATGATCGTCACGCTCAGGCCGATGGCCATGAGCATTCCAGCACTGTCGCCCCCCGGCCGCGTAACGTTCCCAACGGCATAGCGCAGGCACACCGAGCGAAACCGGGGCAACCGTGCCAGCCAGTGAAGCGCACATTTCGCCGCCAGGAACAGGACCGCTACGGCCAGAGTCAATCCGCCGATGAACAGGAGACCGATTTGCCAACTTCCGGCTTGCCAGATCGCAAGGCCTCCCAGGCCCGCCCCCAACGCCGCGGCGGTGAATACATTCAGACGCTCCCGCCTCATCCAGCGGACGATGCCGGTCGCCCGAACTGATCGTTCCGTAGCCGGCGTTGCGTCAATGTCCTGTCGCAGAATGACCGCCGGCTTGATTTCCCTGATACTCAGCAGCGGCCACGCTGCAAACAGTACCGTGGCCAGCAACCCCAGCAGCCCTCCCTTAACCAGGGGCACGATCGACGAAACCGACAGTCCGGTAGATACGCCGAGTTGCTCAAGCACCTCGGATGCCACGGCATTCGTCAATAGGGGCGGGAGCACGACCTGCAGCACGTACCCGGTCGCCATGCCTGCGAGGCTCCCGAGCATCCCCAACCCCAGCGCCTGCAGGAGATAGATCCTCACGACAGCGGCGGAATCGGCGCCGAGGGACTTGAGGATCGCGATGGTCTTGAGTTTTTCACGAATGAAGGCTCGAATGGACATCGCGACGCCCACTCCGCCGATGAACAGTGCGGTCAGGCCGATGAGCCCTAGGTATCGTGACAACTGGGCAAGAAACTGTTTGAGTTGAGGTTGGGCATCGCGGTAACCGGTGACCCGCACGGACTCGCTCTTGAGACGCGTCTTCAAATCGGCGCGCAACGGCTCCAGCGCGACTCCCTCGGGCACTTTCAGCAGATGACGTTCGCGCACGCGGCTTCCCCGCTTGATCAGGTCTGCGGCCTCCAACCCCTGACGGGAAATGATGACCCGCGGACCGAGGCTGAACGCATTCGCCATACGATCCGGTTCAAGGCGCACGACGCCGGTAATCAGGAACCGGGCTTGCCCGATCTTCATCTGGTCACCCACGCCGAGCCCCATGCGGAACAGCAGCGTCTCCTGCACGACCGCACCGAAACAGGCCGGATGACGGCAGGTTTCCCGGTCCGGATGGAGCAGTCGGTCCAACGGCTGTTCCGGCTCCAGTTTCAACGTGCCGTAAAACGGATAGGCTGCTTCGACGGCCTTCAGTTCGACGATTTGAGTCGTCTGCGACCCCGCTCCGGTGGCGGACGGACTGACGGCCATGGCCACCAATTCACTGACGCGTGTGGTCGCGATCCGTCGTCCCGCCAAGTCGGCCAGCACTCGCTCTCCGCCGTCCGTGAGCCGATGAGACGACCGGATTTCGATGTCGCCACCGAGAAGTCCCCGGGCCTCCTTGGTGACCGCGCGATTCACATGGTCGGCAAAGAGTCCGACCGCGACCAGGGCCCCGACCCCGACTGCGATGCAAACGAAAAAATAGACGAAATGCCACCAGGCCCCGCGAGTCTCCCGCCAAGCCATTCGGAGTTCAAACATCTGATTTCATCCTCTTGATGGACACCACCCCGCATTCAACAGAATCGCACCGCCGGTGCATCGCGTAATCGAAGGAGCCTTGCGATCATCGGGCGACGATTTCATCCGACTCCACTCGTCCGTCGCGCAACGTGATGACGCGCTGCATGGAGGAGGCAATGGACGCGTCGTGCGTGACCAGGACCAGGGTGGTCCCATGGTCCCGCTGGAGCGCGAGCAGCAGGTCCATGACGTGCCGTCCGGTCGCCGAATCCAAATTGCCGGTCGGTTCGTCCGCCAACAGCGCGGCCGGCCGACAGGCATACGCCCTGGCCACGGCCACCCGTTGCTGCTCCCCGCCCGATAACTGCACGGGGTAATGATGGACTCGATCGCCAAGACCGACGGCGGACAACAACTCCGCTGCGCGCGCCCCGGCATCGGATGTGCCGGCCAACTCCAAGGGCACTAGCACGTTTTCCAACGCCGTCAACGTGGGGATCAGGTGAAAGGACTGAAAGATATAGCCGATCTGCGCCCGTCGGTATCTCGCCAGCTCCGCCTCTTTCATACGGGTGATGTCCAGACCATTGAGCCGGATCGTTCCCGAAGTCGGCCGGTCCAATCCCGCCATAAGCCCCAGCAACGTCGATTTTCCACTCCCCGACGGTCCGACGATGGCTACCATCTGCTTGGTCGGAATCTCCAACGTCACATCGTGAAGAATATCGACCGGTCTTCCTCCGGCCGTCAGCCGCATAGACACGTGAGCAATGTCGATCATAAGCCGTTCTCCAAAGATCGAGCGCTGCGATGTTATTATACTGAAGTTCTTATGGCTTCCCTGAACATCGCCACTGCCGCCCGCTGTATGGTCCTCGCTTCCCTGCTCGTCGGTGCGGCAGCGGCACCGACCCTTGCCGAAGCGCCGGCCGATGTTCGCCCAAAACTTGTGGCATTCGGAGACAGCTTGACGTCAGGATTGGGGGTGGCGGCGGCGGACGCGTACCCGGCTCAGCTCCAGCGTCGCTTGGATGAGGCCGGATTTCGATACCGTGTGATCAACGCCGGAGTCAGCGGCGACACCACCGCGGGCGGGCTGCGGCGCGTCCGTTGGATCCTCAACAGCAGGCCGACCCTGGTCATTCTCGAACTCGGCGGCAACGACGGTCTGCGCGGGCTGAGCCTCGCCGAAACCAGACGCAATCTTGAGCTCATTGTCGAGCAGTTGCAGCAGGCCTCGGTCACGGTCGTGCTGGCCGGGATGAAGCTCCCCCCCAACTACGGGCAGGAATACACCCAAGGGTTCGAAGAAATCTATCCCGCACTGGCCCGGCGTTATCGTCTTAAACTGATCCCCTTTTTTCTGGAGGGAATTGCGGGCGACACGGCGCTGAATCAGGCCGACGGCATACATCCCACGGCGGAAGGGTACCACATCATCGTCGGCAACCTCTTCGAGTCGCTGAAGCCGATTCTGAAGAGACAGGGGGGGTAGAAATCTCGTGGCAGGCAACAAAAGACGGACGCCGGTTTGGAGACATCCGAACCGGGCGCCCGCTTCGCGGTTACGCAATCACCTATCAGTTCTTTCTCAAGAACGTATCGTATACGCCGTAGGCAAGAACGATCCCGATCAATACGTAATACATACCGGTGATCCCGGAATAGTCCGGTGGTCCGTCACCAGCCGGAGCATTGGCCAGCACCGGTGCCGCCGCGGCCAAGAGCACGAATGCCGTCGAACCCGCTTGTGCCATTAGTTTTCTCATGTGCCATCCTCCTCAGGTCAAGAGCGGAAAAGAAGCCGCATTCTACAGGACTTGCCCTTTGTTGATCAAGAGGAGAGGACCGGGGGAAGGGAGGACTCAGGATGCCTGGGGACCGGGTCGTTGCCCCGTCTTCAAGGCGGAGGCCACTTCTCGAAAAGACGCAGCCAGCTTGTCGAGTTGGGCTCCCTTGGCCAACAATTCACCAGAAATTGATTTGATCTGGCTGTCATATCCGGCGACCTCCGAGGCGAGGTCCGCGATCTTGGCAAACATATCCTGATACGTGGAGATTTCCTGCTGCAACTGCTGGCTCGCCTGCTGCGCAGTCTGGACTTCGGCCATCGAGGTCTGCAACTGCTGCGTCAGCCGCCCCACATAGGCCTCCCGATCGCGACGTTCCGACTCCATCGTCGACTGGCGCTCCTCGCTCTCCCGCCGCCGTTCATCGAGGCCCCGGATCGTTTCAATCCACGCGCCAATCTCACCCGAGGCTCGGCTTGAATCAGGAAGGGAATGCCCCTCGCCAATGGCCTTCATCGCCGGCTGAAGCCATTCGATAAACGCCATGACCTCACTGAGCTTCAAATCGGGACCGCCATGAGCCGCAGCAGCCGGGGTTCCGCCGCCGTTGGCCTCCGGGGCGGCAGCCTGGGACGCTGCCGGCTGTTTCGCCTTTTTGCTCTGGGACTTCGGCTGAACCCAGCGGTGATATTCGAGCAGCACGGCGATGCAATGCCGGCACATGGGCTCCTCAGGCAGGGAGCAACTGCACCGCGACACAAGATGCCCGTCTTTCAGCTTGATCGTCTGTTCATAGAGCCCGGAGTTGCCGATCACGGCGGAGGAAATCTGGGAATCGTCGGCCTCGACGATCCGCACGCGGTTCTCGGAAAGATACTGATTGCCGATGTGGAAGGCGTTACGATCGACGACGCCCTGGATCATCGGAGGATCCAAGAGGCTCAGACGTTCGGCGGAACAGGGGATCTTGTTTCGCATGGGGTCTGTATCCATTGCGGCGAGGCTCCAGGGCCGGCCGACCAGGCTTAGTGTGAAGCGGCTTGGGTAAAACTGTCAAGCATTGGACGTTCCTCGCCCAATCGCCGGATCCTCTGCTACCGGCATCGGTGCGGGGCTCCCTGCGGACTGACGGCGGTGAGCCACACATAATCCGCGATCTTCTCGCCGAGCACCTCCCGGATTTCCTCGGTGCGGCTCCCCTCGAAAGACGTCATATAGATACTCACCTGCCGGACGTCTCCATTCAACCGCCGCAGCACCCTTTTCGGAACCGGCAGGTTGTACTGAACATGTCCGCCTCCGGTATAGCTCACCACCGGACCGGCCGCGTGATCACTTCCCTCCCGTATGCGCCGCACCTGGGCCGAGATGGTTCTGGCCATGCCTTCGTCCCGCACCATGGAGGCTTCGTACATCGCCTGATACATGGCATCCTCACCGCCATGACAGGCTTTCAACTGGTGCAGGATACGGGAGCGGTAGGCCGGATCTTCGACAATACTCTCGTCCGCCATGCCCCACTGCTCCATCTCGGCACTCCGTCGGGCCTGCTCGAGTCCCTGTTTGGCGACGTTCCTGACCACTATTTTCGGAGGATTCAGGGCAACCAGCGGAAGATGGTGTTCCTTGGCAAACTGAACCAGAGGCTCGTAATCCTCGAAGGAACCGCCCCAATTTTGCTTCCATTGGACCGCCGTGAGGAATTCTTCACGACCGAGCCCTTCAGGACCCAGGTACTGATCGAGAGCCGCCTGACCATCCCAGCCGAACATCTCCATAGCGAGGACTGGCCGGCGCCCTCCCGAGATTAGACCGTCGAGGACCCCGCGGGCTGCATCGATATGGAATCGGTTGTGATGTTCCTCTCCGAGATAAATGACCTCCTGACGGCGCAGAATCAGACCGAGCTGCTCCAAGGACAACGCCTGGCCGGTCGCCGTATCGATAATCTGTCCGATCCGCAAGGCGGATGCGGCTTCGTCCGAATGAACCGATTCCTTCTTTTCAGCGACCGTGCACGCCGTCGTCCACGACAACAGCAACAGCCCGATTGTCGCCCGCCACCAACCGTCGGCCGAAAGAACCCAGGTGGTCGTGATTGATCTCATAGCCTCCACCCCTAACATAGGTTCCAGCCGGCGGCAACCGCCGGCCTTGACCCCCCATTATGAGGATCGCTATGCTGCCGAATGTCTTCTAAGACACGCCTTACCTCCGACGGGGGCCAGACGCCCCGATCGTCATGAATCCCCAAGCACAGGCATTGGCGGACTTCCGCTCACAGGTGACTCGCCTCCTGCAGGAGCGAGATGTCGAATGGGAAAACTCCCGCAAATTGGTGGGGGCCGGCCGATTGCCCGAGACACTCCGGCATTTGATCGAGGAAGTCCGTCGCGTGGACCTTCCTCCGTCCATTTGCGAGGCAATCCTGACGGCATTAAATTTCGGACACGTCGAACGAGTCCAGGACCTTCCCGGTCCCAGGCTGAAAGAATTGACCGGTCTGCCTCCGACTAAAGCCGTGAGGGCACTCTGCGTCTGGTTCGATCTGGCCGGTGCATCGGAGTCTCCCGCTGCCGCATCTTCCTTGCCCGCTACCGTTCTGGAGGCCGCGATTCAAGACGAGGCCAGCCCGTTCGACGTCCTGCTTGCCGCCGATGCCCCCTCGCTGCTCGATCTCGGCGCCGGCGATCTTTCGTTCGCAAGCGAAGTGGCGGATCGTTATGCCGCACCTGTGAGAGCACAGGGGAAGACGTTGGTGCTGCACGGCGTGGATCGACTCCAGCCTCAATCCAAGCTGGGCGGGCCGCTGCATCCGGATCGACTGACGCTGGATCGGCTGCGGTCCCGACCGGATCTTTCCTTTCAGTTTTTTCCCGGCCAGGACATGTTCGCCCTGGAGCGTCTGGACCGCTCCGGAAAACTCGTCCCCTGCTACACCCTCGTCACCTGCTGGGCGCCGGCAACCCCCACCTTCGCGTACGAGCCCGCACGTCTCGGCCAGGACGCGATCATCACGGAACTGCAACGCACCAAGGGGCTCTATCATCAGACCGACTATGACGGAGAACCGGCACTGGAAGTGCGCCACGGGGAGCGGTCCTTGCTTTTTCCTCCGTGGAAATTCGACGTCCGCGGCCCTTTGGCGTTGCTTGATCTCCTTTCGCGGCGGGGACAGATCTGCGTCCTGGGCGCCGTGGACGATCAGGTCTTCTGGGAACTCCTGTCCCAGGTGCTCGAAGGAGAGCAGTATCGACCGCCGCTGCAGCCCTTCACGCCGGACGCAATCAAGACTGTCTTCGCCGACATCTATCCGCAGCTCGCGCAACTCGCGATCGGGGCCTCGATGAGCTTGGCCGATTGCGCGCCGTTGCGGCGCCAAATCCCCCGCGTATTGCCCGTTCACGCTCCTCACGCCGGCCACTACGGCTTCCAGTCCATTCGGGTCCGCCGCGGCGCCTGGTTCAGCGGAATGCCGGTCAGCAGTACCGCCAGAAAATTCCCCGACATGGTGGAAGAAGCCACTCCTTGGATGCTGACCCTCATCCCCGCACGCTGACCCCTGGACACTTGCAGAGCCTTCCGTCGCCGCACCGCCAATGCGGCACGGCGTAAATCGGCCGTTAAATTGACCGTCTTTCAACCCTTTGTTAGACTCCAACGGTGTCACGGCCGTCTCAATCCCAAAGCCTTCACCGCACTGAATCCTCGACATGAATTCATCCCAGACCATTCAAGCCATTCAGGACAATATTGCCCGCGTCATAAAAGGAAAGACGCAGGCCATCGAGATGGCGGTGGTGTGCCTCCTGGCGCGAGGCCATCTGCTCTTGGAGGACGTCCCCGGAGTCGGCAAAACGACCATGGCGCACAGCCTGGCACGGTCTCTGGCCTGCTCGTTCAAGCGGATCCAGTTCACCAGCGATCTTCTGCCTTCGGACATCGTCGGAGTCTCCATCTTCAACCGTCAGAAGCAGGGCTTCGAATTCATGCCCGGCCCCATTTTTTCCAACATCGTGCTGGCGGACGAGATCAACCGGACGACCCCGAAAACCCAAAGCAGCCTGCTGGAGGCGATGAGCGAAGCGCAAATCTCCGTCGACAACCAGACTCATCCCCTCCAGCAGCCGTTCATGGTCATCGCCACGCAGAATCCCGCCGAGTACCACGGCACGTTCCCCCTTCCCGAATCCCAACTCGACCGATTCCTCATGCGCCTCCGCCTCGGATATCCGTCGCCCGAGGAAGAGCGCAAGGTGCTGGACAGGCCCCAAGCCCTGCATCCGGCTGAAATCCTCGATCCGGTCCTTTCGGCGGAAGAGGTGTTGACCCTGCAACGGCGCGTGGATCAGATCCACATGGACGATACCCTGACCGATTATTTGTTGGCCATCGTACAGGCCACCCGCCATAGCGAACTCCTCTCCCTCGGCGTAAGCACCAGGGGTGCACTGGCTCTGAGCAAGACGGCGAAAGCTCTGGCCTGCGTGCGTGGCAGGGACTATTGCCTGCCGGACGACATCAAGGAATTGTCCCCCATCGTGTTGTCGCATCGCGTCATGCTCAATCGCGCCCACGGCATGCGCGCGCACGGCTTCGACCAGGCCGAACGTATTATTCTCGATATCGTGGACACGATTCCCGTACCGGTCTGAACCTGATGAACAGTCGCCGGATTCACGCCTTAGCGCTTTGCCGGGCCAGGCATCCATCCGAGGACCTCGGCCTGACGACCCGGAAACCGCTCGCTCGACGGTGATCACATCAGAAGGGATCTGATGACCCGCGGCTTCCGACATGACTGGGACCTCCTCCGCGCGCGCCTTCGCCTGGTCGCCACCCGCCGATCGATCCGTCTGACCCCTGAAGGAACCCGCTTCCTCCTGTTCACGGTGGCCATCGGCGTCGCTGCCATCAACACGGGCAACAACCTGTTCTACTTGCTGCTGGCGCTGATGCTGAGCCTGATCGTCATCTCAGGCCTCCTCTCCGAACATTGCCTCAGGCGTCTGTCGTTTCACCGCCACGTCCCGGATCTCATCATGGCTCATGATCCTGCCACCGTGTCTCTCTCGGTGACCAACCGTAACAGTCATCTACCCAGCTTCTCGCTGCGCCTGTTCGACGTCGTCGGTGGATCGGACGTCGATCGTGGACTCTTCATCCGGCAGTTGTCCGCGCAACGCTCGGTTCTCCTGTCCTATCCCCTGCTGGCGACGAAGCGAGGTCGAATCGTCCTGGAACAGATCCGGGCGGAGACGCTGTTTCCATTCGGGTTGTTTCTGAAACGCGCGCTCTATCCCATCGTCACCGAGGTCCTGGTCGGACCCCCGATCAAACCGCTGTCGCTCCGCTTTATCGACGATCTGGTCAGCGAAGGACAGGGGAGGTCCCTGCCGCGCCGGGGCCACGGAATGCAGCTCTACAACCTTCGCCTGTACCGCCCCGGCGACGACTCCCGGGCGATTCACTGGATGACGACGGCACGAACGGCGCAACTCATCATCCGTGAAACCGAAGCCGAGGACCAGCGCCGGATCACTATCGCTCTATTCTGCACGGCTCCCGACCCACTCGACGACCTGTTCGAACGGAGCGTCACGCTCGTCGCGTCGCTGCTCTGGCAATTGACCCAGCGCAATTTTCCTCTTCGTCTTCTCGTCGGGGAGGAGGATTCCGGTTCGGGGGTCGGCTCCGAACATCTGTTGTTCATGATGCGGCTCCTCGCCGTGTGCCGGCGCCGTCCCCCGGACCAGCGCCATGACGGGCCCGATATGACGGCGCTTTCGGACAGTGATTCGGGATACACGCTGGCCGTCGTCCCATGGACGGATCCGGAGAAGAGCAGGATGACGATCACGGCCGATCGGATCGTCGAAGGGGCGCAGATCGAGGATCTGACCCATGCCTTTTGAGCAAGCCTTCAAATTGAGTTCGCTGCTATTGGCGGCCACCGCCTTCTCGGGAGTGATCCTGGCTCACGGCATCCCCGCATGGCTCGCCCTCATGACGGGACTCGCATTGACGCTGGCGATGCTCGGGGCCGCGGGAATCCCGGTCGCCCTATGGCCGTCTCGTCAGACCGTGATTTCGACCCGGTTGCGAAACCTGGCTCTGCTGTCGGCATTCGCCTTCTTTGTCGTCGATCTCCTCGTGGTCTCTCGCGAACTCCTGCCGGCGGGCATCCATTTCCTGGTCATACTCCTCATCATCAAACTGACTTCACTGGAAGAACGCCGGGACTTTCGCCAACTGTACGCAATCAGCCTCATGGCCATCCTGGCTTCCGCGGCCATGACAACGGAGGCCTGGTTCATTCCCATCTTTGTTTCGTATCTTCTCACGGCGGTATGGACGCTATTGCTCTATCATCTCACGGGCGCCCATCAAGGCGACGCAGCGGGCGCTCGCGCCGCCTCGCCGGCCGGTGAAAGTCTGGCTCCGTCCATGGGTATTACCGGCCGATTCTTCTGGTTGACCAACGGCATCGCCATCGCCACCTTCGGCTTGACGCTCGTCATCTTCTTTCTGTTGCCAAGAATCGGCGCCGGGATCCTTCAAAAATCGCGCGGCGAGGGTTTGAGAACCACGGGCTTCGCGGAGCGGGTCGATCTGGGCATGATCGGATCCGTGAAGCAGGACCCTCAAGTGGTCATGCGGGTCGAACTTCCGGATCGCCCCTCCAGCGTGCCGGAACGGTTGTACCTGCGGGGTGTGGCCTACGATCAGTATGACGGAAGATCCTGGAGCGCCGGACATGTCCGGCGCCGCAATCTCAGTACCTTCGGTGACGGCATGTTTGTCGTCCGTCCCTCCGGGTCGCGACAGGCGCAAGGGACCTCCGTCTCCATCCAACAAGATATCCTGCTGGAACCTTTGGACACCTCGGTGCTCTTCACCGTCCCCTTCGCGGAGTTCCTGGGCGGCGATCTTCCCGGCGTACAGTCCGACGGTATGGGGTCGCTCTATCTTCCGTTTCCCGCCTCCTCTCGCATCAGATATTCCGTAACCTCGCGCGTGCACCACGTCGACGACGACGAGAAACGGGCCATGGCATTGGACTATCCACGTGCGGTGACGGAACGATACCTCTCCCTGCCGAATCTGTCCGATGGAATTCTCACATTGACCCAGGGCATCGTACGGGATGCTCGCACACCGTTCGACCGGATCGTGGCGATTCAGCAGCATCTGCTTCATCACTATCGCTATAGTCTCGATCTCGAAACGACGACGTCGCTCCATCCTCTCGAGGACTTTCTCTTGACCCGCAAGTCCGGCTACTGCGAACACTACGCCACCGCAATGGTGGTCATGTTGCGATCCGTCGGCATCCCGGCGCGGCTGGTTACGGGATTTCTGGCCACGGAATGGAACCAGTTCGGCGGGTATTTCACCGTTCGGCAGCGGGATGCCCATGCCTGGGTGGAAGTCTATTTCCCACAATCGGGCTGGACGACGTTCGATCCCACCCCGCCGACGGGAACACTCCCAGGCTCGTCACGTTTGGACGGACTGTTTCGGGCCGGCGAGTCGCTGCGTCTATACTGGGACCGCCTTTTTATCCGCTATAGCGTAAAAGACCAATTCGCGATGATCCACGGTCTCCGGGAGAGCGGCGACGCGGTTCGCGACGTGACCGGTCGGTGGATTACCGCCATGCATCTGACGGGACAACGGCTTCTTGCCGCCTTGGAGCATGTGCCGGATCGGGCGGCAGCCGCCGGCCTCATCACCCTCATCGTCCCGATTCTGTTCGGTGCGGGCGTCATGGCCATTCTCTTGCGGAAGACGCTGCTGGCGGTCGCCTCCCCGGCACAGCGGACACAGAGACGGCAGTCGAGGATCACAAAGATCTACAAACAGATGGTCCGGACGGTCGGGCAGGCCGGCTTCGTGAAGCCTCCCGCTGCGACGCCGCTCGAATTCGCACGATTGATCGCGAGCAAGTGGGCAGGGGCTGCGGAAGCCGTTTTCCGATTGACCGAGCTCTATTGCCGTGGACGTTTCGGGGAAACCCAGTTGACGGCGGAAGAACTGACGGATGCGGAACGGCAGCTGCGCACGCTCCATCGTTTTCCCGGTAGTCGTTCCTAGCTGCCGCGACTTTCGATCAGCGGTTGATCGAGTTGGACGGTAATATGATCACCGTGCCCAGCTGAAATACTGAGAGAACGAGATCGACATACCTGACGTGAGTGACGCAGACGAAATGATAGGGAAGGGGAGCCGATTGGCTATCGAATTGCCCTCGGTTGCGGAGACGCGGAAGGAAAAATTGGAGCGGGAAAAGGGATTTGAACCCTCGACCCTCGCCTTGGCAAGGCGATGCTCTACCACTGAGCTATTCCCGCTCTAAACCGGAGTTGTTGAGGAGAGACGGATTCTACTGAGCGCGGCATAGGCTGTCAAGCAAGTCCCTGCAGGTCCGGTCTGCTCAGTCGGACGATGAAGGTCGATCCGCATCACTCCACGGGACGGCGAGACGAAGGAGCGATACAGTACTCGGGAGTACCGGGGGCTGGATGCCACTGCTCACCGGTCTTTCGGCTCAGGCGCTCCTGCTGCTTCTGTGCACTTGACCGTCCTCCGGGGGTCCAGTAGAGTTGATGGCAGCAATGCGGCACATTCCCTGAGGGGCCGAAAGCGTGACCTTCCGTCAGGAGCAGTCGATTCCATTTGCCGCTCAGGCCATTCCCTTCGATGAATTTTTGGCTGCAGGTAAGTTGCCCGACGGGTACCTCCCATCGGAGTACCTGGCTCAACAATTCGTCGAACGACTCGTCCATTATGTTCTTAGCGTCCCCGCCGGCAGTTATACGATGGCCCAACTCAGTCATCTTCTCGAGCAACTGGACCCCAGAGCGCAGGTGTTTTTCTTCAAGCGACTCAAGGAAACCAGCCCGGACAGCCTCAAGGACTTCGCTCCCCTCTATTATGGCTTCATGAACGAATTCCACTCTTTGCTGTTCACATAAGCAGCCCACTGAAAATTTCCCTTGTTGCCGTCGAATTCTCATGTATAATTGGGTGGTTAACTCGGTGCGTCTGAACCCCTAAAGGAGTGCTATGAATCCGACGTTACAGCGGGCCGTTACGAGCTTTTACAATCTTGTCTATGAAGCCCAGACCTTTGCCACCGCCATGGCGCGAATCGATACGGCCGAACAGGAGCACTATGCCGGTCGGATCGAGGGCCTGAATTGGGTGCTGGACCGGTGTCAGGAGTTGGAGGACATGGATGCCAATCTGACTCCTTCGTCTTTGCAGCGGGTGCTGACCGAGGTGAAATCCGATCTTGATCACGAGTTGTCAGTCCAGCGTCGTGAAAAGGGACGCCGGGCAGACGGTCGAGAGGAAGCCCTGAATTTTGTTGCCGATTACCTCTCCAGCCTGATTACGGCCACAGAGATCGAATCAGCCAAGACCCCGGCGGTATAATCCTCGTTCCAGTCCTGCTTCACTAGACCACGCGGCGGGCCGGAGACGCCATGTTGCGCGAGTGGATCATCTTCGCTCTGTGCCTGGGAGTGGGCGGCCATGTCGCGCTTGGCGTCATGCTCCATGCCCCGAACCTCTGGCCCTGGAGTACGGCCGGGTTCTATGGGCTGCTCAGCGGGCTCTTGATTTACGCAGTCGTCCAAGGTGGCCGGCTGGTTTGGCGAATGGCTCGTCGGACATCCGTCAGCCCGTCCGACAAGAGCAAAGCCGATCCGTTCTCCTGGTAACCGCGACCGGCCGAATGGAGGGAAGTTGACCGGCTCGGAAGCCCGCTTTACAATCCCGTCATGTCTATTCCACCTCGACGCCCCGGCCGTCCACCGATTCCCGGAAGATTGCTGCACCCAAATCAACCGTTGCGACCTGGAAGGGCGGAACGCCCTGAGCAATTTCGATCCCTGAATGCATCATTACTGTATTGCCCCCGTTGCAAGGTGGCCACGCCGACACGCGAGCGCCTGCTCTTGGTATTACCCACGGGAGATCTGTACGAGTACTTGTGCCAGCAGTGCGGAACATCCACCGGATCCAAGAGCGCGTCGTAGAGCAGGTCTGACGAGACCCGGAAGATTGTCGTGGCACGGAGGAGAGGGGTTACGCGAATTCGTCCAGCGGGATGGCTTCTTCGATGAGCATGACGGGGATGTCTTCGCGAATGGGATAGAGAAGCTTTCTGTCCGCCCGGACCAGCCCGCCGTCGAGCAGTTCCGTGACAGGCTTCTTCCCTCTGTTCTTCAAGGTTCCCCGCCCCACCGCGTCGTTGATCCTGTCGATCAACACTTGGTCCGCCAAGGTTACGTCGAGCTTGGTCTCCGGACAGCAGAGGATCGACAACAGTTCTTTGTCCAGGCGCGCGGCGCGCCGGCCGCCTTTCTCCTCTGTCATGATACGATTCTCCCGCAGATCAAGATCGCACCGATTGGAGTGATAGGATAGGGTACTCCTCCCCCTGAGTGCAAGCCTCCGTCACCGGCATCGGTCACACAATCACGCCATTCAACGGAGGTTTCTGTTACACTACGACCAAGACGGAGGTTTTGTGAACGTCTGGTGGCGCTATTCCCTCGCCGGATTGCTGATCCTGGTGCCCGCTTGGATCACATTTCTGATTCTTTCCGCCCTGATCGCGACCGTCAACCGGCTCATCAGGGAGTTGATGCAGAATTTGGGTTTCTCCGAAACCCCGCTGATGGGCCTGATCCTGTTCTGCCTGCTGGTGCTCCTGACCGGTGCCCTGGCAACACGAATGTTGGGACGGCAGCTGCTCACCAAGGGGGAACGGTGGATTGAAAGCCTGCCGATTGTCCGCAGCATTTACCTGACGCTCAAAGGTATGACGGATCTGTTTCAGTTCCGCTCCCGATTCGGTCGCAGTACGGTCGTCGCCTTTCCGTTTCCCCGCGACGGTCTGTGGGCGCTGGGGTTCGTGATGGGCGTAGCGCCGGCTGCGGTTCAGGTCGACCCTTCGGTCACCTTGACGATGGTCTTCGTTCCGACGGCGATCCATCCCTTTACCGGCTATCTGGCGTTCATTCCGGAATACAAGCTGCGTCACCTCAATCTTCTGCCGGAAGAGGCGATGAAAATGGAGTTCTCGGCCGGGTTTTACAAACCTGCCGCCGGCTGGTCGAACGTCCCGAGATCCCCGGCATGACCTCGCCCCTCGCATTCGACCAGTTGCTCATCAGGCGAGCGCTTGAATCCGACATTCCCTCCATCGTCTCCTTCAGCGCGGCCCTGGCGCGTGAAACCGAGGGGCGCGAATTGGATCCGGCTCGCCTCCGTCACGGTACCTTGGCGTTGCTCGATTCGCCGACCCATGGATTCTTCATGGTCGCCGAGACCCTCCGTCCCGATCGGCGACTGGTTGGCCAATTGATGATCACCTTTGAGTGGAGCGACTGGCGCAACGGAGTGTTCTGGTGGATTCAAAGTGTGTATGTGGATTCGGCCTGGAGACGCCAAGGGGTCTTCAGGCGCCTGCATGACGCCGTCATGCGGGAAGCCACGGCCGACCCGGTCGTGTGCGGCATTCGGTTGTACGTGGAAAAAGCCAATACCCTCGCCAAGCGCGTGTATGACCGCGTAGGATTGGCTTCATCGGGTTACGAGGTCTACGAAACGGATTTCACGCTGCCCAAGCACACAGACCTCCCTCCTTCGTAAGGATGGAGACGGCCTGCTCAGAAGGAGGTGGTATGAACGTCTTACGGAATCTCGGCTTGTGCCTGCTGCTCGTCGCGAGCGCCTGCGCCTTCAATCGCGGGACATTGGGCGACGACATCAAGCCGGACATCGTCAACAGCATCAAGAAATCCTCCACCACCAAAGCCGAAGTCGTCGCCCTTCTCGGCGCGCCGGACCGCATTCTGCAAGTCAACGGTCGCGACGTCTTCCAATACTACCGCTACGATGCGAAAGCGGGCAGCTTGCTCCTCATCATATTGAATTTCTCGCGCCTTTCCGTCAAAAGCGACGACTTGTTCATCCTGATCAACCGCGACGGCATCGTCGAAGACGTGATCTCGTCCCGGCGCACCGAAGCGCTGGAATTTCGCTTCTGGCCCTTTGGCGACTAGGCGCTCACGATGATGCGACGATCCCGCCAGTTCTTCGTCCTGCCGATCCTCGCGGCGGCGCTCGTCTTGGATGGCTGCAACGTCGCGCGCATCACGTTGAACACGCCGATCACGATGAACGATGTGACGTTCATCGAACCGGGGCGGACTCATCTGTCCGACGTCATCGCCAAGCTGGGCGCGCCGGACTCCATGACGGACTCCGACAACGGCGTCGTCGTCACCTATCGTTTTCTCGACATGCGATATTCGCGGGTCAATTTGGGATGGCTGGCCAAGCCTTGGTCACCGGTCGACCCGGATCTGATTTTCTCCCGCCTCGGGTTGGGCGTGGACGCTTTCCAAGTCCTCTGCGACTCCGGTTTCGTCGTCCAACATCGGAGCTTCCTGCGGCACCTTGCCGGCCCGCAATTTACGCCGTATCCGTTCTGACGTCTCCTTCACCTCGTTCTTCATCGCCGAATTGCCGCTCGATGCCCGTCCCGCTATAATCCCCCGCATTATGGAACGCCTGCCGACCAATTCTTCCTACATTCCAGCCGATCGCGATCTGGAGTTCCTTCAGCGAGACGACCTGCGTGCCGTACGCGTAGGCCTGGAATTGCTGAAACCGGAATTGATCCAGCGCGAACAAGGTATTCAATCGACCATTGTCGTCTTCGGCAGCGCCAGGGTGCAGGAGCCGAAGACCGCCGCTCAACTGCTGAGGTCGGCTGAGGATGAGTCGGCACGGTTCCCGGATGACCGGACCAGGCAGCGGCGGCTGGAAATCGCGCGACGGCAGTTTACGCTCTCCAAGTATTACGACATCGCGCGCGAATTCGGACGCCTCGTCTCGTCGACCTGTCAGGTCGGCAACCGTTGCGACTATGTGATCATCACCGGCGGCGGCCCGGGCATCATGGAAGCGGCGAATCGCGGCGCTTCGGACGTCGGCGCCAAATCGATCGGACTGAACATCACCCTGCCGCACGAGCAATGCCCGAATGCGTACATCACGCCGGAACTCAGTTTCCAGTTCCGCTATTTTGCCATGCGAAAGATGCATTTCCTCATCCGGGCCAGGGCGCTGGTTGCCCTGCCGGGGGGATTCGGCACGCTTGACGAACTCTTTGAAGCCCTGACGCTCCTCCAGACCGGGAAGACCCGCCATCTCGTCGTCGTTCTGATCGGGCGCGACTTCTGGGACAGACTCATCGACTGGCCATGGCTCGTCGACCATGGATTGATCGCGGAAGACGACCTTCAGCTCTTTCACTACGCCGAAACGGCGCAGGAGGCCTGGGATCTCATTGCCCGCCATAACGGAGTCACAGGCGCGTGACACGTCCATCATCGAAGATCCGCGTGCTTTCCCTCTCAATCGCCGTGATCGTCCCGGCCTGGCTCGCCGCCGTCGGCTGCGTTTCCATCCTTGCCGCGGAATCCGATGAACCACGGCTCCGCGCCCGAAACCTCGGCATCGTGATCGGCTCCCATGAACCAGGGCCGCTCAATGCCATCACGGACGTGAGCGGTGTCAAAGTCGGCCATCGGACCTTGATCTCGGGCAGCGGCCCGTTGAAGCCTGGCGTCGGACCGGTTCGCACCGGGGTGACCGTCATTATTCCCCGCGACGACGTGTGGCATCGGAAAGTCCCCGCGGGCTTCTTCGTCCTCAACGGCACGGGGGAAACGACCGGCCTGGCGTGGATCGGCGAGTCAGGCTTCCTGGAATATCCGATTGCACTCACCAATACGCTCAACGTCCCACGGGTCGCCGACGGCGTCATGAGTTGGATGATCCGGCAGTACCCTGAAATCGGCATTACGGACGACACGCTCACTCCTGTCGTGGCGGAGTGCGACGACGGCCGCCTGAACGACATTCAGGGGCGTCACGTCTCGGAAGCGGATGTGGCCCTGGCGTTGGACGATGCCTCGACCGGTTCGGTAAGGGAAGGCACGGTCGGAGCCGGAACCGGCATGGTCTCCTACGGGTTCAAAGGCGGAATAGGAACGTCATCACGACGACTGACCGTTGAAGAGGGCGGCTACACCGTCGGCGTTTTGGTCAATGCCAACCACGGGCGGCGTAATGAATTGATCGTCGACGGCGTGCCGGTCGGCCGATTCTACGATGCCCACGCACAGACGTCCGAAAAGCCCAACGGACCCCTCGCGGATATCGCCGTGCCCGGAGCCGGAGAAGGCTCGATCATCACCGTCATTGCAACCGACGCGCCGCTCGACAGCCGCCAGTTGACGCGCCTGGCCAAGCGTGCCGCCCTCGGTCTTGCCCGTACCGGCGCGACGGCCCGTCATGGCAGCGGAGACTTCATGGTGGCCTTCTCCTCCGCCGGCGTCATTCCTCATTACCCGAAGGAGCGCACCTACCAGCTCACTCATCTGGCGGATACACATCTCAACCCGCTGATCACGGCGACCATCGAAGCCACGGAAGAGGCGGTTCTCAATGCGCTGACGACGGCGACGACGGTCGTCGGCCGTGACGATCGCCGGGCCGACGCGATTTCGCTCTCTCGGCTGCGGACGCTCTTGCAGGAACACGCCCATTAACTCCGTGGTCGGCCGACCTGACTTGCAATTTGCTCGTTGGCCTCGTTATTCTCACACCGCGCCCTGCGTTCGGAGGTTGGAATGAACGAATACCAGATCGGCGGCGGATTGCGCTTGCTGACCGCGGTGGAGAAAACCGGCGCATTCGGAGAATTCCTCAGGACCCGCATGGTGCGGGCACTGGAAACTGAAGACCCGACCGAACTGCACTATCTTCTCGCCCAACTCGACGATTACTATCACTACATGTGGCGGTACTATAAGAAATTGGCCAAGGACCGCGCCGAGCGCATGAACCCAGGCGTCTAGCCATACCGCCGTCAGGACCGCTCACGATCATGAGTTACGCAACACACACAGAAGCTTCCACCGCCCTTCGATTTGCCGTCGCTCTTTCCAGGAAAACGGATACCGAAGCGGCACTGCGCGATCTCGCGGACATGATCCGGGATCAAATCGGCAATGCGCCGGTCGATCTGGCATTCGTCTTTTTTTCGGCCCACCATGCCGCCAAGGCCGAGCTCATCGCCCCCATGATTCGCGAGGAATTGCACGTGCACACCTGTCTCGGCTGTTCCGGCGAAGGCATCATCGCCGGAGGCGAAGAACTGGAAACGGCGGCCGGGTTGACCCTGTGGGTCGCACGTCTACCCCGGGTGTCGGTCACGCCCTTGCGTCTGTCGTTTTCGGAAACCCAGGACCAGATTCACATGCCGGGATGGCCCGAGCCGACCGCCGGCGACTCCACTTTCATCCTCTTGGCCGATCCGTTCACGACGCCGCTGCACGATGTGCTCACCGTGCTGAACGATCGATATCCGGGAGGGAAGGCGGTCGGAGGTCTCGTCGGAGGAGGCCATGGACGAGGCGAGAACCGCCTGATCCGAAACGACGAACTGTTCGACGGCGGGCTCGTGGGCGTTCACCTGTCCGGTCCCTTATCCGTTCGAACGGTTATTTCACAAGGATGCCGTCCGATCGGCGACCGGTTCGTCGTGACCAAGTCCGAGCAGAATCTGGTCTATGAATTGGGCGGGCAGCCGGCCCTCACGCGCCTTCAAGACGTGTTCGAATCGCTGGAAAGCTCTCAGCGGCGGGACGCCCATCAGGCCCTTCACGTCGGCATCGTCATCGACGAACATCGCGACCGGTTCGAACAGGGCGATTTCCTCGTCCGCAATCTGGTCGGGGCAGACCAGCGCTCGGGCGCCATCGCCATCGGCGATACGGTTCAAGAGGGCCAGACGGTGCAATTCCACATACGGGACGCGAAGTCCGCGAGCGACGATCTTCATTTTCTGCTGGCTGCGGATCGACGGAAGCATCCGCGTCCTCCACTCGGCAGTCTCTTGTTCAGCTGTTGCGGACGAGGGGAAGGTCTCTTCGGGCGGCCGAATCACGACAGCACCGTAGTGCAGGAACGCTTGGGACAGGTCCCGTTGGCGGGATTTTTCGCTCAGGGCGAGATCGGTCCGGTGGGCGGACGAAATTTTCTGCACGGGTATACCGCCAGTTTGGCTCTTTTCGCGGAGCCTGAGACCTCCGGGCCCGTATAACCGCCCGGTCGAAGCCGTCCCATTATTCATCTCACGACACGAAGGAGCCAACTATGGAACAGTCGACCTCCGGCGGCAACGAAGTCACCACGTCTTCAGGACTGCAATACCTCGATCAAGTCGTCGGGACCGGAGCCGTAGCCAAGGCGGGACAAACGGCGACCGTTCATTACACGGGCTGGTTGCAGAACGGCACCAAATTCGACAGTTCCGTCGACCGTGGTCAGCCGTTTTCGTTTCCACTCGGAGCCGGACGCGTCATCAAGGGATGGGATGAAGGGGTGCAGGGCATGAAGATCGGCGGCAAGCGCCGCTTGACCATCCCCTCCAATCTCGGCTACGGCGCCAGAGGCGCAGGTGGCGTCATCCCTCCGCACGCCACGTTGATATTCGAGGTTGAGTTGCTGGGATTGAACTGACAATATTCGGATAGAACTTCAATCGCGGTCGCCCCTCGTCCTTCCACCGTTATGAATCGTACCCCGTTATACGAAACGCATCGCGAAGCCGGCGCCAAGCTCGTTGACTTCGCCGGCTGGGACATGCCGATCCAGTACGGCAGCGTGATCGAGGAGTATCAAACCGTACGGTCCAAAGCCGGACTCTTCGACGTCAGCCATATGGGACGCCTCTATCTTTCCGGCACCGGCAGCGGCTCGTTCCTGCAACGGATGACCACGAACGATGTCGCGAAACTTGCAGTGGGGCGGGCTCAGTACTCGATGATGTGTCGGGAGGATGGCGGCATCCTTGACGACGTTTTCGTATACCGGACCGGTGAGAGCGATTTTTTGCTCTGCGTCAACGCCTCGAATCGGAAAAAGATCGTCGACTGGATCAATCGGCAGCATCGCGCCACGGACCAGTGTACCATCGAGGACCGCTCGTCCGCCGTCGCGCAGATTGCCGTCCAAGGTCCCTCGTCACGCACCGTGCTTGCCCGCTTGTGCAAGAAAGACCTCGGGGCTCTCAAGCTCCATGCTTCTCACGAAGATCTGGTTGCAGGAATTCCCTGCTTTGTCGCAAGAACCGGGTATACCGGAGAACTGGGATTCGAGCTGAACATGCCCTCCGATCGTGCGGCGGAACTCTGGCGCAACCTGATGGAGGCTGGCACGGACCAGGGAATAAAGCCCGCCGGCCTTGGAGCAAGGGACTTGTTGCGGTTGGAGATGGGCTACCTCCTGTACGGCAACGACATCAATGAACAGACAACTCCGCTCGAAGCCGGGGCCGAGTGGACGGTGAATTTCGAGAAAGGACCGTTCCTCGGACGGGATGCGCTGCTGACTCAAAAGCATGATGGTGTTCGGCGGCGTGTCATCGCGTTCGAACTCATCGAGAAAGGCGTGCCCAGACACGGATTTCCCATCCTGGATCCGGCCTCGTCGGAACCCATCGGAGAAGTCACCAGCGGCAACCTCTCCCCCCTCCTTCAAAAGGGCATCGGACTGGGCTGCGTGCCTGTTTCTCACTCCTCCCCCGGCACCGCCATTGCCGTCGACATCCGCGGCAAGATACTGCCCGCCAGCATCGTCACCGCGCCGTTTTATACGCGACCAAAACCGCGGGGGTAAGATGGTCAAATCGATTTACAAAGGACGGGTCATCACGGTCAACATCGACACGGTGCGTCTACCGAACGATACCATTATAGACTTGGAGATCGTTCGGCATCCCGGCGCGTCCGCCATGGTGCCGATTAAAGAAGACGGCACCGTCATCCTCGTCCGCCAATTCCGTCATGCCGCCGGCGGCTTCATATATGAGATTCCCGCCGGGAAGCTCCATGCGGGCGAGGATCCGAAGCTTTGCGCAGCACGCGAACTCGAAGAGGAAATCGGGTACCGTGCGGAGCACTATACCTTGCTTTCAAGCATCCTGACCGCGCCGGGCTTCACGGACGAAGTCATCCACATTTACAAAGCCACCGGTCTCATCAAGACTCAACAGCGGTTGGACCAGGACGAAGTGCTGGAGGTGGTGGAGCTGCCCTTGCCGGAGGTCATGACGATGATTCACGACGGCAGGATTCGGGACGCCAAAACGATGGTCGGCTGCCAACTCGTCTTTTTCAGCACTCTCCGCTAAAAATGCCAAGGAGCCTCCCGCGTCTCCGCGAAAGGCTCCTTGAGCCAGCTAGCCTCGCCAGAAACCGATCAGTGACCCTTCTTCTCTTCCTTCTTCTCTTCCTTCTTGTCACCGAAGGTGTCCATGTGGCCACCCTTCTTCTCGTCCTTCTTATCCTTCTTCTCTTCGCCGTACACGAGGACGTGGCCGCCCTTCTTCTCGTCCTTCTTGTCCTTCTTCTCTTCGCCCGCGAAAGACGGAGCGCTGAAGGAAATTGCCACTGCCACGGCCATGACTGCCATCAACATGCGCTTCATAGATACTCACCTCCGCTAAGGTTGGTTAATTGGTGTGCCGCACAACCGGCACGCTCCTGGTGGATCAGCAAGCTTGGTGCCGGGTGCCCCCTAAATCCATAACTCTGAAATTTCACTCGGTTACACGGGTGAGACCCTTTCCAATTTCAGGGCATTTCCCTCACTGCCCTGTGGCAGAATAGCGGAGTCCTGCTAAACTGCCTCAGCACTTCTTTATGGACAAGGTGTCCGCTCCTCAAACCAGGCTGATCCTCCCCGATTACGTCCGCCCAGGGTTGCGCGTTTTGTTCGTGGGAATTAATCCCGGCCTAAGGTCCGCTGCCATTGGGCATCACTTCGGCGGTTATTCGAGTAGGTTCTGGAAACTCCTGTTCGACGCGCAACTGATCACCGAACCCCTGGGCCCCACTCAAGACTTTCGCCTGCTCGAATGGGGCCTCGGCTTGACCAATGTCGTCGCCCGTGCGACCGCCGGCATCGACGCGCTGACGGCTCGAGATTATCGACTCGGTGCGGTGCGCCTGCTGCGGCTGATCCGCAAGAATCAGCCCAAGATCGTCGCGATTCTCGGCATCACCCCTTACCGGCACATCTTCCGGATTCCCCCCGGGCGCCCGGTCGACCTCGGGAAACAGACTGTCATGCTGGGCACTGCCTCCATCTTTGTTCTGCCGAATCCCAGCGGAAGAAATGCGCACTACCCCTATGGGACGATGCTTGAGTCCTTCTGCGCGCTTCGCAAGGCCGCGCGGCCGTGAGCCACGAGCCCGGTCGCTTTCTCTTGGCACCCGCTCCTTCTTTCCTGTATATTTCCCCAGCTCTTTCTTCCAGCGGGCGGCGTATGATCGTGTCCTACCTCCTAATACTTCTTGTCCTTGTTCCCTGGCAGGCCGACCCCGTACAGGCGCAGCCAGAATTGCGCACCCTCATCCGTCAATCACTGGATGAATGTCATCTGGGCCGGATCGCCCAGGAGCGGGCACTGCGCCTGACTCATTTCGAAAAGGGTCAGCGCTTGGGAGAGCAAGCCGTTTCCTTAGATGACAAATCTCCGGACGCCCATTTCGCCCTCTTTTGCAGCCTCGGCGAACTGATGCGCCTGGATGGAGAAATGAGCCTGGGCTCGGTGCTGGGGTTTCGCCGCATGATGAAGGAATTGGACCGCACCATCGAACTCGCACCCGATCATCTCGATGCCCTCTCCGCAAAAGGCACCTTCCTCGTCAGACTCCCCGCCATGCTGGGTGGGAATCCGGACACGGGAGAGCAGCTGCTTCGCCGCGTGATCGCCGGTGAGCCGACTGCCGTCAATGCCCGTTTAAGTCTTGCGAAAAGCTACTGCGCACGCGGTCGCCACAATGAAGCCATCGTTCTCGCATCGGAGGCTCTCGCGCTTGCCGAAGCGCAGCATCGAGACGATTTTATTCCGGAAGCGAAACGGGTCATGGCCCAACTCCATGCCGCCGCCGATACCAGCCGCTAGTCTCGTCCGCACCCTAGCCTGGAACAACTCGTCTCGATCATGCTATGTTCCGACTCGGCTTCGCGCCGTCCCGTCGACGCGTCTCCGGGACGCAGATGGTCTGTCAGCGAGTAACCAGGAGAGTAGCCCACGATGTTACTGAATGGAAAAACAGGACTCATAGTCGGCGTCGCCAATAAGCACAGCATCGCGTGGGCGATCGCGCAGTCCGCCGCCGGCCAGGGGGCTCGGCTCATGTTCAACTATCAAAATGAGCGCCTCAAGGAAAACGTCGAGGAATTAGTCGCCACCATGCCGGGGGCCAAAGCCTTCCCCTGCGACGTTGGCGATGACGCACAGATTTCCACCCTCATGCAGCAGGTGCAACAAGAAGTCGGCAGCCTGGATTTTCTTGTTCACTCGGTCGCCTTCGCGCCACGGGAGGAACTGACCGGCCGGTTCGTCAATACGACGCGACAGGGATTTGCCACCGCTCTGGACGTCAGCGCCTACTCCCTCGTCGCCGTGACGCGAGCAGCCCTGCCGCTGATGAGCAATGGGGGCTCGATTGTCACCCTCACGTATCTCGGCGCCGAACGGGTGGTCCAACACTACAACGTCATGGGCGTTGCCAAGGCTGCGCTGGAATCGACGGTTCGTTATCTTGCACACGACCTCGGGCCCAAAAACATTCGCGTCAATGCCATCTCGGCCGGCCCCATCAAGACTCTCGCCGCACGCGGCGTATCCGGCATCAGCAAGATGGTGGACCACCACAAGGAGTTTGCCCCGCTTCGCCGTGCCACGGAACAAGGAGAGGTGGGTGACACCGCACTGTTTCTCATCAGTCCGCTGGGCCGTGGAATT
This sequence comes from Nitrospira japonica, assembly GCF_900169565.1. Taxonomy (NCBI): domain Bacteria; kingdom Pseudomonadati; phylum Nitrospirota; class Nitrospiria; order Nitrospirales; family Nitrospiraceae; genus Nitrospira; species Nitrospira japonica. Next base: position 1,322,932 of record NZ_LT828648.1, on the reverse strand, counting down.
ACCGGAGAGGTGATCTACGTGGACGGCGGCTATCACATTCTCGGTTCGCTCGTTTCAATGGAGTGAGGACGGGACCCGAGCTTCGGCGCAAGTCACCTGGCGGTGTCCTCTCCCTCGTAATGGGAAGTCCTCATTCAAGCCTTCGCCTGAGTTCCTTCAACCTGCCTCGTTTTGTCTTGCTGTCCATTCGCCGCTCTTTTGACGTCCTCGTGGGTTTCGTCGCCCTTCGCTTCTTGCGCGGGATCGCCACGCTTTGAATCAGCACGCGCAGGCGGGTCAACGCCCCTTCTCGATTCTGCTCCTGACTGCGATGTTCCTGCGCCTTGATCGTAATCATCCCGTCGCTCGAAATGCGGTGATCGTGTAGCTTGAGCAGCGCTTCCTTATAGAACGGCGGCAGCGACGACGCGGCGATATCAAATCGCAGATGGATGGCCGACGACACTTTGTTGACATGCTGCCCTCCCGCCCCCTGCGACCGCACGGCGTGGATCTCGATCTCGGAGTCGGGAATGATGACGTGGGACGAGATCTGAAGCATATCGTCCAATTCTCTGGGTGATGTCCTACTGCATCGTTGACGATCTTGATCAGACGGTATCGCCTCAGGAAATATTCTGATCTTCAAGACACAAAGGGCCTCGCATTCTTTCACGTGACCCCCTTTTTCACAAGCAGGCCACCTGTCCCGCTGTATTGAACAGGAGGTCTTATCGGGTTGATAGCTTGGACTGACTAGTCCATGTGGGTGGCTCGGCGAGCGGGGCGAATCCACACGCACTCCACACCGAGCCTCGCTTGAACCGTTCAGCTTCGATCACATGCGAGAGGATAGGTACTCGCCTCAGTGTAGTTTTTCGCTACTGAGTCGCTGAGCGGGGCGAGAACGAGCCGGCGGGCTTGTTCAACAGCCTGTTACTGCAATTCAGGCAGACGGTCAATGATGCGCAGCCTGACTTCGTCACCCACCTGCATCTGCACCATCTTGGTGGTCAAACTGCTCCTCACGCGCAACGCGTCTTCCATCTTGAATTGCACCTGCCCTCCGCAGAGTTCGACAAGATGAAAGAGCAGCAGGGTGGTCAAGCGCTGCAGTTCGTCGTCGCTGGTGTGTTCGCTGAGATTCAGAATTTGGGACATGATCGGAGGCCTCGCTCCCGTCGTTTCCTGTCCCTTTTTTATCGCCCAAACACGGACTGATCACAATGCCCCAAAGGAGGGGAGCCGGCGTGGGAGAAACCCGCAACTGCCAAGATTTCTCCCCGCTACCCGCGAAGGCGGCGAATTTCTGCGAGCACTTTGTCGATTTCATCCCGCTGATTCAGAAGCCCCGGCGCCAGCCGCACATACTGTGTGGCATACGGTGTCACGCTGCCGATGATCCCCTTTTCGCGTAACTTCTTCACGACCGATTGGGGCGGCAAGCCGGCCACCTCGAAACACACGATCCCCGCCGACACATCCTGCGACAACGGCGTATGGAGCGTGACGTGCGGCATGGTCGCAAGCCCTTCCTTCACTTGCTGATTCAGTTCGTAGATGCGCTGTGTCACACGCGCCTTGCCCAGCGCTTGATGGAACTTGAAGGCCTCGTCCAGCGCCCACCGATGTTCAAAGGAATGGAAGCCACCCGGCGTCATGTAGATGGATTGCGGCAAGTCTCTTTGCGGAATCGTCTTCATCCACATGTCGTAGGCTTCCGTGTTGAACGTGGGAATGATGGCCTGAGCGATAGGCCAGGCGTCTTTCCGCCCCCACACGAGCCCAGTGCCACGCGGCCCGAACATCCACTTATGCGTTCCGGCGATGAAGAAATCGCACCCCACCTCACCGAGTCGAATATCTTCGACACCCAGCGCATGCACGCCGTCGACGCAGAAGATGATCCGATCTTCTTCTGCCCGCGAGGCATTCAATGCTTTTAACGCCCGGGCCATCTCGCCAATCGGCAGCTTGAGCCCCGTGCTGGAATGCACCCACGTCACCGCCACGATCCTGGTACGGGGCCGGACATTCCTGACAAGAGTTTCGACCAGATGGTCTCGGCTGACGGCGCGCAAGTCCTGATAGAGCGGAATCCGTCGCACGATTGCGCCGGTGCGAGCCGCCCGCAGATTCAATGAGGTTTCCGTCGAATAATGGTCGTGCGTGGTGGTCAGGATTTCCTGTTCTTTGCCGAGCTTGAGCCCGCCATAGAGCAGACCGAGTCCCATCGTCGTGCTGTCGGTCAGCGCGATTTCCGTCGGGTCTACGTCCAAGTAACCGGCCGCCGCCTGAAGTACTGCGGCGTCTTGCTTAGCCTCATGCTCAAACCAGTATCCGATCGGATCCGCATCGAGTCCTTGGCGATGTCGTTCGATGGCCTGCCTCACGGGCAGTGGATGGGAAGCCAGGAAAAATCCCGCCAGATGGATAAGTCCCGGAGCCAGCGGGAATTGCGCCCGCACACTCTGCCAATTCGACCCGGCGGAAACGGGCACCTGAACCGTTTCAGGCATGGCCAGGGCGGCCTGACGGGCCAAGACGGCAGATCCGACTGCAAGGCCTGTTTGAATCAGAAAGCGTCGACGATTGATCATGGCCATGAAAGCCTCCCTTGCGGCAAAGGTCCTGTATCACACACCCTACTGCCATAACCGGAGGCTGGGCAAGGCCGGCCGGGCGGTTGCTATACGGGGATCCGAATGGAGGGAGAGACGAGAGACCGGAAGGATGACCCTGCAGCCGGAGCGCCGCAGAGACTCCGGACACACATGGACAGACGCTCGTGATCCGTCAGTATTGATCCATCGGCGGGCAGGTACAGATGAGATGCCGGTCCCCGTACGCTTCGTCGATCCGGCTCACGTGCGGCCAGAACTTTCGGTCCCGAACCCACGGAGCGGGATAGGCGGCCTGCTCACGGCTGTAGGGACGATCCCACGTGGAGGCGGTCACGACAGGAGCCGTATGCGGGGCATTCTTCAGTAGGTTGTGCGCGCGGGGTTGGCGCCCGTCGATGACATCCTGAATTTCGGCGCGAATGAGGATCATCGCATCGCAAAATCGGTCCAACTCGGCTTTGGATTCGCTTTCGGTCGGCTCGATCATCAACGTGCCGGCAACGGGAAAGGAGACGGTCGGGGCGTGAAATCCGTAATCCATCAGGCGTTTGGCCACGTCCATGGCTTCGATCCCGGCACTGTCCTTGAATTGACGGAGATCCAGGATGAATTCATGCGCGACCAGACCGGACGCACCCGTATAGAGGATCGGATAGTATTTCTCCAACCGCTTGGCCATGTAATTGGCGTTCAACATTGCGACCTGCGTGGCTTTGGTAAGACCGTCGCGCCCCATCATCGCAATGTACGTCCAGGAGATCGTCAAGATGCTCGGGCTCCCGTACGGAGCAGCCGACACGGGACCGATCGATTGAGCCCCCCCTAACTTCGTGACCGGGTGACCTGGTAGAAATGGGGCGAGATGCCGCGCCACGCCGATGGGCCCCATGCCGGGGCCGCCACCACCGTGGGGAATGCAAAAGGTCTTGTGGAGATTGAGATGGCAGACGTCCGCGCCGATGTCACCGGGCCGGCAGAGTCCCACCTGGGCGTTCATGTTCGCCCCGTCCATATATACTTGCCCGCCGTGCGTGTGGACAATCTGGCAGATGCGACGGACAGCTGGTTCGAAGACGCCGTGGGTGGAGGGATACGTCAACATCAACGCCGCCAAACGCTCGCGATGCTGGACCGCCTTTGCCTCCAGGTCCGTCAGATCGACGTTCCCCTGTTTGTCGCAGGCGACCGGAACAACCGTAAATCCCACCATGGCAGCGCTGGCCGGATTCGTCCCGTGCGCCGAGACTGGAATCAGACAGACGTCGCGATGAAATTCTCCCAGGCTTCGATGGTAGGCCCTGATCACCATCAGGCCGGAATATTCCCCTTGTGAACCGGCATTCGGCTGTAAGGACACGGCTGAGAATCCCGTGATCTCGGCCAGCCAACCCTCGAGCTGTCGAAAGAGTTCCTGATAGCCCTTTGACTGCTCCCCCGGCGCGAACGGATGCATGCGGGAGAATTCCGGCCATGTGACCGGCAACATTTCGCTGGTGGCGTTGAGTTTCATGGTGCAGGATCCCAACGGGATCATGGAATGGGTCAGCGACAAATCCCGGGATTGCAACCGGTGCAGGTAACGCAGCATCTCATGTTCGGCATGATACCGGTTGAATACCTCGTGCGTCAGATAGGGGGTCGTCCGCGCCAAGTTGGCCGGAAACGGCGTCACGGCGCTGTCCGCCAGTTCGGCGACCGTAAACGGCAGCCGCTCATGCCCCGCAAACATTTCCATGAGACGGCAGACTTCGCCCTCCGTGCTCATTTCATCCAGCGCAATCCCGAGGGAGTCGTCTTCGTACCTCCGCAAATTGATCCGCTGTTCGTCGGCACGAAGGACTACCTGATCCGCCTGCGCTTTCGTCGTTCGCACCCGGAGCGTATCGAAGAAGACCTCGGTGCCGATTTCGAAGTCCAAGCGCCGCAAGCCGGCGGCCAAAATCGCCGCCAGGCCGTGAACGCGTTCGGCAATCCGGCGCACTCCCTCCGGACCGTGATAGACCGCGTACATGCCCGCCATGATGGCCAGCAGCACCTGCGCCGTGCAGATGTTGCTGGTCGCTTTTTCACGGCGAATGTGTTGTTCCCGTGTCTGCAGCGACAACCGATAGGCCACATGTCCGTCCCGATCTTTGGAAACTCCCACGATCCGGCCGGGCATTTGCCGCTTGTACTCTTCCTTGGCCGCCAAAAAGGCCGCATGAGGTCCGCCGAATCCCAGGGGCACGCCGAACCGCTGACAGGAGCCAACGGCGATGTCCGCTCCGAATTCGCCGGGTGGACGCAGCACCGACAGTGCCAGAAGGTCTGTCGCGACGACCACAAGCATACCGGCTTCGTGCGCCCGGGTTACGATGTCGCGATAGTCCCCCACGTACCCGTCGGTGGCTGGATATTGCAGCAGAATGCCGGCGAACTTTTCCTTTGTGAACTCGATGGCGTTCGTCCGTCCCACGTGAAGCTCGATGCCCAACGGTTCGGCCCTGGTCTGCAAGACGGCGATCGTCTGCGGATGGCAGTCCTGGGAGACGAAAAACTCTTGCCGTTCCTGTCCGCTGCTCCGCACGATGGCCGCGCACATGGCCATCGCCTCGGCCGCCGCGGTCGCCTCATCCAGCAGGGAGGCATTCGCCAATGGCAGACCGGTCAGGTCGGCCACCATTGTCTGAAAATTGACCAGCGCCTCCAGCCGCCCCTGCGCGATCTCGGCCTGATATGGGGTGTATTGCGTATACCACCCGGGATTCTCCAGAATATTCCGCTGAATCACGCCGGGGGTCGCGCAGTCGTAATACCCCATGCCGATCAACGACCGATATACGTGATTTTCCGCCGCCAGCTCCTGCAGATCCTGGAGGGCGGCTCGCTCACCCCGATGGGACGGCACGTTCAGCTCCCGGTTGAGTTGAATATCACCGGGCACGATACTTCCGCTGAGCGCCTGCAGCGATTGATGGCCGAGCAGCGCAAGCATTTCTCGGATATCGGCGTCCGTCGGACCGAGATGCCGGCGGATAAACGTATCGGTCGACTTCAAGAATTCAGGTTCGGACATGGAAGTGATTCGCCTCTTTGAGAGAATTGTCGCGGTTCGGACGTACGGAGTGAGAGTATCACGACGCCCCCTGCTTCTCCAAGTGTTCCGTCACGATCGTTCCATGCCTGAAGATCGCGAACGGGAGGTTTTGCTATAATCTGTCACCACCCATGCGTATTTTAGTCATCGAAGATGAAACCAAAGTCGGCTGCTTCATCAAGCGCGCGCTCGAAGAGGAAAGTTACGCAGTCGACTTGTGCGAAGACGGCGCCAAGGGGCTCGAAATGGCGCTGGGGACGAGTTATGACACCATCGTCGTCGACTTGATGCTCCCCTCGCTGTCCGGTCTCGACATCCTGAGAGCCGTCCGCCGCGAACGGATCCAGACGCCCATCCTCATTCTGACCGCTCAATCACAGGTCGATCAACGCGTGAAAGGCCTCGACGCCGGCGCCGACGATTACCTGACCAAACCCTTTGCGATCGACGAACTGCTGGCCAGAATCCGCGCACTGCTGCGCCGAGGAGCCACGGACAGCCCCGGGGTCCTGCAGATCGACGACCTGGTGCTGAATCCGGCGACGCGCGAGGTCACCAGAGGGGGGCAACGCATCGACTTGACCCTCAAGGAATATGCCCTGCTCGAATATCTCATGCGGCACGGCGGACGCGTCCTCACCCGTCCGATGATCTCCGAACACGTGTGGAATCAGGACTTCGATACGTTCACCAACGTCATCGACGTCTACGTAAATTATTTGCGGAACAAGATCGATCGGGGGCGCACCAAGAAGCTCATTCACACGATCCGGGGAAGCGGCTACATGCTCAAGGCCGACTAGAACATGGCTGGTGCGTCGGCCCGTTCGCAAGTCCCGAGACAACGAACCGTACGTCATTGTTCTCCGCCTTCCGTGCGTATGACGGCACCCATGATCGTACTGCGCGGCGCGCCGCCGGGCGAACCCGCCCGTGACCGGACAGACTCCCCAGGCGGTCCTTCCAGAGGAACCCGCTGATGCCGCTGCGCCTTCGCCTCACCCTCTGGTACGGCAGCGCCCTGGCGCTCGTGCTCATCATTTTTTCGACCGTGCTGTACCTGGTGACCGCCCGCAACCTCAGAGACTCCGTCGATCAATCGTTGGAAGAGACCGCGGCGGCGGCAGTGCGGTCGCTCGAAGAGCGCGGGTTTCTTCCGCTGATCAACGAAGAAGAGTTGATGTCCCAGTTTCCCGAATTGGCGCGCATCGACAAATTTTTCCAGATCTTCAGCCCGTCCGGCACCATCACCATCCGCTCCCCGAACGTGAAGCAGCACGAGTTGCCCTTGAGCCGCCAGGCTCTGGAAGTGGCCTTTACCGGACGGACGATTTTCGAGTCCGCCAAGTATCCCAAGGAACCTCCACTGCGCCTGATCTCGGTCCCGATCATCTATCGGAGCAATCTGCTGTATATCGTCCAGGTCGGCACGTCGATGGAATCGGTCGAACAGACTCTTAACCGGCTGTTGCTCGTGCTGTTGGTCACGACGCCGGTCGCCCTGACCATTTCCCTTGCCGGCGGCTGGTTCCTGGCGGGGCGAGCTCTCCGTCCCGTTGATGCCATCACACTGGCCGCGCAGCGGATCGCCGGGGGCGACCTCACGCAACGGCTGAACGTTCCCACGTCGGCCGACGAGATCGGCCGGCTGGCCGGCACCTTCAACAACATGATCGCGCGACTGGAAACGTCTTTCCGGCAGATCCGCCAATTCAGCAGCGACGCGTCCCACGAACTGCGGACGCCTTTGACCGTCATGAAAGGAGAAACGGAACTCGCCTTGAGACGGCCCCGCGAAGCGGCGGATTACACCGTGGTCCTGGAAAGCACCTTGGAAGAGATCGACCGCATGACCCGCATCGTCGATGAGCTGCTGTTTCTTTCCAGAGCAGACATGGGTGAAGTCAAGATGGAATACCTGCCGGTCAACCTTGACGTCCTGCTCGAGGACATCTCCCGTCAAGCTTCCCTCTTGGGACAGGAACGGGACGTTCAAGTCATCCTCGGGCCCATCACGCCGATCGTGGTGCGTGGGGATGAACTGCGGCTGCGCGAATTGTTTCTGAATCTGGTGGACAATGCGGTGAAATATTCCCGGCGGGGAGGCGCGGTTGAGGTCACGATGACCACCGTGCCCGGATACGCCAAGATCGTCGTCACCGACCATGGCATCGGCATCGGTCCAGACGATCTGGAGCGGATTTTCGGCCGGTTCTACCGCACCGACGACGCGCGCGCGCACACCAAGAAAGGCACCGGACTCGGCCTGTCGATTTGCGCCTGGATTGCCGACTCACATCACGGCCGCATCGAGGTCAAGAGTGACCTCGGCAAGGGGTCGACCTTTACCGTCCTGTTGCCGTTCGCTTAACGCCTTTTAATTCCTTCCTAATCCACTTCTCATTACCGGTTGTTACGCTCTTCCTGCATCACCAATCTTCCGGTCATTATCAGCAAGGAGGTTGCTATGTCGTCGTTTCATGTACTCGGCAGGAAAGCCGGTCTTGCAGTTGCCGCCGTTGCGCTCGGCGCCACCCTGACTCTTGGCGCTCAGCCGTTCATGGCTTCCCACGCATCGGAATCACCAAGTGCCGCGCCGGTGGCGACGGCAGTTCCTGTCGCAATGCCCGCCGCCGGATTCACGGACGTCGCCAAAGCCGTGACTCCCGCCGTCGTGAACATTACGACGGTCCTGACGGACAAGGGCGGGGACGGCAGGAACGTCCCCGATGAGCCGCGCGACCGAATGGAGGAATTCTTCGGCGCGCCGTTCGGCCCACGCGGATTCCGCGGACCGCAAGGTCCGCCGGAACCCCGCGGACATCGCGGAGGCGGACAGGGTTCGGGTGTCATCGTTTCGGCCGACGGCTACATTCTGACCAATAATCACGTGATCGACGGAGCGCGGGAAGTCAGCGTGACCCTGCCGGACAAGCGGGAGTTCACGGGCAAGATCGTCGGCACCGATCCGAAGACGGACTTGGCGGTCGTCAAGATCGATGCGCAGAACCTGCCGAGCGTCATGTGGGGCGATGCCTCAAAGTTGCAGGTCGGTGAGTACGTTCTGGCCGTAGGGAATCCCTTCGGCCTCAACTCTACCGTCACGCTCGGCATCGTCAGCGCCCTGGGTCGGGGTCGTATGGGGATCACCCAATATGAGGATTTCATCCAGACCGACGCCGCCATCAATCCGGGAAATTCCGGCGGCGCACTCGTCAACACCAAGGGCGAACTCGTCGGGATCAACACCGCGATCTTTTCCCAGACAGGCGGCTATCAGGGCGTAGGCTTTGCCGTCCCGACCAGCATGAGCAAACCGATTTACGACAGCCTGATCAAGAACGGCAAAGTCGTGCGCGGCTTCCTGGGGATCGGCATCCAGGATCTGAATGGTGACCTGGCCTCGTCGTTTGGAATCAAGGATGCCAAGGGCGCGTTGGTCAGTGATGTCAGAGAAGATAGCCCCGCCGATCGCGGAGGCCTCAAGCAGGGAGACGTGATCGTGTCCTATCAGGGCTCACCGGTGGAAGACGCCGTGGCTCTGCAACGGCTGGTCACGAGAACGGCAGTGGGCGCCAAGACGACCCTCAAAGTCGTCCGTGACGGTCATGAGCAAGACGTGACGGTCACGATCGGGGAACAGCCCGACACATCGAAGATCGCCAAAGCCGAGTCGACCGACAAGAACTATGCGTTGGCCGGCTTGGCGGTGCAGGATCTGGACAGGGATATGGCCAAGGAATTGGGCCTGAAAGGTCACTCCCATGGAGTGGTCGTGACCGGCGTCGCGCCGGACAGCGGCGCGGACAAGGCCGGGTTGATGCCCGGCGACGTGATTCGCGAAATCAATCGTCAGCCGGTGAAGTCGGTGAAGGAATTCGAGAAAGTCTCCTCCGCCGTCAAAAAGGGCGACAATGTCCTGATTCTGATCAATCGCCGCGGCAACGCGCTGTTTCTGAGCGCGAAGGTGTAACACACTGGCTGAGAACGGGGCACGCCGGCACGGCTGCCCCGTTCCGATACGTCACCCGCGTCGATCAATCGTCAACGACGTGTCCGACGAGATCGTAGACGCCCGAATCGCTAATCTCGACTTTGACCCTGTCGCCCGGTGCGGCGATTCCGTCATTGATGTACACGACCCCGTCGATTTCCGGGGCCAATCCCTGGTGTCGGCCCTGGAGCAGATGTTCCGTCTCTTCCGAAGGTCCGTCGACCAATACCTCCATGACCGTACCGATTTGTTCTCGGCCTTTCGCTGCGGCGATGGATTCCTGAATGGCCAGCAGTTCGTTGCGGCGTTCTTCCATGATCGCCCGCTCGATTTTGTCGTCCAGCGAGACCGCAGGCGTATCCTCCTCGTCCGAGTAGAGGAACGCCGCCACCCGATCGAACTCCGCGCGCTCCACATAGTGTTTCAACGCCTCAAAGTCCGCCTCGGTTTCACCGGGAAACCCGACGATGAACGCCGTTCGAAAGGTCACGCCGGGAATCCGTCGTCTGATACGCTCCACCAACCGTTCAATGGCCGCGCGATCCCCCAGCCGGTGCATCCGGTTCAGCATACGATCGGTGATGTGTTGCAACGGCATATCGATATAGTTCGCGATTCGTTCTTCCCCGGCATACAGGTCGAGCAATTCATCGGTCACTTGCTGCGGATAGAGATAGAAGGGTCTGATCCAGACCAGATCCTTCACCTTCACCAATTCACGCAGGAGCGCCGCGAGTCCGTGGCGGATTCCAAGGTCCACCCCGTAATTGACGGTGTCCTGGGAGATCAAATTGATCTCCTTCACGCCTTCGGAGGCAAGACGATGCGCTTCGGCCACGATGGATTCCACCGGCCGGCTCCGTTGCTTTCCCCTCATCAGCGGAATCGCGCAGAAGGCGCAGTTGCGGTTGCAACCTTCCGCGATTTTGACGTAAGCACTGTGGGCGGTACCAAGCCGCAGCCGCGGGGCCAATTCGTCGTATAGGTAGGGGGGCTTGCTGAGCCATAGCCGCCGGTGCCGCTTCCTGGGGGCCAGGAGATCGCGGCAAATCTCGGCAATCCGCCCGAACTCTCCCGTCCCCACTACGCCGTCCAGTTCCGGCAGCTCCTTCAACAGATCGCCTTGATAGCGTTGCGCAAGGCATCCGGCCGCGATCAGGACCCGGCAGCGTCCCGAGGTCTTTAATTTGCTTTGTTCGAGGATGGTGTCGATCGATTCCTGTTTGGCTTCTTCGATAAAACCGCACGTGTTGACGATGACCACTTCGGCCTTCTTCGGATCGGCGGTCAACTCGAATCCGTCCTGCACGAGCGTCCCCAGCATGATCTCCGAATCCACCTGGTTCTTGGAGCAGCCCAAATTGACGAATCCGATCGTCGTCTTGCGATCGGAGACGGGGGACGACCGCTTCCGTGAAGGGGAATCCGGCTTGATCAGGCGCACAGTCATGTGCAGCAGTCTACGAGAGCGGTGAAAAGGCTGTCAAATAGCGCTTGCAGACGGCAGCCTCATCCCCTATCGTGAGGTCATGCTTCGAACCTTCCAAGGCATTGCCCCCACGGTGCCCGCTTCCTGCTATATCGAAGACACCGGCATCGTCATCGGCGACGTCGTGATGGGCGAGAACTGCAGCGTATGGTTCCACGCCGTCATCCGGGGCGACGTCCATTTCATCAGAATCGGGCATCGCACCAACGTTCAGGATCTCTCGATGTTGCACGTCACGCATGACACGCACCCGCTGACCATCGGCGATGACGTCACGATCGGCCACAGCGTGGTGCTGCACGGGTGCACGATCAGGGACCGCGTTCTGGTCGGCATGGGATCGATCGTGATGGACGGCGCGCAGATCGGTGAAGACTGCATCATCGGCGCCGGCTCATTGATCACCGAGGGAACGGTCGTGCCGCCGAAAAGCCTGATCCTCGGTTCCCCGGCCAAGGTCAAGCGCCCGGTGACGGAGAAGGAACTGGGCTGGATCAGGGAATCTGCTCAGAACTACGTCAGGTATGCGCGGCTGTACATGGGTGGCGCCTCGGCATCGCCCCCCGGATTCCGCTTCTAGCAACCTGCCCGGATTCTTTTCCGCCGCGCCCCGATTCTCATGATGCAGATGGGATCCCCGACCAGGGCGGTGGGATATTGGCGCCTCCCCACGAGATAGGGAATCCGATGCCGGTGACACCAATCGGCAATCCAGACCACTTCCTCGGCCGAGGTGGTGACCACGCCCGGCAGCCTTAGTTTGGGCAAGCACCGGTCCACGATCGATCGCACGATGCGACGTTCTCTCGCAAACTCGACCGGATCGAAACTGACGGGGTCGGCGCGGCCATACGACAATGGCGCCAAATGGGGAAATCGCTCGGGATCGTTCAACACGCTGACGATCCAGATATGATCGTAGAACCCCCCCGCTGTCGCTGCATCCGTTGCATTGAACCGTACGCCGGTTCCCCGGCAGGCCCGATTGAGCACCGCGACTTCCGCTCGGCGAAGATTGTGCGCCATCACCGCGCGCCCCCGCTCGAGGACTTCCGTCACGAGCGCCGGTAACTCGGCCACTCCCGCCCCAACGTATAGACTTCGTCCCGACCGCGGCAAGTGGCCGATAAGGTTCCGGGCCACTCGAAGCCCAAGTCGCCGGCAAGGCTCTCGTCTGGCACGCCAGAATTCATCGCCCCCCTCATAGCAATAGACCGATCCGAGCGTCCGATATTCCAGCCGGTCGAACACCCGCCGGACGGCCGCGCTGGTGGATGATCGGATCACGAGACGACGCGTCATGACAAATCCCGCTCCACGGGAAGCTGAGCCATTGCCGCGACGGCGGCGGCCACTCGCTCGAGAAAGTCGAGATTCAAGGTTTCGATCTCGTCGGTCGGTCGATGATAGTGAGGATTTCTGAAGTTTGCGGTATCCGTCAACATGACCGCGGGGAATCCTGCATCCCAAAATGCGGCATGATCGCTTCGCCGGGTATCAGGAAGCTGTTCTCCACGGCCCGGCACGATCATGGTCAACGTCTCGAGCGCCGGGACCCGGTGTTTCGCACTCCGGGCCATGGCGTCGGCCAGACCGTGCGACGCTTCATTGCCGACTATGCCAAGAAAATTCCCCACGGTGGGAACGGCGATCGGGATGCCTGGCGGCTTGCGCTGCGACCCCTCCTTATTCACCGCGTATCCGACACACTCGAGGATGATCGCTCCACCGAAGGGCTGCTTCGCGCGCCGAAGCTCGTCCGCAAAGGTCTTGCTCCCCAGCAATCCTTCTTCCTCGAGATTGAACGCCGCCAGCCACACGGGCCTGGGCAGCTGAACCTTGCGAAGGGCATCCGCCAATTCGAGCAGCACGACCAGTCCGCTTGCATTGTCGTCGGCGCCCGGACTTCCGACCACCGTATCATAATGCGCGCCGATGAGGAGCGGCGCCGCCGCCTGCCTCTCCCGGCGCTCAACGCAGGCGGCGAGAATGTTGTCGAACGTCCGGCCGCGCGCATGAAACGTCCGCCGTGTCGTCGCCCAGCCGAGGCCGGAGAATTCATCCGCCAAATACTCGGCGGCCTGTCGCAACGCCTGCGGCGCGGCGTCCGGGTGGCGTTCATGCGCGAGTGCCCGAAGATGGCGGAGAATGATGGCGCGACGGGTCGACACGAGAGGGGTGACTACGTCCGGTTACGACGTGATCTCGGTTCCGATGCCTTTATGGGTAAAAATCTCGAGGAGGACGGCGTGTGGAGTCCTCCCATCGATGATGTGGGCTTTGGCGGCACCCTGCTCGAGCGCGTCCAAACAGGCATGGACCTTCGGAAGCATGCCTTCCGTGATCGTGCCCTTTTTCACCATGCGCTGCACGTCTTTCCGGGACACGGTCGAGAGATGGCGGCCGTTCGCATCCCGAATCCCCTTGATGTCCGTCATCATCACGAGTTTTTCGGCGCGCAAGGCCCCCGCGATGGCTCCGGCCACCAGGTCGGCATTGATGTTATAGGTGTTTCCCTCCCGATCGGTCCCGATGGGAGCGATCACGGGGATATAGTGATCGCCCTGCAGTTTCAAGAGTAGACTGGGATCCACCTTTTCGATATCACCGACAAATCCGAAATCGCTTTCAGCATCGTCCCCGTCAAAATCCCGTTCCAGGCTTTCCGCCCACGCCTTGGCCGTCAGCGGCTTGCTCAGAATCAGACCGCCGTCCTTCCCGCTGAGACCAACCGCGCTGCCGCCGTGCCGGGTGATGAGATCGGTGATCTCCATGTTGATCTTTCCCGCCAAGACCATTTCCACGATCTCCATCGTAGCCTCACTCGTCACGCGGACGCCGTGAAGAAACTTGGATTCGATGCCGAGCCGATCGAGCATCTTGTCGATCTGCGGCCCGCCGCCGTGGATGATGACCGGATTGAGACCGACGTACTTGAGGAGCACGACGTCCTGCGCAAACCGTTCCTTGAGCGAAGACTCGATCATTGCATTGCCGCCATACTTGATCACGACGGTCTTGCCCCGGAACGTGCGGATATAGGGCAACGCCTCGATCAGCACACTGGCTTTCTTGATCAACTTGTTCATTCCGCGCTCCTCACAGGCAATGGCCGTATCAGCAGGACGTTACCTTATCATGATCGACGCGGCACGCACAGATGCGCCGCTCCAGAATGTCAGCGGACCTTCGAATTTTTCCGCTCCGGATCCCGTGCGGGAGGATCGGCTCTCGGATGGGCCTTGTCGTAGACGGCCAACAGGTGATCCATGGTGACGTGGGTATATTTCTGAGTCGTACTCAACGAGGCATGCCCCAACATCTCTTGAATCGATCGCAGATCCGCCCCCTCGTCGAGGAGATGCGTCGCAAACGAATGGCGCAAGGTATGGGGACTGACCGGCCCTCCGGTCAAGCCGCTGGAATGCCGCGCGACGATACGGGCGACGCTCCTGGTCGTCAATCGTCCTCCTCTGTGATTGCGAAACAAGGGCGACCGGAGCCCCGTCGAGAGGCCGGCCGTTCGTAAAAGAATCGGCTGCTGCTTCAGGTATTCCGCGATCGCTCGAAGCGCCACCTCCCCGATAGGCACAAGCCGTTCCTTTCGCCCCTTTCCGCGGAGACGGACGATGCCTTCGGAGCAGCGGACATCCCCCAGGTCCAGCGCAGCCACCTCGCTGACTCGGGCACCAGTCGAATAGAGGGTTTCCAGCAATGCACAATCCCGGGCCGACTGTGGCCGTGCATCCGGGGAAGTCGTCATCACAGCAGCCGCCTCCTCCTTCGTCAAGACGCGAGGAAGCAGTTTGGGCTGTTTAGGGGTCCGGATATCCTGCGTGGGATCGCACTCGACGAGTCCATCGCGCACCAGGAATCGGTAGAAGCTCCGGAGACTGGCCAGCTTTCGCGCCAGGGAACTGCGCCGTATCCCGTCTCGATCCAGCCACTGAAGGTACGCCCGCACGGCCTCGCGCGAGAGGACGCCGGGATCGACGGGGATCGTGGCCAGACGATGGGACAGCAGAAACCCGTGGAATTGACGAAGATCCGCCGTATAGCCGCGCAGGGTTTCGGGCGAGGCGCGCCGCTCGGCACGTAGAAACGCTATGAAAGCCCGGATTGCGCCATCCATGCGGCAAAGTCCGTCAGCGCGCGTTCGGCGATGAGACGACGCTTTTGCGACTTGTCTCGTATCGATGCGGCAAGCGGCGGAAAGAGGCCGAAATTCGCATTCATCGGTTGAAAATTTCCGGCATCCGAGGTCGTGATATGGGCCACAAGGCTGCCGTGCGCGGTCGTCGGCGGAGGCGACAGCAAGGCCTCACCGGTCAACACCCGGGCCGCGTTGATTCCCGCGAGCCCTCCCATCGCCGCGGAATCCGTATAGCCTTCGACCCCGACCAGCTGCCCGGCAAACAGCAGCGATTCCCGGCCCTTGAACTGAAGCGTGTTGCGAAGCAACTGAGGCGCATTGATGAAGGTATTGCGGTGGAGACTGCCGTAGCGGAGAAATTCCGCTTGCTCCAAACCAGGGATCATCCGAAAGACCCGCTTCTGCTCGCCATAGGTCAGCTTCGTCTGAAACCCGACCAAGTTGTAACAGGACCCATGGCTGTTCTCGGTCCGCAGCTGAACGACGGCAAAAGGCCGCCTCCCGCTCCGGGGATCCACGAGTCCCACCGGCTTCAGCGGCCCGAACTGCATGGTCTGACGCCCGCGCTCAGCCATGACTTCAATCGGAAGGCAGGCCTCGAAATACGGAGTTTTTTCGAATTCTTTCGGCTGCACCTTTTCGGCTGCGAGCAGGGCTTCGTAAAATTTGTCGTACGTCGGCTCATCCATTGGACAATTCAGATAGTCGTCGCCGCCCTTTTGATAGCGCGACGCGCGAAAGGCCACGTTCATGTCGATGGAGTCGGCGTCCACGATTGGGGAAATCGCGTCATAGAAATAGAGGTGTCGAGACTGCGCGAGGCCTCCGATGGCCTGCGACAATTTGTCCGAGGTCAAAGGTCCCGTGGCAACGATACAGACGCAGTCGCGGGGAATGTCCGCGATCTCTTCATGCATGATCCGAATGTTGGCATGGCTCGCAAGCGCACGGGTCACATGGGACGAAAACAGTTCGCGATCGACCGCCAGGGCCGTGCCCGCCGGAACGCGCGCCTGCTCCGCGGCTCGGATAATCAGCGAACCGAGCCGGCGCATTTCCTCTTTCAGGATTCCGGGTGCCGTCGACGAATCCACGGAGCCGAGAGAGTTGGAACAGACCAGTTCGGCCAAGTCTCCCGTCTTGTGGGCCGGCGTCATTTCCTTTGGCCGCATCTCGTAGAGAGTGACCTTGGCCCCGCGGTTGGCCGCCTGCCAAGCCGCTTCGGATCCGGCTAACCCGCCGCCGATAACGACGATGTCTTGACGCATGGAAAGGAGTCCTACTATGGGATGGACCGTGAAGGGCTGCATTGTAGGAATCTCATTTTGAGGATGTCAAGGAGACCATAAGAGTTCAGCGCCTGCCGAACCCTCGCAGGAGCCTCAGGGATGAACGTTCTTGCGTTGAATGGCGGTTAGGGCCATGCTAGACTCGGCCCTCGTGGGCGATTAGCTCAGTGGCAGAGCGCTTCCTTCACACGGAAGAGGCCACAGGTTCGATACCTGTATCGCCCACCATCCCCCCAGCAGTGCGGTAAGGGTCCCGCCAGCCTTTAGTTTAGGCTCCTCTAGCTGAAATCTTCCGAATTCTGGACAGATATCCGGACGTCGGCTACACTTCAGTTCGTCGACATCGAACTCTACCGATTAAGAGGGATGCACATGAAGACGACAGCTCGTGCCATGGGGGCCCTCCTGCTACTGGCGCTCGCCGCTTGTACAGCCAACAAACAGACGGTCGATGCCAATGGAGATTACATCGCACCAGCCAGCATCTACAGCGTCATGGATAGCACCTCACTGGTTTATACCGATGTCGCGGCCGGCGCGCCCTTGAACGACCATCCCTTGCGCTGGACGGCCTTTGTTCTCCACCCAGTGGGTCAAGTGCTCGACTATGGCATCAATCGCCCGTTCTATGCTGTGCCGAGTCAGGCGCCCTACCTCTTCGGCTATACCAGCGAAGACTCGATGCTGGACAATCAGCGCCGCTGATTCGACTCCCTTCCTCAACGCTTCACGGCCGCCGGCCTCATTCCTTCGAGGGAAGGGCCCGGCGGTTGTTGCATGGCTGGCAATCAATATAGAGTTTCTGTATCCTCGGCTCCATGATGCTTCCGGGGACGCGCAACGATCCTCCTCGCCGTACCGGCGTCGTTGCCGCCGGCCTCGTCGGATTGGCCTTTCTTCTGGGGGCCTGCGAAACGCCAAACCCGCGACAAGCGAATCTTCCCCCGTCGGAAAGTGACCTTGCACTCCTGAAATCCGCTTCCCTGTGCGAGCGCAAGGAACACTTTCTCCAGCAGCATCCACCGTCTGCCTTGAAGGTGACGCCGTGGGGAACGGGACAAGAACTTATGGTTCCCGCCGACCAAAGCCCTCTCCACGGGGACGAGTCGTATTTTTTCGACGAGGATGGAGTACTCGCCGGCGTTCTTTATACGTTTCGCACCGGTCTGGATTTGGACCCGTATCCAACACTGCGGCACACTCTGTCCATGCTCAGGCCCGTTATGGAATTCTATCTCCACGTCCCGGGCCTATCGACTGAATCCAGCTTCGACTCTTCCGCGCTCTATGAAACGGGAGACGAGAAAACGACCACTCAATATTTGGTGATCGGTTTCAAGGAGCGTCCGACCCTCTTACAGGCCTCGGTCACGACCGATCCCTACGTCAGACTGTTCTCCCCTTACCGCCGGGAATTCCTGGCCCGATTGAAGTCAACCGGGACCAAGAAGGAGGGACAGCGGATCGATCCCCAAGGATCGGAGGACAAAGAACCTTTTGCATCGCTTCAACAGTTCGCCAGGGGCCAAACCGCCCAACTCTCCTACTGCGGACCGCAAGATTACCGCGTGGCAGCGGACGCGTATCAAAAAGCCATTGCCGGCGGATTCACCAACAAAGTATGGCAGGCGGAAGTCCATCACAAATACGGACAGGCACTCTTCGGGCTTGGGCAATACGAAAAGGCCAAGAGCGAGATGCTGCAGTCCTTGGCGATCCGGCCCAATACGCCGGATACTCTCAACAATCTCGGCTCGACATATCTCAAACTCGGCGACAAGGCGGCGGCCCAAGCGGCATTCGAAAAGGCCATTATCCTGCGACCCAACTATGCCATCGCTCGCTTCAACCTGGCGGAAACAGTCGAACCTATGAATCCCAAACGAGCACTGACCGAGTATGAGACATATTTGGCCTTGGCCGAAGGCATTCCCGAAGAAGCCGACCGCGTTGCCCTCGTGCAACAACGGGTCAAAAAAATGAAGCACTGACGGCCGCGCCGTTTACCGGCGAGTTCGTTCTTCTTGTTCCTGGAGGGTCTTACAGGCGATACAGAGGGTGGTGACGGGGCGGGCTTTCAACCGTTGGTAGGGAATTTCTTCCTCACACCTCTCGCAGATCCCATAGGTGCTCTTCTTCATCCGGTCCAGCGCTTCGTCGATCTTCTTGAGGAGCTTCTGTTCGCGCTCCTTGATGCGCATTGTAAAATTTTGATCGACTTCGGCCGAAGCCTGATCGCTGACGTCCGGAAACGCCTCCTGGCCGTCCCGCTTTGAGAGACCTTCCCCGGCTTCTTCCAGGATGGCCGCCCGCTGCTTCTGGAGTTCTTTACGGATGGACGAGTATTTTCCGGCGCCGGCGGAGGATTGCGCCCTTCGTTTGCGAACGGAAGGCTTCACCGAAGGGCCGCTGGTGCGTCTGACGGGGGAACGTGCTTTCATACCCAAAATGGCTTCCTGACGGCACCGGAAAGGACTATACCAGGGGGGCCAAAAGAGGGTCAATGGGAGTTCGAAGCATCCGCCGGAAATTTTTATAGTTCCCGCCGACCTTCGATGGATTTTAACAACGTGACTTCGTCGGCATACTCGATGTCCATTCCGACCGGGATCCCGTATGCAATGCGCGAAACCCTGGTTCCCAGCGGTTTGAGTTGGTTGGTGAGATAGATTGCCGTGGCTTCTCCTTCGATCGTCGGATTCGTGGCCAAAATCACTTCGGCGATTCCGCCCAACTTGACCCGATCGATGAGTTCCTCGGCACGAATATCGGAGGGTCCGACGCCGTCGAGCGGCGACAGCGCCCCCAAGAGAACGTGATACAGTCCGCGATATCCTCCCGCGCGTTCGATCGCATACAGCGTGCTGGGCTCTTCCACCACCAGAATCCGTGAGCGGTCACGCTTCGGATCGAGGCAGAACTCGCATAGATCGCCTTCGGCAATATTGCGACACTGCTGGCAAAACGAAAGGCCGTCCTTGACGGCCCGCACCGCGTCGGCCAATCGCAACGCGTCCTCTCGTTCGGCTTTCAACAGATGGAACGCCAGCCGCTGAGCGGTTTTCTGTCCGATACCGGGGAGGCGAACCAGTTCCCTGACCAACCGCGCGAGCAATCCTTGCTGATCGACAGCCATCGTCCTCCGGCCCTACAACAACCCCGGCATGTTCATCCCGCCGGTCACGGCTTTCATTTCCTCGGCCATCATGTCGTGGGCCTTCCTCAAGGCTTCGTTCGACGCGGCCAAAATCAGATCCTGCAGCATCTCCACGTCGTCGGCCTTGACGGCCTCTGGATTGATGCTGACCCCGACGAGTTGCATGGCGCCGTTGGCCGTCACGGTGACGGTCCCGCCGCCGGCGGAACCCGTCGCGGTCTTATTCGCCGCCTCCTCCTGCACTTTCGCCATTTGCTGTTGCATGGCCTGCGCCTGTTTCATGATATTGGCCATGTTTCCGAATGGATTTTTCATTCCTGCACCTCTTTCTGCCGCGTCACCGACCTGACGTCGGTGAGTTCCGCTCCGAAAATTTCCAATGCCCGTTTCACCACCGGATGGGCTCGCGCCTGCTCAAAGAGCACCAGCCGCTGCTCCTGCTCCTTTGCCGCCCTGATCTGCGCCATCGTGGGCCCCGCCGGATCATCTTCCGTCTGCTCAACGATGCGAAGCCGCATCGGTTGACCGCTGAGTCTCGCACAGAGCGCGGTCAGCGCCTGCATGTTGTCCGGCTTCTCCAGCATGGCCCGCGCGACGCCGGCCTGCTTGTCAAAACCGATCGTGATCACGTGACCCTCAATGCCGACCAACCGTCCCCTCTCGAGAAAGGGCGCGACGTTGGGGAACGCCTGTCCCACCTCATCTTGAAATTGCTCCCACTTGAGCACCGCGACCTCGCCGCCCGGAGAGGGCCCGGCGGGCGTACCCTCGGCGGACCGCGCAGCTTCGGCTTTTGTCTTGGGTGACGGCGCGGTCTCTCTCTCTGGCTTTGCCGCATTCAACGGTGACGGCTCCTGCGCGGATACCGACTTCGGTGCGACCGGCGCCGGGGGGATTGGAGTCGTCACCGGAGCCATCCGTGCCTCTCCGCCGGGACGCCTCTCCGTGCGCGTCGCCGCCGGACCGGAAGAAGAACGCTCCGGTGCAAGCGGGCGGGCCGGATGCGTCGAGGATGCCGTTTCCTTTCGCAGAAGGCGGGTCGCTTTCACCGACGCCGTCTCCAGCACGAACCGGGGATGGGCGCTGGCCCGTAGACTGTCCTCTGCCTGGGTAAAAATAGCGAAGAGTTGCTGCAGCTCGTCGGGGTTAAACGATCCCTTGTCCGACGCGAATTGGGCGAGATCCTCCGAAGAGGCTTCGATCAACCGCGACCATTCATCCGGCGCGGTGACCGACACGACGAGCATGTTCCGAAGGTACTCGACAACCTCCGCGCAATACGCCCGCAGATCGTGACCTCGATCCAGCAGGGCCGACAAGACGTGCAACGCGGCGGCACTGTCTTGTGCGATGAGGGCTTGAATCATGGCCCGGACGAGTTCCTGGGGTACCGCCCCCAACAGAAGTTCGAGATCCGTATGGACGACCGTCTTTCCTCCGAACGCCATCGCCTGGTCGAGCAAACTCAACGCGTCGCGCATACTGCCTTCACTGGCTCGCGCCAAGGCCGTGAGGCTTCGATCTTCGATCGCAATATCGTCCTGCGCCGCCACATGGCGAAGCCGTTCCACGATCTCCGTCCGGGCGATCCGTCGAAAATTGTAGTGCTGGCAGCGGGACAGAATGGTCGCCGGGATCTTATGGATTTCCGTTGTCGCAAAGATGAACACCACGTGCCCGGGCGGCTCCTCCAAGGTCTTCAGCAGCGCGTTGAACGCGGAGTTCGACAACATGTGGACTTCGTCGATGATGTAGATCCGATATTGTCCCCTGAACGGAGCAAACTTGACGTTTTCCCGGATCTCCCGGACATCGTCCACGCTCGTATTGGAGGCGCCGTCGATTTCGATCACGTCGACCGAATTCCCCTGCGCGATCTCGATGCAATTGACGCACACGGCGCACGGCGAACCCGTCGGTCCCCGTTCGCAGTTGAGCGCCTTGGCCAGGATCCTGGCGACGGTGGTCTTGCCGACCCCCCGTGTTCCGGAAAACAGATAGGCCTGCGCCACCCGCTTGGATGCGATGGCATTCATCAAGGTCTGCACGACGTGCGGCTGACCGATTACGTCGTCGAAGGTGCCGGGACGGTATTTGCGGGCTGAAACTTGGTAGTCCATATCAAACCGGTGACGTGACTGTATGGACACTGCAGGATGCTCAAAACGGTTTCCAACAAGGCCGCAGGGAGGAAGGACCACGAGGCGTACGTTGTTTAGTACGTCGAGTGGGGCGACCGACCGAGAACGAAGTTGGGGACCGTTTTCAGCATCCTGCTATAGCGGGGCCAGGTGATCCTGCGGCACCCAGAACTGATTGCTTACCGTTGCTTCCTTCCGGACCTGGCGGGGTTCACAGGGTTCTGTTGCACAGGGCCCGGCCCCTTTTCCTTCCAAAGTGCTGAGTTCTTCAGTGAAACCAAGGAACTTATCCCGTCGCCATCATTTGGTGAGGCTCCGGGCCGAGCAAGCTTGGTATGGCGGAATTCCACCTCGCTTCGTCGGTCATCAGCACTTACTCTGTTATGGCGGAGAGGGTGGGATTCGAACCCACGGTCCCGTTGCCGGGACGCATGCTTTCCAAGCATGTCGATTCGTCCACTCTCGCACCTCTCCGCAATTTTCGGGAACGTGATCTTAGCACGCACGTTTTCGAGCGGCAAGGTGAGCGTTTGACGCTCTTCCAATGCTTTCCTATACTGCCGAACGACCGCGGACACGTCGCATGAACATCCTCCTGAGCGTCGCCCTCGTACTGATCTTCCTCAGCGGCATTGTGCTTGCGCTGCCGTTCTTCGTCGATCTGGGACCGTATCAACATCACCTCACGCCGTTGATCGAGAAAGCGTTGAACCGCAAGATCCAATTCCAAAGCCTTCGGCTGACAATATGGCCCAGGTTCGGAGTACGTGCGAATGGTTTTGCGGTCTTGGATGATCCGTCATTCAACGCGGCCCGGTTCGCCTCACTCAGCTCTCTGGACGTCGGCTTCAAGCTTCTCCCGCTGCTGGGGGGCGAGATCGACGTCGAGCAGATCATTCTGCGCGATCCGGTCATGACCATCGTCAAGCGCAAGGACGGCGTGTGGAATCTGTCGACCCTCGGCCCCGCGGCTTCTCCCTCCGCGGGACACCCCACGACGGAACCATCGCACGCGCACGACCCCTTGCAGGTGCTCGGACTCTTTGCCGTCGACCGGGTCATGATCTCGGGCGGGCGGCTGATCTACCGCGATGAATCGGTCAATCCGCCGGCGGAACATCGCCTGGAAGATATGACGTTGCTCACGACATCTGTTCGGCTCGGTCAGACTCCGACCGTACATCTGGCCGGAACCCTTCGACCTCAAAATCTCTCCGTCGGGCTCGATGGCCATTTCGGACCGCTCGTCGAGACTCTCGACATGAACCGCTTCGATTTCACCGCGAACATCGGCACACTCGGGTTTGCATTGACGGGGACACTGACCGATCGGACCCTGCATCTCACGGCTTCATCGGAGTCCATCACGACCACGGATTTACCGGTGCGTCTTCCCCTGGCCAAGCCGGTGGAGATCAGGAACGTGCTCGCGGTGGCCAAAATTTCCTTTCCACTGAAACAGGGCGTCTCCGCCTTAGAGATGGCGGACCTCCCGGATATCCGTATGGACGTCGTCATGGGACGATCGACGGCGCAGGTGACGGGCACGGTCCTCGACGGCCTGGCAACCATCGCCGTCGCATCCTCCTCGATCACCACAGAAGACCTGCCGATCGAGATCAACCTTCCGAAATCGATCAACCTGACCAATCTCCAGGCTGCCGCCCAAGTCACCGCTCAGGACGCCCGACTCTTGCGTCTGACCTTCGACGTCTTCGAAGGCCGAGTTTTCGCACAGGGACGCCTCGGCACGTCCGAAGCAATACCGCCGTTCAACGGCTCCGTTGCGGCACACCGTATCCAGCTCGGGCGGGTTCTCGAGGCAATCCGCCCGGGATCTGCGATCGCCGTGAGCGGCACGGCGAACATGGATCTGGCCGTCTCCGGTCGTGGATTGTTACAGTCCGACCTGCACCGCGCGCTGGAAGGGAGCGGACGCCTGGATGTCCAGAACGGGCGATTCGACGGCATCAATCTGACACGCGAGCTCGAGACGTTGTTCCATGTGGTCGGCCTCTCGGCCGAGAACCTCAGCTATACGCCGTTCTCCGCAGTTGAATCGGACGTTCTTATCAAGAGCGGAATCGTCCGGGCGCGTAACCTGCGTATGGACGGACAGGATGTTCACGTGGCAGGCGGCGGAACCGTCAGTTTTGATGCTGCGGTGAATCTCGGGTTGAACGTACAGCTCTCCCGATCGCTAAGCCGGCGGATTGCGCACGGCTCGACGTTCGGCAGGCTTGCAATGAAGGAGGGTCGGATCGTGCTTCCGGTCATCGTGGCCGGGACCCTCCGGGATCCCTCGCTCGAATTGGACATGAAAGCCTTGACCGGAACGGTCCAGACCCAGGTGGAGGACACGGTAAGAGCAACCGTCAAAGGACTCTTGGACGGTACCGTGAAACCGCAGGACTTGCAACAACAAGGGCAGGAGCTCCTGAACGAGCTCTTCGGCCGCTAAGGAGGCACGCGATGGTGGTCATGGAGTCGCTTACCCAATATGCCGTGCGATACGGCTTGCATGCGATTGTCGCCGTCGGAATTTTCGCCGTCGGAGTCATGGTCGCGCGATGGGCCGGGAATTTGGCGAAACGGCAGCTTGAACGCCACACGCTCGAGCCGCCGGTCAGGCTGCTGCTGGTGAGGGTTGTCCGAATCATCGTCCTGCTGTTCACGACGGTCATCGCGCTTGAGGCGCTCGGCGTGCCGATCGCGCCCCTGATCGCCGGCATCGGCGTCGCCGGCGTGGGGATCGGACTCGCGCTCCAAGGCGTGCTCAGCAACGTCATGGCCGGGCTCTCCATCATCTTCACGAAACCATACCGGGTCGGCGAGCACATCTCGCTGCTAGGAGTACACGGTGACGTCGTCATGATCGACATCTTTTCCACCGTCCTCATGCATTCTGATCGCTCCCGGGTGATCATCCCGAATCGGAAAATCATCGGAGAGATTCTTCACAATTTCGGTACGATCCGCCAAATGACTCTCACGGTCAATATCGCCTACACGGCGGATGTGGACCGGGCATTGGCCATCACGCGGGAAATCCTCCAGCGCCACCCCAAGATTCTGAAGGATCCGGCTCCGGAAGTCGGCGTCAGCGTGCTCGGCCAGCCGGCCGTGACGATCTCCATTCAACCCTGGACGGCCGTCGTCGACTACGGGTCGACCCAGGGAGAGGTCAACAAGATCGTGATGGAACGATTTCGCGCCGCGCAGATCGACTTTGCTCCTTCTGCTCCTGCACCACGGGCCTAGCCGACGATCATTGCCGTTGCAATCCGTGAAGAGGAGGCAATTCGTCCGGTGTCACGGCATGACTGTATTCGGAGGAGGTGCGCCTACGTGAATGCCTGAAGGGTTTTCCATGCAGAACCTACGCGCGGCAAAAACTTCCCTAAGCAGTTTCAACAAACGAGTGCGTCCCTGTGGTACTGACTTTGCTCATCGACGTTCCCCCGTGCGGTCTAAATTATTGCCAAGACGTGGAGATTCGGTTATACACCTAGGTCTCGCTCCAGTTGATTTCAACCGGCAATTCTCGCAATCGGCCCAACCGGAAGACGGCCCACAGGGCTTAAAGGAAATTTTGACTTCATGCGACGTCCTTCGATTCTGAACGCCTGCACAGTCGTTCTGGTGATCTGGCTGACCTTTCCGTTTGTGGCGCATGCCGCGGACACGGAGGCGGCCGCCGGTCCCCCGGCCCCGGTTCCGATCGATATCGTGACCTTGAAGGACGGCAGCGTTCTCTATGGCGAGGTCATCGAAATGACCGAGGGAACCCTGCACCTGAAGACCGTGGACAGCGCCGACAAGGCATTCAAGGTCAAGTGGAGTGAAGTCTCCAAGCTTACCGTGACCCATCCTCTTCCGTTCCATCTGAAAGAGGGCACGATTTTGGTGGGCACGACTCAAGCGGATAAGGACGGGTTCCTTCTCCTCAAGGTCGAGTCGCTGGCCGACCCCCTGACCATTCCCGTCGGATCGGTTGCATCCATCAATCCCCTCGTCCAGCCGCCGGTTATCTTCGTCGGAGCGGTCACCGCCGGTATTTCGACGGCAAACGGAAACACCAATTTTCAGAACGCCAGTTTCCTCCTTGACCTGACCGGGCGCAGTGAAAAGCTCCGGCTCCTCCTGAACGGCCGGTACGTCTACAACGAGAACGACGGGCAACTGGCCGCCCGCAACGCGAGAGGCACGATCAAGCTCGACTTCTTTTTCACCAAACGCTTTTATGCCTTCACGAGCGCGTACTTCGAACAGGATACGTTCCAGGATTTGAACCTCCGAACCGCGCTGGCGACCGGCCCAGGCTATCAATTCATCGATCTCGGCGATTTTTCCGGCCCGTACTTCAAAGACATGTCCCTCTCCGGCGAATTCGGCGTGAGTTATTTCAATGAAGATTTCAAAAATCTCCAGGACCAGTCCTCCGTGCGCGGCCGAGGCTCTTTGAGATTCAACTGGCCCATGCTCGATGAGCGGGTCGTGCTGTACCATTTCGACGAATTTTTCCCTTCATTCCAGAATAGTAAGGATTATTACCTCACGATGGACCAAGGCATCCGGTTGAAGCTCATCGAGGGGTTCGTCGCCAACCTGCAGTTCACTTATCGGTACAACAACACTCCACCACCCGGCGTCCAAAGTACCGATACGCTGTACCTCATCACATTCGGTTACAATTTCGACACGACTCGGCGGCGTTGAGTTTCACTAAACGTCTTTCCTCATCATTCGAACAAGGAGGGTTCCGATGTTGAAAGAATTTCGGGATTTCGCGATGAAAGGCAACGTGCTCGATATGGCCATCGGTGTCATTATCGGAGGCGCCTTCGGAAAGATCGTTTCATCGCTGGTCAGCGACATCCTGATGCCGCCCATCGGTCTGCTGATGGGAAAAGTTGATTTTTCCAGCCTGTTCCTGACCCTGTCTGGGACTCCGCAGCCTTCCCTGGTCGCAGCCAAGGCCGCAGGAACACCGACTCTCAATTACGGAGTGTTTCTCCAGACTGTGCTGGACTTTCTCATCGTCGCTTTCGTGATTTTTCTGCTGGTGAAACAGGTCAATCGCTTCAAGAAGGACGCTCCGCCGGCCCCGCAGGCCGGTCCTACCAATGAGGAGAAGTTGTT
This sequence comes from Nitrospira japonica, assembly GCF_900169565.1. NCBI lineage: Bacteria > Pseudomonadati > Nitrospirota > Nitrospiria > Nitrospirales > Nitrospiraceae > Nitrospira > Nitrospira japonica. The sequence continues at coordinate 1,295,888 of NZ_LT828648.1, read as the reverse complement.
GACGGAGATTCGGGACGCCATAAAGAACCAGCGGCATTGACTACGATGCCATCCCGAATCCCATGTCGGCAGGGAACCGCCCCCTCCCGCCGTGCAGGGCTGCTACCGTGCCCGTTTGTCTCGAAGAGGGGCCATCCATAAAGCCAAGGAGGGTTCAATGCAACGTGAGAGATTGCTAGCGATCATTTTGGGACTGCTTGTCACCGTCTGGGCGGCCAACGACACCGGTGCGGAGTGGTACAACCAGGAGGAGGCGCCGAACGACACCAGCAGCCGCGCGCTCAACGAAATGAGGGCCAAAGGCAAAGTGGCGGCCCCCGCCGAGGATCCGCGAAATCTTCGCATCGCCGAACTGGAGCGCATGGTGGCGGAGCGCGACAAGGAAATCGCCAGGCTGAGAGAACTCTCGGGCGACGTGAACCAGGCCAAGGGTCGGAGCAGCGATTTGGAACGTCAGTTAGCCGAACGCGACCGGATGCTCACTGACCGCGATCGCGAGTTGGCCACGCTCCGTTCGGGCGCGGGCGATTCCGAAAAGATGGCTCAACAACTGTCCTCGACGCAGCGGGAGCTCGAACTTTCCAGAACCCATACCGCAGATCTCGAAAGACAAATGAGCGGCCTCTCGGCCTCGTCCGGAGCCGAGATTGCCGCACTTCAGGCGGGCGCTGGCGACAGAGACAAGCTGGCTGCCGAGCTGGCGGCCTCGAAACAACGGACGGCGGAGCTTGAAGCGCAATGCGCGGCCCTCGGAAGCGCCGCAGGCGAGAAAGACAAGCTCACGGCAGAACTGGCTGCGGCCAAGCAGCAGACGGCCAATCTGGAGAAGCAATTGGCGGATCGGGATCGGGAACTCGCGGGACTTCGCGGGGACCTCTCGGCAGAAATGGCAAAGCTGAAGGAAGCCGAACGCGGCCTGATCCGGGCGCTCAGGCCTCAAATCGACAAAAAGAATATCACGGTCGATTTGAACAACGAGCGGCTTCTCATTAATCTGGCCTCCGGTTATCTCTTCGATTCCGGCGATGATCGACTCAAGCCGGACGGAACAGAGGCGTTGAAACAAGTCGGGGCGATTCTGAAGGAATTCCCCGAATATAAGGTCTCGGTGGACGGCCATACGGACAATCGGCCTATCCGCGGCGCGCTGAAGAACAAATTTCCTTCCAACGTTGAACTGTCCGAAGCGCGGGCACGGAATGCCGCCGAGGCGTTGTCGAGCGGTGGATTCTCCGGAGCATCCACGGCCGGCTATTCCGACACCAGACCGGTGGCTCCCAATACCACCGATGCCGGACGAGCCCAGAACCGACGGGTGGAAGTCCGTGTGACGAGATAACGGATGTCGTTGCGGAAGCAGGAGCCTTCCCAAGACGGTTCCTGCTTCCCTGCTACATTGCGCAATTGCCGCGATCCGCAGCACCAGGATTGGCATCTCCCTGTAACGTCGTCAGGATTTTAAAGTGGCCCAGTCCAAGCTCCCGCCCGTAGGCCTCTCCGACGAGAACGTCCTGAACGTGTTGATGGTCCGAGGCGCGAAACACCGATTGACCTTCCTTGAGCCCATCGAATTGGTGTCCCTCTAATGCCTTGATGACAGCCGCCGTCTCGGTCGAACCAGCTCGGTGAACGGCCTCTAAAATCTGCGTCATGGCGGCATAGCCCAGATAACAGCGCGAGGTCGGCGTGTGATTGTACTTGTCGACCACCGCCTGGATGAAACGCCTGGAACTTTCGGTCTTGATCTTCGGGTCCCAGATCAAGCCCCATATACCCGCATTGTTGGCATAACCCAATGGTCGCCCGATTTGCTCGCCGCTGATCAGGCCGCCGAGCCCAATCTTCTCCTTAGCCAGATCGAGCTTTCCATAATCCTTCAGCGCGTTCACGAGATCCCATCCGTAAAGATTGAGAATGATGGCCGTCGGATTTTTTGACCTTGCCGTCGTCAGCGCGGCCGTGTAATCGCTGGTCCCGAACGGCAGCACGGTTTCGCCCACAAATTGGACATTGCGTGGCTTTGCCGCATCGACGACGGCCTGCGCCGCGATTTTCCCGTCCAGCGTGTTCGCCGTGATCATGAACCACTTGGCTCCATAGGCCTTGATCACCTCGGGAACCACCGCTTCAGCAAGCATCCTGGCATGGGGCATGAAAACGAATGTATGAGGGTTGCAGGCTTCCCCCGTCAACTCCGGCAGGCAGGCACCCGTGACCATGAACAGCTTGTGCTCTCGATGGGCTAGGGCACTGACGGCAAGCGCGCAATCGCCATTGAAGGTGCCCATCAAGAAATCCACCTGATCTTCACGGATGAATTTGGTCGCTGCCTTGACCGCCGTATCGGCATTGGATGCATCGTCTGCCTCAAGGAGCATCACCGGCCTCCCGATCACACCGCCGTTTTTGTTGAAGAGATCGACAGCGACATTGGCACCATGCACATCATGAATCGAGGAGGTCTTGTATGGGCTGGACAACGGATCGAGGATTCCGATCTTGATCGGCTCAGCCGCCCATGCCGTACCACTGCATCGGGAGTGGTCGGATGTCCGGACAGCCCATTCGCCTGATATGATCGTGAAGCTGGTCAACGCCGAAAGTTGCAAGAACCCCCTGCGGGAAACATTGGCCATTGAACCCTCCTTCATCTGCCTCGGCCCCTATCGATTCCGGAGCCGAGCCGGATCTCAGGCTGTTCTATTGTTTTGTATCCTCTGCCGTGGGAAGGGAGAGAGCTGAAACAGGCAACTTCCGACCGGTGGATTTCCGGACCCACCTGAATAAGCCACACCAAGCAACAAACGGAAGCATGGCTTGATCACGGTCGGTCCTGATGGATTACGGTGCTGCTGGGTAACAAGGAGGGCATCTCACTCTGGACTCAGTTTAGAGCATCGGTCGTCCTATTACGAATGGACGGAATGAGTCTCCGCTGAGCTGTACTGGTCCTCGGTATAGACCTGCTTAATCGCCCAGAACACCGCTTCTTTGAGCTTCTTCATCTTGGGATCTACGGGGTCCTGCCGGATCTTTTGGAGTTTCTTATCAAGTTCGAAGAGTGGCTGGACCGACCTGCGGTCCGGTACTCTCCCCAGCGCCCATGCGATTTCGGTCTGCACAGTGATGTCGACGCCCGGCGCGTCCAACATTTCCAACAGCGGCAGCACGACCGATGAATCGTTATGTGTATTTCCCAGATCTCCCAGACCTTTAGCGGCAGCGGCCTGCAATTCCGGCTGCTTGGAATGTTTCAAAATGTCGACAAGAACCGGGATACCCTCCTTTCCCATATTCCCCAGCGCCACCGCCGCCTGCTTGGAAAGATCCTTGTCCTTGAGTGCGGCTTTGAGCTTTGGAAGCGCCTCATCCGCCTGCATGTCCCCTAGGAGAGAAATGATCTTGAGTTTTCGAATCTGCGGAGTGTCCGGCGCGTCCAACAGCTTGAGGAGCCGGTCGAGTTGCCCCCATTCTGCTGCCAGCAGCACAGGGAAATCGTATTGGTTTAGCTTCTCCTTGAGATTCGCCATGGCAAAAACTGCTGGATCACCGGCATTGGTGGCTTGCGCGGCTGACACAGAATCCTCGAAGCTCGCCCGCACTTCCTTTTGCCACTTGATCTTCATGTCGCCCAGCACATAGGTCAATTGGCATGCTGGCCCCTTCCACAACCGCGAGGGAGCATCGGGTAAGTCTGCATCCCCGCCGGCCGTGGTCGTACCTTCCCAGGTTTTTCGTTGTTCGCACTTGACCTTGAAGAACACATCGTTGGGCTTGCTGGCATCCCCGACCGTCTGATACCCCAATTCACTGAGTCGCTGCGCAACAAGTTCCGCGATCGGCGCCGCCTCGATAGGTCCTTTGTCGGACAGCATCAAGACCTCGACACGTACCGTCTGAATTTTCTCGAGTTGGGCCTTTTGTTCGGCGGTAAAAGAATCCCGGTAGGCGGGCGAGCTCGATGGAGCGACAAGACACAGAAGAAGGGATGCCGTCGTCAGGGCAACATATGAAACCACACGCATGGCGCACCTCTTCAGAGGAATTGCCTGCCGATGAACGACGCCTCTAAAGATTATACCCATTCTGCTGGGCTCCGCAAACCCCGATTGCGAGGAATGGCATCGGTTCGGATATGCCGTAGGCCGGTCCCGGCTCCAAAACCCTTAATAACGGGGACCGCCACGGAGGTACCGATATCGGGGGCGCTTTACGAAATCTCCTTACTGCCCGGCCCCCATACATACCGATTGCCCCGCAGGAGTATGGGTTGACAGTTGCATATGTCCAACGGTACAAAATACCGGCAGGAGCGTGTAATTTCGCCTGTTTGCTGACTCGGTTTGACCGAACTCCGGGACTCCCCGCCGTGCGAGAGTGGCGGAACTGGCAGACGCGCGAGACTTAGGATCTCGTGGGTAACCGTGGGGGTTCGAGTCCCCCCTCTCGCACCAGGATCAAGTCCAAAAACACCTTTGCCCGGCGTTCTCAATCGAGAACACAAGACGGCACGGAAGAGAGAAGGATTGAATGCAGCCCATGAAAATGGAAATGACCGAGTTGGGGCCGATGAAACGAGCCCTTAAGATTGAAGTGCCAATAGAAGAGGTCGCGCAACGGTTCGCCCAGGCTTATAAGGAACTGAATCGACAGGTGCACATGCCCGGATTCCGTCCCGGAAAAGCGCCGCTCGCGTTGCTGGAAAAGCGCTATGCCAAAGCCATTGAGGATGACGTCATTCGATCCCTTGTTCCTGATTTTTACGACCGTGCCGTCCGACAGGCGGGCATCTCACCGGTCCTCGTGGAAATCCCGCCTCTGGAACGCGTCAAGATCAAGAAGGACGCTCCTTTTACCTTCACCGCCACCGTTGAGATCAAGCCGACGATCGACCTGCGTGACTATAAGGCTCCGAATCCGATCTCATTGAAGCCAGACAAACGTAGCGTGACGGACGAGCAGGTCGCCAAGGGCATGGACGTTCTGCGGGAACAACATGCCCGACTCGACGCGGCTCCGGCCGGCCATCGAGTCGCGGAAGGGGATTTCGTCGTGCTGTCGCTGTCCGGCCATCTGGATGGCCAACCGCTTGAAGGCACCAAGAAGGAGGGGCATTTGCATCGGGTCGGTTCGAAAGCCACGCTGTTGGGCCTGGAGGTTGACCCTCACCTCCTCGGCAAGACGGAGGGAGAGAGCATCACGCTTTCGCAGCCGTATCCCGCCAGCCACCCGGATTCCCGCGTGGCCGGCAAAACCGTCGTCTTTACGCTCGTGGTGAGCGCCGTAAAGGTCAAGAAGCTGCCCGATCTCGACGACGAGCTCGCCAAAGATTGCGGGGCATACGCGTCTCTGGCCGAACTCACGGACCGGCTGCGCGGCGAAATGGAGAAAGCGCTGAAGCGCGAAGTTGAGGAACAGCACAAAGACACGATCATCAAACGCCTGGTTGAAACCCATCACTTCGACCTGCCCGATACTCTCGTTGAGCGTGAATTGGAGGCGATTATCCGGCAACACGTTCAACAGCAGCAGCGTGCAGGGAACGATACCTCGGGCGCGGAGACGGTCGATCCCACGCAACTCCGCCAACAAAATCGCGATGAGGCCATGCGCCGGGTCAAGGTCGGTTTGATCCTCGAAGCGATCGCCGAGAAGGAAAAGATTGCCGTCAGTCAAGAAGATGTCAATGGGGAGCTTGTCCGTCTTGCCCACGAGCTCAAGATCCCTCAGAGCGACCTGGTCAAGATGATCCAGGCCGGCGGCCAGGATTCCCTGGCAGAATTGCGGGCGCGGATTCTCGCCGAAAAATCTCTGGATTTCGTCTATCGCAACGCTGTGATCCAAGGCTAGCCGCCCGCGGGCGAGCGCCGCGAGACCGTCCGGACCACTGAAAGGAAGAACCTGCATGCTAGTTCCTATCGTCGTCGAGCAAACGAACAGAGGCGAGCGCGCCTACGATATCTACTCCAGACTCTTGAAAGACCGCATCATCTTCCTCGGAGCGCCGATTGACGACGTCTTTGCCAACCTGATCATCGCCCAGTTGCTGTTTCTGGAGGCCGAAGATCCCGAAAAGGACATCAATCTCTATGTCAATTCGCCCGGCGGCAGCGTCACGGCCGGCCTCGGCATTTACGACACGATGCAGTACGTCAAACCGCCGATCAACACGATCTGCCTCGGACAGGCTGCCAGCATGGGCGCGCTGCTGTTGACTGCAGGCACCAAAGGGAAGCGGTTTGCCTTGCCGAACGCCCGGGTGATGATCCATCAGCCGTTGGGCGGCTTCCAAGGCCAGGCCACCGAGATAGACATTCACGCCAGAGAAATTCTGAAGATCCGGGAACGCCTGAATGAAATCATGGCAAAGCACACGGGTCAGCCCATCGAAAAAATCGCGCTCGATACGGAGCGTGATTATTTCATGTCCGGAGAAGAAGCCAAACGATACGGCCTCATCGATGAAGTCATCACTCGTGCCCCCAAGGCGCTCAAGTCGGTTGGCGGAACCGACAAGGACGGCACCAAGGACAAATAGCCGGTATCGGCTCAGGAGGACGCATGGCCAAGCAGGAAAAGATGGATCGGCATTTGCGATGTTCGTTTTGCGGCAAAAGTCGCGACGAGGTGCGCAAATTGATCGCGGGGCCGACCGTGTACATCTGCGACGAATGCGTCAATCTTTGCAACGACATCATTGCGGAGGACTGGGAAGAAGCCAAGGAAGAGATCTCCTCCAAACTCAAAAAACCAGCGGAAATCAAGCACCATCTTGACCAATATGTGGTGGGGCAGGAACGGGCGAAGCGTATTCTCTCCGTCGCCGTGCACAATCACTACAAGCGCATCTCCGCCAAGGAAAAAGACGTCGACGACGTCGAACTTCAGAAGGGCAACATCCTCATGGTCGGCCCTACGGGAACGGGCAAGACCCTCCTGGCACAAACATTGGCGAAGTATCTGGACGTTCCGTTCACGCTGGCCGACGCCACCACACTGACCGAAGCCGGCTACGTCGGCGAAGACGTCGAAAACATCATCCTGAAACTCCTTCAGGCCGCCGATTATGACGTCGAACGGGCAGAGAGAGGCATCGTCTACATCGATGAGATCGACAAGATCAGCCGGAAGAGCGACAGCCCTTCGATTACCCGGGACGTCTCGGGCGAAGGCGTGCAGCAGGCGCTGCTCAAACTGATCGAGGGAACCGTGGCCAATGTCCCTCCGCAAGGCGGACGGAAACATCCCCATCAGGAGTTCATACAGGTCAACACGAGCAATATCCTGTTCATTTGCGGAGGAGCCTTCGTCGGACTCGAGCAAATTATCGAACAGCGTCTGAACAGAAAATCAATGGGGTTCGGCGCCGAAATCCGGAGTCGAGGCGAGGTCCGGCTCGGTGAGCTGTTCGAGCAAGTTCAACCGGAGGATTTCCTGAAATACGGCCTGATCCCGGAGTTCGTCGGCCGCCTTCCGGTCGTGGCCACGCTGGACGAGTTGGACGAACGCGCCCTGATCCGCATCCTGACGGAGCCAAGGAACGCCCTGACCAAGCAATACGAAAAACTCCTGTCCTTTGAAAAGATCAAGCTCAAATTCACAGAGGGCGCCCTCGGCGCCGTTGCGCGGAAGGCCTTTACGCAGAAAACCGGCGCACGGGGTTTGCGGGCCATCTTGGAAGAGGTCATGCTGGACGTGATGTACGACGCGCCGTCTCAAAAGCAAATCAAGGAAGTCCTCATTACGGAGGATGCGATCCTGGGCAAACACGCGCCAATCCGAATTTTTGATCAGGACAAGGACGCCAAAACAGCCTGAGCACGGCTTCTCTCGTCCCTTCTCGAGTCTTCTGAGCCCGATCAGCCGAGGCGTTTTTCCGCTCCCACCCCGACCCCGACCGACCGCCTTTGAATAAGTGTGCGGTTTTCCTCGACAAAGGGAAACGCTGCGCTATACTTGCGCTGTACTGCCCACTCTGGGGGGAAGCCGTGAAGTATCAGGTCGTGTCAAGCCTCAGGCACAAAGGGAAGACGATCGAGATGGATGCAGCCCGCGAGATCGTCACGCTGCTGGCCATCAACGGTGAACCGATGGGCAATCTCTCCTGGGATTTCGTGATCGACCAGATTCTTGCGTACAGAAAACCGCCGGCTACACGAGAGTCGCGTTCCGAACCGCGAGTGACCCTGTCGTTTCGCGTGAAGTACAAAACGCCAGAAGGACAGCATTTCGAAAGCCGAGCCGGCGGGATCGGAGGTGGGGGCCTCTTCATCGAGAGCCTCACTCCCCTGGCCGTCGGCACGATACTCGCCATGGAGTTCTCTCTACCGGAAAAGCCTCATGAATGGCTGCCGGCCAAGGGGCTCGTCGCATGGGTCTGCCCGAAAGCCGATCAATATACCTTCAGCCCGGGAATGGGCGTCCGGTTCACCGAAATCGCCCCAGACATCCGGAACCGCGTTGTGGATCTTGTGAAAAGCATTCAGCATGTCGGCAAACCGGCCGCCTGACCGAGTCAGGATCCGCCGCGCTTCAATCGTCTAGCCGAAGGACCGAGGCGATGAAATTTCCGGTCACAATGACAGCGGGACATGACGGGGCAATCCTCGAAGTCGATGCCGATCAGGAGTCGATCTCGCTGCATGATCAGCACGGCGAATTGCTCGGCACCCTGAGCTGGCAGGAAATCATCGAACGCATTGTGGCCACTGACGATGCCCAGCGATTTGCCCATGCCCGAGCTCATGCGCGCGCACCCCTGGCCGTCAAAGTTCGCTATACCACGCCGGAGGGAAAACAATACGACAGTCTGACGGGCGGGATCGGCGGAGGCGGCTTGTTCATTGAAAGCAGCACACCGCTGGCACCGGGCACTGAATTGGCTGTGGAATTTACCCTGCCCGACCGTCCCTGGGCCAAGCATACGGCGAAAGCCAAAGTCGCCTGGACCCGAAACAAACCCGAGCGTTTCCTGCTTTTTCCTGGGATGGGTGTTCAGTTCACGGATATCGACGATCAAGCCCGGAAAGAGCTCGTCGAATTGGTGGCCGCCCTGAATCGGTCACGCGTCATGTAGGCGTACGCTCCGCCCGCGTGAACACACGCCTGAGACCACGCAGCACCCGTCGTCGCACCCACCCGGTGTAGGGGACGCCACGGAAACCACCGGCACACCCGCGGCCCATACCCCGGATCCCAATCACACCGATTTGGATGGGTCTTCCTGAACGGCAGGGAGTTCCTTGGCGGATTCGATCGACTGCTGCAGTTCCTTCTGCGCCGCATCCATTTCTGCTTGAATCGTTCGCATCTCAGGATCGACTGAATTGCGTACGTCCGCTACGGCTTGTTTAAATGTCCGCAAGGCATCCCCCAAGCCCTCACCCAAGCTTTGCATATCAGCCGGCGAGACACCAGCGGGCTGCGCCGCCTTGGCCTTCATGGCCGCTTGCTGCGCCTGAACACGAGCCACCGCATCCTTGTTCACAACAGCCGACGGCCGTTTGGCCGCTACCGGCTTCTGCTGGGCCGTCGGGGGAAGCGGCGGGTACTGAGCCCGCATCACCGGCGCGGGCGTTGCCGCCCGTTCTTCCATGGACGGCGGACCTTGCCCTACGTTGGCTCCGGACGCCGGCGAGGAAGATTTCGGCGCGGTCGAATGCACCTGCGGCCCCATGTTGTACATCGCGGCCGCAGTAGTCCCCGGGGTCAATTCAGGACCCGGTGTATAGGGGGCCGTCGGTTTCGGCTGAGGAGAAACGACTTGAGGATTCGCCGGCGCTTGCACCGGGGGACCATCGGCCTGAACCGGCGGTGGGGGTGCTTGATCGGAGAGCGTCGCCTCCGGAGGAGGAATGTCGTGGACTTCCTTTTTAAATCCTTTGAGGGCTTTGCCGACGCCTTCACCGATTTGAGGAAGCTTCCCGGCTCCAAAGATGATGAGTACGATGACCAGGATGATGATCAATTCCGAAATGCCCATGGTCCCGAACATAGTGTCGTCCTTTGTTTGGCGCCCAAAGAAACCCTATGTAAACATTCACTCTATAGGCCGGTCGGATGTGCTGTCAAGGAAGCGGTCCGCGCGGGGATTCGTCACAACAGCGGCGACAGCTCTTCCTGCAGGGGAAGTCCGAAGACCAGCGCTTCTCTCTCGGACAGATAGACATCGAGTTCGCTTCTGATGCCAAACTCCCCGGGAAGATAGATCCCGGGCTCGATGGAAAAACACGTGCGCGGGATGAGTCGGCGCGTATCCTGTGTCTCGAGGCCGTCGATATTCGCGCCGTTGCCGTGCACCTCCTCGCCGATGGAATGCCCCGTACGGTGGAGGAACTGCGCGCCATAGCCGGCCGTCTCAATGACCCGCCGGCACACATGGTCGACTTCCCATCCGAAGGGATGCACTCCGGCCGCCAGTTGGGCGCGCACAAAATTCACTGCCGCGTCTCGGCCCTGCCTGACGAGACCGAAGACCGAACGATGCTTGTCCGGAACGCTGCGGCCGGCAAATGCCGTCCATGTGATGTCCGCGTAGACCGATCCCGCCGTCGTGCGTTTGGCCCAAAGGTCGATCAGCACCAGATCATCCCGCCTGATGACGGCGGACCCCGACGGGCCCGGGCCGTAATGCGGATCGGCACTGTGCGCATTGACCGCGGCAATCGGCGCGCTCGAGGTCGTCATATCCGCCTCGCGGATCCGACCGAGAATGAATTGCTGTACGTCGAACTCGGTCAGGATGCGTCCCGCGACCAACGTTTCTCGAACATGCGCAAAAGCCTCATCGACGATCCGTCTGAGCGCCGTCGCCGCATACTGGTGAGACTCCAGCTGCGCATCCGTCCAGACCGCCTCAAATGTTTGGATCAAATCCCCGGAGCTCGCAACCTCGACCCCAAGGCTCTCGACGAGTTCGACGGTTCCCGCGTCGACCCGGGACACATAGGGCACGGCGTTCATCGGAGAATATTGCATCACGATTCGCCGCCGTCCCTCCAGGATTCGGGCAAGCAATTCACGCTGCTCATCCCAGGACACATACAGATGGGACTCCCCGGGCAATGGATCCAATACGTGCGGCTCGATACGATGCAGAAGCTTTTGCGGGGGACCTTCGGCAGGAATCCAGTAATACCACCGCCTCGTGACATGGGTCGCGGGATCGAGCAGCAGAATGCGGTAGCTGAGCGGATCGCTGCCTCGAAAGTCATAGAACAGCCAACCGTCAGCGTTCCCGGCCTCTTTCAGCGCCAGCTGAACGGCTCGCACACGATCCAGGTGAATCTGATCGATCACGCCTCGCATCTTATCGTCGAGTCCGACGAGCCGTCAACGAAGCCACGGTGAACCGGTACGACATGCTACAATGCCCCATGCAGGCCGATTCCTCCGCCGACTCAGCTCAATATCGTGTGACGTTGTTCTTCGGGCCGGAACCGGTCGAAGCGCATCCGTCCACTCAGGCCTGCGTCTTCAACGTCAAGAAGCGCAGTTGGAAAGGCGGCATTCAGGTGCTCGTAGAAGCAACCGAAGCCCAAATTGACGCAAGCCGTACCTCCATACACTTTTCCCAGTGGCTCACCGAAGCCTTAGGCGACGCGACGGGAGAAGAACGCGCCGCGCAAGAAGCACGAGCCAGTGAGCTGTTCGTCCAAGCACTCTGCCGCTGCCGTCTCGACCGGTTGTTGCAGGCCGGCATCACCCAGGAGAACCAACGCCTTACAGCCGACGCATGGAATGCGCAAGAGCACGCCGACCTTATCAAGCGTCGCGACTTTATCAGAGCCTACGTCGCGGCCGAAATGGACCTTCAGCCCGGAGATCCGACTCCTACCTGAAACGCCTCATCTCCTAGAGCAGGGGGGTTGCATTCACAGGGGGATTTGTTATAACCCACAGGAACATGCATATGTCCGGGCCTTCAGGCATTACCGTTCGTAGCCCATATCATTCAGTTGAAGAAGGAGGGCCTTCCGTGAACTGCTATTCGTCTTCATTGACCGCTTTCCCCGTATCGTTTAGATCAAAACTCATGACCCTGACCATGGTGCTCGCATTTTGGGTGGTCGCCGTCGTTGCGCCCGCTTGGAGTCAAGAAGCCACGCCGCCGCCTCCGTCATCAGAAGGTGGAAATGCGTCAAGTGCCGGCATAGGAGTGCTCTCCGGCTTAAGCACCCTTCTTTACCTGCCGGTGAAGACCGCGTTCGCCATCGGCGGTGGCGTCGTCGGAGGTCTGGCCTACGTGTTCTCCGGTGGAAACGAGCATGCAGCGAAGAGTATTTGGACGACCAGCATGTACGGGACATACGTCATTACACCGGAGCATCTCCGGGGCGACAAACCGATCCGCTTCCTCGGCGTGGCCGATACCGGTGATGCGTCGACTCAAGCGACCACCCCGGCCATGGACTCAGCCCCCGCAGTTGAGCCGGTTCGCTGACCGATGAAACCGTTCATCGGCGTGACACCAGATTTCAACGCCGGTGACCGAAAAGAATGGGGTGGCAAAGAGCCCACCTATTTTTTGCGTGCCCGCTATGTTCGCGCCATCGAAGAGTTGGGCGGGATTCCCATCGTGCTCCCCCTCGCGTCGGACCGTGAAGCCCGTCGTCGGTTATTCACCAACATCCACGGCCTGCTCCTGACCGGAAGCGGCCCGGACTTACCGCCCAACCTGTATGGAGAGCGTCAACAGTATCCATTCGCCCTGGTGAGCCAGCGCCGCTCGACCTTCGAACTTCAGATGGTGCAGATGGCGCAAGCCGCCGACCTGCCGGTCCTCGGCATTTGCGGCGGGATGCAAGCCATGAACGTCGCGTTGGGGGGAAGTCTTTTCCAAGACATCGCCTCTCAGGTCCAGACGACACTCAAACATCGCCAGACGGCACGCGCCACCCGCCTCAGCCATGCGGTACGCATCACCCAGCATAGCCTCCTCCGGAGAATACTCGGTGCAGCCACCGTCCGGGTCAACAGCTCCCATCATCAGTCGGTCAAGGATGTTGCGCCATCGCTCGTGGCGAGTGCCGTCGCTCCCGATGGAATCGTGGAAGCCATCGAGTCACGAAAGCATCGTTTTTTCCTGGGAGTGCAGTGGCACCCGGAGTTCCTCTTCGAACGGCACCGACCCCATCGGCGACTGTTTGAAGCGTTCCTTCGCGCCGCCCAACGGCGCCCGGCGGCACGGTGACATCCTGATCAGATCGGGCAAATGCGAAGAGACCTGCTATACTTGGACTGGCGCGCACGATAGGTGACCGACCACCCCGCGGTTGTCCTTCCACCCACAAGAGAGACCCGGTGATACGCAGGTTATTTCGAACGAAACCCATCGAACAGATTCTGGCAGACGCCGATCATCCCACCCATCGATTGAAGAAAACTCTGACCGCCTGGGACCTGACGTGCCTGGGCATCGGGGCCATTATCGGAACCGGTATCTTCGTCTTGATCGGGACGGCGATCGTCGGTGATGCCCACCGGCCCGGCGCGGGACCAGGGATCATCCTCTCCTTCGTCCTATCCGGACTGACCTGCGCTCTGGCCGCTCTCTGCTACGCCGAAATGTCCGCCATGATTCCTGTAGCCGGAAGCGCCTACACGTTCTCGTATGCAACGCTCGGAGAGCTGCTGGCATGGCTGACGGGCTGGAATCTGATCCTTGAATACGGGGTCGCCTGCGTGGCGGTCGCCATCGGTTGGTCCGGCTATTTCAACAATCTGCTCCGGCTGGCTGGCATTGAACTCCCACATTGGGCAACGCACCCGCCCGGCGGCACCGAAGGGGGAGTCGCCAACATTCCCGCCGCCATCATCGTGCTCCTCGTGACCGTCATCCTTGTCATCGGCATCAAGGAAAGCGCGCGGATGACCGGCATCGTCGTCGTCATCAAACTGGCCGTGATCCTGTTCTTCATCGGAATCGGGAGCACCTCGTTGGATTCGAGCAATTGGTCCCCGTTCATGCCGCAAGGGTTTGCCGGCGTGGGTGCGGCCGCCGCCATCGTCTTCTTCGCTTATATCGGATTCGACGCCGTCTCGACCGCGGCCGAAGAGGCCACGAACCCAAAGCGCGACGTCCCGATCGGGATCATCGGATCACTGACCGTGTGCACGATCCTTTATATCGCCGTGGCAACGGTGCTGACGGGGCTGGTTCCGGCTGGACAGATCGACATCCATGCTCCGGTAGCGGAAGCGCTACAGGTCGTCGGATTCAAGTGGGGGGCTGCAGTCGTGGCCATCGGCGCCGTAGCCGGTATCACCAGCGTGCTTGTCGTGATGATGCTCGGCCAGATCCGGGTCTTCTTCGCGATGTCGCGCGATCGACTGCTCGGTCCGTGGTTGTCCGTCGTGCATCCTCGCTTCGGAACGCCGCACAGGGCCACAATCTTGACCGGCGTCGCCGTGGCCGTCCTGTCGGCATTTATTCCCATCGGCGAGGCGGCCGATATGACGAATATCGGAACGTTCTTCGCGTTCGTGCTCGTCTGTATCGGCGTCATCATACTGCGCCATACCAACCCGGACCATCCCAGGCCGTTTAGGCTTCCGTTCATGCCTCTCGTGCCGATACTCGCGACAATAGCCTGCCTCTGGCTCATGTGGCAGCTACCGGCATTGACATGGATTCGCTTCGGAGTCTGGACGGTAATCGGTATTCTGATCTATCTCGGATACGGACTCAAACAGAGCAAGCTGGCCGCACTGGAGCCGACTCCGTCACTCGTCTGTCCTGAAAAGCAGCCCTGATCAGGTCGCGGAACCGCTTTCGGGTTCGGCGGCTGGAACCGGGGCAGTGGGCTGGGCTCCGGCAGCTTGGGTGGCGCAGGCTTCTCCGGCTTGATTCCGCCATCCCAAGACGGCCCGGAATACATGTCGGCCGACAATCCCTTCGCCTTCCACTTATTCTCAAAATCCGCAGCGGCTTTGTTGGGAGTCTCTCCCGTTCCCACCACCTCGTTCCAAGGATAGACCTTCGGACCAATATGACATTGGTTGTCGGTCCTTCGGAGGTACAGCGCGATCGGGTTCCCGCGATACGGTCCCAGGAATATGTGCACGCAGCCGACGTATTCGATCAAACTGGCCATCCCAACTCCCAGAGAAGCGGCATGATGCCATAAGAGCCGAGAGTCAGGCAAGCCGGGCCGACCGGCATTGTTGTTTCCGCGATGCCCCGGCGGCTGACAGTCCAGTCCTCCGCATCCCTCACGTGATGCCGGTTTTTCCCCTCAGCGCAATGCGACGACGTTCGTCCACGCGAGCGCGTCCAGACAGCCGCAACCATTCCATAGAAACAGACGTTGTGAATTGAGCGGCCGTTTTGCCGTGGCGCCTATGAGAGGGGAACGGAGGAAGGAACCGGACGTTTTCGCATCAAGAAGACTCCGATGACCAGGACCATGATCACCATGACGTTCAGCCCTACGTCCATGAGGTACTGGTAAAATTGACCTTCACTCATCGACGGGAGATGGGACAGTTCCGCGCTCGCCGTCAACACGCGCCGCGTGCATGCGATGATGCCGACGGCCAGATAGGGTTCCAGATCGAGTACCTCGGTCTGGAGGAAGCGGATCACCGTTCGAAACAACTCGAGCAAGATAATGACGAGCAGGATATCGTTCAGCAGCTTGAGACCGGACGGCAGGAGCCCGATTTGACCGGCCTTGGTGGCGAACACATACCAGGCATGGGCGAACAAGAGCATGCCCAGCACCAGCAGACTGAATCCGGCCGTCATATAACCAAGCCGGTCGAGCCATTCCATCACCCCGCACCACCGGTTCATGACTTCTCTGCGATCTTTCATGAAACTCCTCTCACTCGCCCGGCATCATGCGGTTCCGGCCGGCGCATTCGGTTGAGCGTCCGATTCTTCCCCCGGACCTGCTCCCCGCAATGCTCCGTACTTGAGCTCCCGCATTGAACTCATGGTGAGGGAGTGCCCGCAGCAGCGGATCTCCTTGAAACCGGCTCCCCCGTCCATGATCATGACCCGCAGTCCGCAGGAATCCGGGTACAGCTTCTTTTCATCGAGGACGACCGCCAACGGCAGAACGCCTCTCTTACGGCCGGCGGAGTGGCGGATTTCCGGCACGACGTCTTCATCCGTCAATTCATGATCACAGCAGATGATTTTTTCAAAGCCCGCTCCTCCGTCCATGACCTTGACCACCAAGCCGCAGGAGTCCGGGTGACGCTTTCGCTCATCGATGAGATCGCCTTTTTTCAGAGGCACCGCATTTCCTCCTCGATCATCGTTACAGAACTTGTGGGATGGCAGCTTTGGCCATCCGGGCCCCTGTCTGATGCACGCTCTGCAACAGCGCCCGGTGGGTCCGGCAACCGGCGACGAGCCGTGCTTCGGAAATCGATACCGGCCGGTAGGGAACGACATAGCGCTGCTTCACTCGCTGGATCCTGGCGACCGACTGATCCAGACGGTCCATCGTGATGTCTCCCGCCGCGACGGACTGTTCGATCGCTTCGAATGCCTCCACCTCACGCGCCTGATCTTTGCAGATCAACAGCACGTCGCACCCCGCTTGGACGGCGCGGACCGCGGCATCAGCGATCCCATAGTGGTCGACGATCGCGTTCATTTCCAAATCGTCCGTTAGGACGACGCCGTCATACCGCAATTGATCCCGCAGCAAACCCGTAATGATAAGCGGGGACAACGTCGCGGGACGCTGCGCATCCAGCGCTTTGTAGAGGACGTGGGCGGTCATCATCGCGGCCACACCCGCGGCGGCGGCCCGACGAAACGGCGCCAGTTCGACGGCATCGAGCCGTTCCCGACCGGCCTCCACCACGGGGAGTTCCTTGTGGGAATCCGCTGCAGTGTCACCATGACCGGGGAAATGCTTCCCGCAGGCCACCACCAGGTTGTCCTGCAGTCCGGCGGCGGTGAGAATGCCCGCCTCGCTGACGAGATCCGGCGTCGTCCCGAACGCTCGATCGCCGATGATGGGATTGTCGGGGTTACTATTCACGTCGAGCACGGGAGCCATGTTCATATTGATGCCGACCGCCCGCAGCTCCTTCGCGATGGTGGCGGCGGCCGCATAGGTCAGCTCGGCCGAGTTGCATCGGCCGAGGACCTCGCACGGAGGGAAAATCGTGAAGCCGGCCGGCAATCGCGAGACGCGACCGCCTTCCTGGTCGATCGAGATCAAGAGCGGCGACTTCGGATTGCATTGCTGCAGATCGTTGGTCAATTCCACGATCTGGCCGACGGATTCCAGATTCCGTGAGAAGAGAATGACGCCCCCGGGCTTGTAGGTTCTCAGAAATTCCGCGAGGTCGGGCGTGACGGAGGTGCCCATGAAGCCGATCATGAACAGCTGGCCGATTTTTTCGCGAACCGTCAGGTGAGGCCGTGCCACGCTACATACTCCGGTCGATCAGATATTGAATCAGCAATCTCGTGCCGATGCCTGTCGGCCCCTTGGGGATGTACGCCCGCTCCCGCTCGCTCCAATCGGTGCTCGCGATGTCGAGGTGCACCCAAGGATAGTCGCCGGCGAATTTGCTGAGGAACAACGCGGCCGTGATCATGCCTCCACCCCGACCTCCGATGTTCCGCATATCCGCGACGTCGCTGCGCAGTTGCTCAAAATATTCGTCCCACAGCGGCATCTCCCAGACGCGTTCGCCCGCCGTCATACCGGACTTCCGAACCTGGTCTTTCAGCCTGGCGTCGGTTCCGAACATGCCGATCGCGAACTGTCCGAGGGCCACGACGCAGGCCCCCGTGAGGGTCGCGATATCGACCAGTGCCGCAGGATTATAGCGCTGGGCGTAAAAGAGCGCGTCCGAGAGGATGAGCCGACCTTCCGCATCGGTGTTTTGCACTTCGACGGTCTTGCCCGAAAGCGTTTTCACGATGTCGCCAGGCTTCATCGCCCGCCCTCCCGGCATGTTCTCCGCCACCGGAAGAATGCTGATGAGCCGGAGGGGCAGCTTCAGGCGTGAGGCGGCTCTGATCGCCGCCAGCACCTCGGCGCCGCCGGTCATGTCCGCTTTCATGTGTTCCATGTTTTCGGCAGGCTTCAGCGAGATCCCCCCCGTGTCGAAGGTGATGGTCTTCCCGACGAATACGACCGGTCGTTCATCTTTCTTCCTGGCCCGGTTGTATTCCAAGATCAGGAATTTCGGTGGTTCATGGCTGCCCCTGGCGACGCCCAGCAAGGCGCCCATCCCCAGTTGTTCCATGTCCTTTTGCTCGAGGATCTTGAGCGTCAGTTGTTCCTGTTTGGCGATGGCCTTGGCTTCATCGGCGATGCGCGCCGGCGTCATGACGTTGGAAGGGTGATTGCACAGGTCGCGGACGAACATCGCGGCCTCGGCCGTGGCAAGGCCCCGGCGGACGCCTTCGGTTCCCTGCCGGACCTGGCTCTTTTGCGGCATGAGCAGGGTCATGAGGCCGATGTCCTTTGCGGCCGTATCCTCGCTGCGGTACGTCGTAAATTGGTAGCCGCCCAGCACGGCGCCTTCCGTCATAGCCTGAGCGATCTCCACCGGGGAATGTCCCTTGGGAGTCGCCGTGGGATAGCAGACCGTAAACGCATCCACTTTCGCTTGGCGCGCGCGTTTCGCCGCGTGCCCCATCGCCTGTCTCAGGGTATCCAGTCTCAGTGAGTTCTTCTTTCCCAAACCGATCAGGAGCAGACGTTTTGCCGGCACCTTCCCATGCGTATGGAACAGCATGACCTCGCCCGTCCGCCCTTCGAACTCTCCGCTGCGGAGAAGACTTTGCAGCGAACCGCCGAGCGCCTTGTCCAACGCGCCTGCGTCCTGTTTCGCCAGGGCTTCTCCTTCACAATGCATCAGGGCCAGGACCTCGACCGCCTCGGACTCGGGCCGCCCCACCTTAACCTGAACCTGCATCAGCTTCATTACGGTCTCCTTCTTGCGTTGGCTTTCCATATCGGCCGTCAGACCGACGACTGCAATCGAAGTCCTAGACGCCCCGGGCGTCCGGTGCCCAAATAAACTTGTGGAGCTGCAGTTGGAACCGAATCGGCAACCGGTCTCTCAAGATCCATTCTGCCAGCTGCCGCGGCTCAAGCGTCTCAAAGACCGGACTCATGAGCACTGGACACAGTCCGGTCAGACCATACCGTTCGATGATCCCTACGGCCCAGTCGTAATCGCTCCGGCCGGCGACGACGAATTTGACTTCGTCCTTTGCCGTCAACTGCGCCAGGTTCGGCCACCACATCCGCTCGGTCATTCCGCTTCCCGGGCACTTCACGTCCAAGATGATCTGCGCACGCCGGTCCACCGGTGAAATATCGATGGCGCCGCTGGTTTCAACCAGGACCTTGTATCCCGTTTCACACAACGATTCGATAAGCTCAATGGTTTGAGATTGTGCCAGCGGTTCTCCGCCGGTGACTTCGACGAGCCGGCACCCGTACGACTTGACGGCGGTCATCACGTCGGCAAGGGACATTTCCTGCCCCTCATGAAAGGCGTACGCCGTGTCGCACCAGGTGCAACGGAGCGGACAGCCGGTCAGCCGCACGAAGACGCAGGGCTCGCCCGCGTAGGTGGATTCTCCTTGGATGCTGTGGAAAATCTCGGTGATCCGCATATCGAAGGTTCCGTCCCGAATGCCGCTCACACGCGCCGCTACCGCCAGCGCACGACCGGCCAATGATATTGCACCGCGAGCGTGCCCATGCCTCTGATGGGATTCACGACCATCGGATGACCAACCGACTTGAGTATCTCAAGATCCCCTGGGCTGTCGCCATACGCGAAGCAGGACGCCAGATCCAGATCCAGTTCGGCGGCCAGCCGTTGAATCAGCACTCGCTTCTCTTCGCCATAGGGCAGAGGAGCGACCAAACGGCCCGTATAGAGTCCATCGGCCTCTTCAAGAACCGCCGCGATGGATTGGTCGACGCGAAGCGCCTCGGCAATCGGTTGAACGAGGAAATCCAGCGAGCCCGTAATGAGGACAATCCTGTGCCCGGCGCGGCGATGTTCTTCCATCCGGCTCATCCCATCCGCCGCCACCACCGGACAGAGTTCCTCACGGCAAAATTCTTCTCCAAGCGGCTCGATCACCTGGGCTGGTTTACCCGCGAGGTATAACTTGCGCTCGCGGAGAGGCTGCAGCGACAGCGCGGGCAAATGCCGGATGAGCCACCCGGCGCTGGCTTTCAATTCCGGCCAGCCGACGACCTTCCGTCTCCAAAGAGACCGGAAGAATCGCACTTCACTGGCCTCGCCAGGCAACAAGGTATTGTCCAAATCAAAGAACGCGGCGACCTGAGTCCCGGTCCGAGGCCGGGAAAGCATGTGCGCGGGTGTCATTGATGAGTCGTCCTGAGTCGGATGATCCGAAAGGTGTGCACAGAATCCATTCGCGACGTGCGGGCCCGATTCTACCGAACGGCCCGTTCATTGACAAGAATTTTGGGCTCCTCCTATAATGCCGCTCCCTCTGGCCTGCACGGGTACGTGAGCCGGTTTGACGACTACGGGAGGCTCACATGGACCCGCGACGAGACTGCAGTCACGAGAGCGCCCCTCTCAGGCGCGCTCAACATGCCCGTGAACGAGGCCGTTGAGAGCCTGCGAACGAGGCGTACGAGCTTGTGACGTCGCAACGGAGCAGGCGACCGAGAACGACGTTGAAGGGCATGTTCAGCGTGCCTGAAGTGCCGAAGTGGTGGAATGGCAGACACGCACGTTTGAGGGGCGTGTGGCGAAAGCCGTGCGGGTTCAAGTCCCGCCTTCGGCACCAAAGATACTGTGCTCGCATAGTTAGGCAGGGCGGGGCACAGCGTCGATGGTCTCTTTCTTCGATTTCTGTCTCCGCTCCACGACGATAATCCTCACATACGCAGCCCCACCATACGGAAAGACGCCAATTGTTTGCCCTCCCGTACAGCGGATGCTAGAGTGATCCAAAAGACGCACACGGTCGGACTGAGTCAATGCTATGGAAGAATACGACCTTGAGCGAACGGGGAACGCCATGCCCTCCATTCTAATCGTCGACGATGAAGACCAGGTTCGCCAACTGATTCGAACCACATTCGAGGAAGCCGGCTATCGCGTCGCAGAGGCCAGCAACGGGCGGGACGCGCTTGAGCAGTACCGCCTTCAACCGGCGGACGTCGTGATTACGGATATCTTAATGCCCGATCAGGATGGGTTGGAGTGTATTACCGTCTTACGCCGCGAAGCGCCGGGCGCCAAGATCATCGCCATTACCGGCGGCAGCGACATGATCGGCGTCCTGGGATTTCTGGATGTCGCGAAAATGCTGGGTGCATATAGCACCCTGCAAAAACCCTTTGAGATGAAAGCCCTGCTGGAAGCAGCCGAGTCCGCACTTCTTGCCTGAGAACCTCCATTCACTCCGCTCACTCCGCCCGTCCCGCGTTGACAAAGCCGCTCCCCGCACGCACACTGGCCTGAATCGGATGATGCGGCATGCACCCGTTCTGGATCCTACTCGTCAACTCGCTCGCAGGCAGTCTCGTCGTCGCCATCGGCGCGTGGCTGGCATGGGATCGTCTCTCGCCCGTCGGGGGGGGCATCGTCTTCGCCGTTGCCGCCGGACTACTGGCTTGGCGAGGCAAGACCATCACAACGATCTGGGCGTGGGTCACCTTGTTGTTGGGGATCGAGAGTTTTCTCTGGCCGATCCTGACGATGCAACAGCTCCGCGCCTCAACCGCTCAGCCCTCCGACGAGCAGATGGGTATGCTGCTCTCCGCCGCCCTCACGGGCATTCTGTCCGCCGCATTTTGGCTGGCCTTCTCCTACGGATTATTCAAGCGGTCGGCGACACCGACCGTGGAATCCGTGGCCGACACGCTTCCGCCTGCGCGCGCGAGCTCACGCAAGAAGCGTTGATCACCACATCTCGACGGGATCCACGTCGACGTCAAATTTGACGACGTGCTTCCGATAGATACTCTCGAGGAGTTCAAGATTCTGCTGAACCGACCGTACTCCCTGTTCCCGCCGAACAGACTTGACCAGGATCTGCCGCCGATGTCGCCCGCGAACGTGGGCTCCGGGAGGTGCCACCGGTCCGAGCACGGCATCCTCGCCTAGACCGGCCAACGACGCCTTATCCGGCATATTCAGAGACGCTCGAAGCCGATCGACCAGTTCCAACGCGGCCTTCTCGACCAGGCCTTGATCTCTTCCCGACACATAGAGCCCGATCAAGTGAACCGCCGGTGGATATCCGAGAGCGGCTCGGTGACTCAGCTCCTCGGCGGCGAATATCCTCTCATCCCGGTGAACGACGGCCTGAATGGCATGATGAGACGGCAGGTGAGACTGAATGACGATCCGTCCCCCGTCCTTGGCAGGACGCGCCAATGCCATCGCGTCACACAGCATGTGATAGCTGCGCTCGGCTGCCCGGAAATCGGGAACGTTGAGGCTGACGTCCGAATGAACGACCCCGACGAGACCAACCATGGGTACGGCATAGTCGCGAAGGACGAGTTGCGTTCCGATGAGCACGTCCCACTGCCGGTCTTGAATGGCTTTCCACCCCGTGGCTGCTTGCGACGGCTTCCGCATGCTGTCCCCGTCGGCCCGCATCACCCGTGCACCGGGAAACAGGCGGCCGACCTCTTCCTCGACCCGTTCGGTCCCTTCACCGACCGGCTGCAGGCGGTGTCCTGAACAGATCGGGCAGGTGCCGGGAGGCGCTATGGATGTCCCGCAATACGAACACAGCAACCGTCCGGTTCGTCGCGAATAGGCCAACGCAATCCGGCAGGATGCGCATCGAGGCACTTGGCCGCAATCGCGACACACCAGCGCGTTCGCATAGCCTTTGCGGTTGAGAAAAAGCAGGACGCCGGATCGGCTGTCGATCGCCTCACGCATCGCGTCAAGCAACGGCGGGGTCACGAGCGCACCTTTCCCGAAAGAGCGAAGGTCCACGACCTCGACGTTCGGCGTTGATTCCATCGCCGGCGACTGGCGTACGATTGTCCCCGAGTCGTCCATGGGATCGGCGATGTCCAACGGAATCCGGGAACAGCCGAGAATCAGGAAGCTTTGCCCGGCCTCAATGCGAAAGCGCGCCACGTCCCGCGCATGATAGCGAGGTTCCTGTGGTTCCTTGAGCGATGAATCGCCGGGTGCCTCGACCCAAATCATTCCCAAGGCCGAGAAGGGAAGAAAGACGGCCGACCTGGTCCCCACCACGACCTGCGGTACCGGGCCCTTCACCCGACGCCACACCTCCGCACGCGTTTCATCTGGCGATGTCGCATGCAGATAGCAAGCAACGACAATACCCCGCCGCGTGAGCCTGTCGGCCACCCATCGCGCTCGATCTGTTTCTCCGATCAAGACGAGAACCGACCGTCCGCTGGCAAGCGTCCGGTGAATCGAACCGTGCAGCAGTTCCATCCGTTCCGCGAGGGAGGCCTGTAGAATCAGGGTGTCCGATCGGCCACCTTCGAGTACGGCATGGAGGCGTGACTCAAGGGCACGGGATATCGCATCGTCCGCAAGCGTGGATCCGTCGTCAGGAGGCATCGTTGACATGGTCGTCTGACTTGAATCGACCTCAGGAAACTCTTCATGATCGGCTCGTGACTGAATTCGAGCGACCCAGCCTTTCTGGATGACATCCTCTATGACGTGCGTTTGTACGAAAGGGCCGGGCTTCAAGAGCGTGGTCATCCTGATGCCGGCGGGTTTCTTTCGTAATCGCTCGAGCAAAGAACGAGGCTGGTCATCGAGAATCCCGGTTGCCAACGCTTCGCGACCTGATGTCGTCAACTTCAGAAGACTCCCGCGCTTCGTGCTGACGGTTGAAGGAGACAACACCAGCCGCAGGCACTGTCCCAAGGGAGCGACATAGTAGTCCGCCACCCGCTTCGCAAGCGCAAGCAGCTCCGGCGAAATTTCATCGGGTCCGTCGGCTGTCGTAATGGAGCTGATCTCTTTGAGCCGTTCTCGGCTCAAACCGGCGGGAAGGTGGTCACCGAGGGAAACGACGGTGCCTTGGAGCCGCGCCCGTCCGAACGGAACGTGAACACAGTGTCCGACTCGCAGGATCGGCCGTAGATGCAACGGCACCAGATAGGTAAATGAACTTCTGATATGTCGTGGAACGACGACCTCCGCGTAGAGACGCCGAGCGGCACCGAGCGACTCAGCGGGCGGAACGTCTCGCATGGCTCATTGTAGCAGCAGAAGAAAAGAGGGAACAACGGAAGGGCGAAGGCGGAGCAGGCAAGTTATTCTTATGCCGCTCCGCCTGATGACCGAGGAAGCCGTCAGGGCTGAAGAGGAACGGATGCTTCGGCCGGCGGTTGCTCCTGAGCGATCGCCGCGGCACTCTCCGCCGCTTTCTCCGTCTGGACCTGAACAGCACTGTCCCGTTCCGGAACTCTGTCGGTAACAGTCGGCGGAGCCGGGACTTGGTCGGCCGAGGCCATCGAGACCTCCGACTTGTGCACGGGCGGACCACCGACCCTCTGCGCACGTTCTTCTATGACAGCCCCCCTTGTCTGCTCGGGGAGAGTCGGGTCGGACTCCGGAAGATATAACACGACGTCCACCCGACGATTCTTTTGTCGACCGGCTTCTGTTGCGTTGCTCACGAGGGGTTTCGTATCGCCGTATCCCACGGACGAAATTCTTGCCGAATCGATCCCGCCTTTTTCGACAAGATACCGCAGCACTCCGCTCGCGCGTGCCTTCGAGAGATCCCAGTTGGTCTGGTATCGCGATTTCAGGGCGGGACCGATTTCCATGTCGTCGGCATGGCCTTCCACGCGAATGAGCTGATCCGCCGGTGCGGTTTTCAAATATTCGGTCAGTGCGTCCAGGATCTTATAGCCATCGGGTCTGATCGCTGCCTCGCCCGATTCGTATCGCAATTGCTTCATGGGATCGCTGAGCGTGATCCGAGTCTCGCGCGACACAGGCTGTGTGTTTTTGAGCTGGCTGGGAACAGCCTCCACGGCCTGCAGAGCGTTCGCGTCCTGACGAGTCGTATTCAGCGGCTGCACTTCATGCGGAACCGGCATAGAGACGGGAACGGCATCCCCCTCCGAGGCCTTGATGCGGAAGCGGTCCCCGGGCAGAATTCGCGATGTCGATCGCGTAATCAAGGCGGTCGACGTCCGCGCCTCAGTCGAAAGAATCTTGATCTCTCCGACGTTCCTAGGCGGCAAGTTCCCACCCGAGCGAATGACTTCCACCACATCGCCGGCCCGCAGGCCGTCGTGACTGCCCCGATCGACATAGACGATATTACGTTGCGCCACCAGCGTCATGCCCTTGTCGGCCTGGAGTTCGACGACGATCCCGTTGACAGCCCCGGAGGAAGGAGTCGAATCCGGCTCCGATTCGGTCGGCAGCGCGAACTTCGCCACCGGATCACCGGGGGACACCGCTCCGTAGGCCCGGATCGCCCGTACGGTGATGAGCGTCTTGTCGACCTGAACGACTTCGACGACGGCAAGACGAATGACCAGATATCCCAAATATTCCCTGGTCACGGGATGGAAAACCTTGCGAGCGCGCTTGAAGACCGTATAGAGATCGCCCACCGATGCATCGGCCGGATTTTTCAGCCGCAGATAGAGGGTGTCCTGCAATCCCAGTTGCATCCTATCACCGGTCGTCTGATTGTCCCCCGTGGTGACGTTCACCACCCCGTCTTGCGGAGTGGTCCGCTGGATCGAGCCGGAGGCGAAGCTGAGCGCCGCCTCGCCGAACCGAATCGTGTCCAGATCGTCTGCCCAGGCCACGACGGGTGCGAGGGTCATCGCGCTGAGGAGGCACGCCGATGCGGTGCGAGTGAAATAGATGCTCATAGGTGGTCCTTCTTGTTGGAAACCAATGCTATTGAAAGAACCTTAGCAAACAGTCCCAGATTGTCAAGAATATTGCCGACTTGTCCCATGATTGACGCAACGTCAAACCCGGTGGTACCGTCACACCGATACGAGGTCGGTAATCCGCGAGGGAATACGGATGTCGGCACAGTCCCGCCAACCTTCAGAACGACCCCGGCGCTCTCCGATTGAGACGCAAATCCACCGACGTAAAAAAGCTTCGGCCCTCTCTCCTCTGGAACCGGAATGGGACTGTGCAGACCACACCACCCCGGCCCATCTTCGAATGCCTTCTGCCTTGATGACAGCACCGTCACAGTCTCGGAAACAGCCTGCCGATCCGACGACTGAAAAATAAGGTCGGAAGCGACTCCTCCGTCTTTCTAGGACTTTTGGGGTCAAACTCCCCTAGGTCCTTTGTACGCTTGCTATCTCTCCAATCCGCCGTCTAAGATCCCCCATTCTGACGCAACTCTAGGTGTTGAAAGGTCATTTCGATGAGTGGCATTGAGTTACTCCTCGAGTATCTGACGAAGTACTTTCCGATATTGCTTTTCATTTTTATCGCGCTGGCGTTCGGCCTCGTGACGCTGTTGCTCAGCTATTTGGTTCAACCCAAGTACCCGGAACCGGAGAAACTCTCAGCCTACGAATGCGGGTCCGAGCCGTTTTCTGACGCCCGTATGCCGTTCCCGGTCCGCTATTACATCTTCGCGATGCTGTTCGTGATTTTCGACATCGAAGTGATCTTTCTCTATCCTTGGGCCGTCACCTTCGAGAAGCTCGGACTGATCGGGCTGGTCGAAATGCTGATTTTCATCGCATTATTTGTGGTGGCTTACGTCTACGCATGGCGCAAGGGAGCCCTGGAATGGGACTGATTCAACTGGGCCGACAGGAAAAGGACGGGGCGCCGGACGTCATCACGACGACCGTCGAAAAAGCCGTGAACTGGGCCAGGAAAGGTTCTCTTTGGCCGATGACCTTCGGTCTGGCATGCTGCGCCATTGAGATGATTGCGGCCGTGTCCTCGCGCTATGACATGGACCGCTATGGCGCCGGAGTGTTTCGCGCCTCCCCAAGACAATCGGATCTCATGATCGTAGCCGGGACCGTCTGCCGCCGCATGGCCCCGGTCATCCGGAAAATTTACGACCAGATGCCGGAGCCCAAGTACGTCATCGCGATGGGATCATGCGCGACCTCCGGAAACATTTACGACAGTTACAGTGTGGTGCAGGGAGTCGACCGGTTCGTGCCCGTGGATATTTATGTTCCCGGTTGTCCTCCCACTCCCGAGGCTCTCTTCGACGGCATTTTGAAACTACAAGAGCGGATCATGCAAAAGCGGGTGTTCGTGAAGCAGCCCGAGCAGGTCAGACCGCGCGTCAAAGCATAACGAGCGTCCATGTCTCTCCAGCACGTATCGAATCGCATTCAAGAGAATTTCGGCGAGGCATTTCTCCAGGCCGTCGAATGGCGCGGGGACCTGGCGGTGACGGTCCGCCGGGAAAAACTCCACGAGGTCGCCCAGTTCCTGCACGACGATCCGGCGATGGACTTTGACTACATCGTGCACGTCAGCTCCGTCGATTGGCCGGACGACGAATTGCGCTTTGAAGTCGTGTACGAGTTCTATTCCATCCGCAAGCGCCACAGAATCAGGCTCAAGACGCGCGTACCGGAAGCAGATTGCGTCGTGGACTCCTTGACCGACCTTTGGAAAGGCGCGGATTTCATGGAACGGGAAGTGTACGACATGATGGGCATCAGATTTCGTCGCCACCCCGATCTCCGCCGCATCCTCATGCCGGACGACTATACCGAAGGCTACCCCCTGCGGAAGGATTTTCCGCTTCGCGGCAAGGGATGGCGCGACACGTTTGATTTCCTGGACGAGACCCCACGCTAAGAACCAGGCGAACCATGGCGTTTGAAGATCAACGCACAACGGTCTACAAAGTCGATCCGGAACACCCGGAAAGCGAGACGCTCCCGACGCTCCGCACGGAAGAGCTGCTGCTCAATATGGGTCCGCAGCATCCCAGTACGCACGGCGTACTGAAAGTCATTCTCGAGCTGGAGGGAGAGCGTCTGGTCAAATCCACACCGGTGATGGGATTTCTCCATCGGGGCGTGGAGAAACTGGCGGAAGAAGGCACCTATCACCAGTTCATCCCTCATACCGATCGACTCGACTACGTCTGCGCGATGTACAACAACTTCGCCTACTGTCGCGCGGTCGAAAAACTCATGAACATCACCGTGCCGGAGCGGGCCGAGTATCTCCGCACCATCGTCGCCGAAGTTCAGCGGATCATCGGCCATCAATTCTGGCTCGGTACGCAAGCGCTCGACATCGGCGCGATGACCGTGTTTTTTTATTGCTTCCGGGACCGGGAAATCCTGCTTGATTGGTTTGATGAACTGTGCGGAGCCCGGCTGACGACCAGCTGGTATCGTATCGGCGGAGTCGAACGGGATTTTACGCCCGCGCTGCTGGCCAAATTGAAGCAGTTCCTGGACTATTTTCCTCCCAAGATCGACGAATATATCGTCTTCCTCGAAAAGAATCGCATCTGGGTCGCAAGGACGAAAGGCGTGGCTGTGATCTCCGCGGAAGATGCCGTCAGCTTCGGGCTGAGCGGACCGACGCTCCGGGGGTCCGGCGTGGATTATGACTTGCGCAAGGCCGAACCCTACTCGGCCTATCCGAAATGCGAGTTCAACGTACCGCTCGGGAAGAACGGAGACACGTACGACCGGTACTGGATCCGCGTCATGGAACTCTATGAAAGCGTGAAGATTGTCCGGCAGTGCCTGGAGCAGCTGCAGGAAGGTCCGATCATGGCCGATGTTCCTAGCGTGACGTTGCCGCCGAAGGAACGGGTCTTCACGAATTTGGAGGCCATGATTCAACAGTTCAAGCTTTTTTCGCAGGGATTCAACGCTCCGCCCGGAGAGATCTACTGCGGGACCGAAGCCCACAAGGGAGAATTGGGCTTCTACATCGTCAGCACGGGTGGAGGCAAGCCGTACCGATTGAAGATCCGCGCTCCCTCGTTCATCCACATGGGTGCATTCGATCACATGTCGAGGGGATACATGATTGCGGACGCGATTACGCTCTTCGGTACATACGACATCGTCATGGGAGAGTGCGATCGATAGAACCGGTCGGGGTTTTCAACCCCGGCGTCCGTTCACCGGCTCACCGCATTGAGGAACCATGGGACTGAAACCGGCCACAAATCCGGAAGTTGAAGCCGCGACCATCGAGTTGACCATCGACGGCAAGACCGTCAGCGCCAAAGACGGCGTGTCACTGTATGACGTCATCTCGAGCACCGGCAAGATCATTCCGGCGATGTGCTACCACTACACGTTCGATCCGTTCGGCTCCTGCGGCATGTGCTTGGTGATGCAGGAGGGCAAGAAGGCTCCAGTTCGGTCCTGCACGGCCAAAGCGGCGGCCGGCATGATCATCCGGACCGAAGGGGACGATCTGTTTCAAGCCAGAAAGAAGGCCGTCGAGAAACATCTCTCGGTGCATCCGCTCGACTGTCCGGTCTGTGATGCCGACGGGCATTGCGAATTGCAGGACATGGCGTTTCACCACGGCGTCACGAATCTGCCCAACGCCAAACAGAAATTCATCCCGGAAGACACCCGCAGCCTGGTGCTCGACTTCAACATGAACCGCTGCATCGCCTGCGCGGAATGCATCAACGTCTGCAAAGACGTGCTGATGATCGATGCGCTGCAGTTCATGAAAAAAGGCGGCTTCAACCAGGTCGTGGCCAAGGGAGACCTTCCGCTGTCCTGCGAATTCTGCGGAGACTGCCTCGCCGTCTGTCCCGTGGGCGCCATCACGAACAAGTTCTCCAAGTACTTGTACAAACCCTGGCAGATGAAGAAGACGACCACGACCTGCAATTACTGCGGCGACGGCTGCCAGATACACGTGGAGACCAAGGATTCGGAAGTCGTTCGGGTCACGTCGCCCCTGTCGTGGAAGAACAAATGGGGCGACCGTGCCGATACCTCGAAGGGGCACGGCGGGATCTGCGT
This sequence comes from Nitrospira japonica, assembly GCF_900169565.1. Classification (NCBI taxonomy): domain Bacteria; kingdom Pseudomonadati; phylum Nitrospirota; class Nitrospiria; order Nitrospirales; family Nitrospiraceae; genus Nitrospira; species Nitrospira japonica. The sequence continues at coordinate 1,265,955 of NZ_LT828648.1, read as the reverse complement.
CAAAGGACGATTCGGGTTCGAATACATCGACTCGCCGGTCCGTCTGAAACAACCGCTGCTTCGAAAAGAGGATTGCTTGGTCGAAGTGCCGTGGCTGGAGGCCATGCACACGACCGTCGACCGATTCACCGAGATCAGGAAAAAGCACGGATCCGATGCCATTGCCGGCCTGATCACCGCCCGTTGCACGAACGAGGAGTTGTACCTGTTCCAGAAACTCATGCGGGGCGGGTTTCGCACCAATAACCTCGACAGCAGTGCGCGCTACGGCCATATGAATTTCGTCCGCGCCGCCAAATACGCCCTGGGCCTCGGCCGTACGCCCAACGATTGGGAAGACCTGACCAAAGCGAAGGCGGTCATCATCATCGGCTCGAACCTGACCGAAACCAATCCGCTCACCGCGGTGAGAATCAAGGAAGCGATCCGCGTGTACAAAGCGCAGGTCATGGTGTTTGACTCCCGCATCACCAATATCGGCAAGCTGGCCTCGCACCCATTTCTCATCAAGCCGGGCACCGAAGGACTGGTGATCGACGCGCTCGTCAAGGCAGCCATCGAACTCGATCTGGTGGACGAAGAAGCCGTCTCCGCCCATCCGCAGGCCTTCGCTGCGCTGAAAGCGGCGCTGGCGAACCTCTCGCTGGAGCAACTCGCGTCCAAGATCGGCCTGACCGTCGACAACTTGAAAGAAACGGCCGCCATCTTTGCCGAATCGCCTCGATCGATCGTGCTTTGCGCCGAAGGTATCGTGCGACAGCCGGACGGCTATCACAACGTCCTGAAGCTGATCGACCTCGCCTGGATTACGGGGAAACTGGGAAAGCCCGGCTGCGGCGTGAATACCGTGACGGAGGAAGCCAACGAACAGGGTGCGGCGGACATGGGCGTGGCGCCCGAGTTCCTGCCGGGCCTCGTCGCCTTCGAAGATGACGCGATGCGTGACCGGCTGGCCAAAGCCTGGGACGTGACGCTTCCGGCCGTTGGAACGGGCGCCAATCTGATCGAGATTCTGAAACGTTGCCGGAGCGGCCAGATCCGCGCGCTCTACGTGGTCGGGGAAAACCCTTTGGCGACGCTGCCTGCGTCCCTGGAGGTGAAGGCGGCATTGGAGCGTCTGGACCTTCTCGTGGTCCAGGATCCCTTCCTGACGGACACCGCCCGACTGGCGCATGTCGTCCTTCCGGCATCCACCTACGCCGAAAAAGACGGCACTTTCACGAATCTGGAAGGCCGGGTGCTGCGCGTCCGGCAGGCGATGGATGCCGTCGGAGAAAGCGTACCCGATTGGCACATCATGGCGGCCCTGGCAAGCGGCCTGGGGTGCCGGTGGGAATACGAATCGGCCAACGACATTCAAAGCGAGATCATGAAGCTGCTCCCCGGGTATTACAACCTCGGGCAACCGCGCAGGATCGTTCCGACCGCGAACCGCTATCTCTCAAACGGCTACGGCAGCGGCGTCACGGCACGGTACAAGGCGTCCGGTCCCGACTCCCGCCGTCCGTTTACGCTGCTCATGGGCCAATTGCTCTACCACTCGGGCAAGCTTTCCACGGCGGCGCCGGGACTGATCAAGATTGCACCCAACACAAGCCGCATCGGCATGAATGCATCGGATATGGAACGCCTTGGTTTGGGCGACGGCAGCATGGTCCGCGTGACCTCGGATCACGGTGAGTTGAAGATCGGGGTCCAACGGGATCATACGCTTGCGCCGGGCACCTGCTTCTTCCCTGAACACTTCAACGACCCGCCCGTCAAGGATCTCATGGCCGTGCATGTGGATCCCGTGACCGGCGTCCCCTCGTTTAAGCAGACGCCCGTCACGATCGAAGCGGTCTAGGGTGCAACGGAGACGAACATGAGCGTAGGCACACTGACAAAGAAAGTTCTTCAAGCGGCGCTCTTCTATGAGATCTGGGACGCGATGAAAGTCACGTTCAAACACATGTTCCACAAGCCGATCACCTTTCAATATCCCCGGGAGCAACGGACGATTCCGGACACGCATCGGGGGGCGTTGGGACTGTTGCGCTACGACGACGGACGCGAACGGTGTGTGGGGTGCGACCTGTGCGAAGCCGCCTGTCCCTCACGCTGCATCAAGGTCATCAGTGCGGAGGACGCCGAGCGCCCCCTTCAACGCTATGCCAGCGAGTTCTATATCGACATCACCAAGTGCGTGTTCTGCGGGTACTGCGTCGAAGCCTGCCCCGTCAACGCGTTGGCCATGACGAAAGTCTACGAGTTTTCCACGCACGACAAACGAACGCTCATGTTCGACAAGAAACGTTTGTACGACATCGGCGAACGTCATTTGGACGACGCGAAGAAATATCTCTACGCCCACAACCAGGAAAAGAACGTCGAGGAAAGCCGGGAATATCGGTACTATTTCCCGCAATCCGTGGCGAAGGCCACGCAGTCGACGCCGAAGCATTTGAGCTGATTCCGACCATGATTTCACTGTTCTTTGCCTATTTTGCGCTGATGAGCATCGCCGCCGCGGTGATGACCGTGGCCCTCAAGAACCCCGTTCATTGCGGCCTCGCGCTCCTGGCCCTGCTCCTTCACGTCTCCGGCCTTTTCATCCTGCTCAATGCCGAATTCTTGTGGGCGGTGCAAGTCGTGGTGTATGCCGGGGCCATCCTCGTCCTGTATCTGTTCGTGCTGATGCTCCTGAATCTCAAGACGGAGGAGCGGTACTTCCATACATCCTGGACGTACTTTCTGGTCCCCGCCGTTTTGGGATCGCTCTATGTCCTGGTACAGTTGTTCCGTTCTCCGTTCGGCGGCGCCAAGGGGGACGCGCCGGCACAGGCGATCTTGCAGGACGGGAACACCTTCGCGGTCGGAATCAAGATGTTCAGCGATTACCTGTTGCAATTCGAAATCGTCGGCGTGTTCCTTCTGGGAGCCATTATCGGGGCCATCGTCCTCGCGAAGACTCCGAAACCCGTCGATGCAGGCCGGGAATAGTCCGTGATCCCTCTTTCCGCATACGTGACCGTCAGCGCCATCCTCTTCATTACGGGATTGCTCGGCGTTCTGATCCGCCGGAACTTCATTATCGTCCTGATGGCCGTGGAAATCATGTTGAACGCGGCCAACATCAATCTCGTCGCCTTCTCGCATTATCTGGAATCGATGGCCGGCCAGCTCGTCGCGCTCTTTGTCATTGCGATCGCCGCCGGGGAGGCGGCCGTCGGCCTTGCGATCATCATCGTGGTGTTCCGCGGGAAAATTTCGACCAATGTCGATGAAATGAGTCTGTTGAAGTGGTAACCGCGGAATGCGTCAGGCCGCCTCAGCCGGAAACAGGAACATAACGTGACCCATCTCCTGATCAAATTGATCCCGGTGTTTCCCCTTCTGGCCGCCATCGCCAACGGATTGGCCGGCAGCCGCTGGTCGCATGAAACGGCCCATCGCCTCGCGTGCGGTTCGGTGGGACTCTCGTTCCTCTCGACGATCGGGGTATTCATCGACGTCCTTCGCTCCGGCGCTGCGCGAGAAGTCGTGGCATATCAATGGATTTTCGGCGGTGACCTGACAATCAATCTGGCCTATCTCGTCGATCCCCTCACCTGCATCATGCTGCTGGTGGTGACGGGCGTCGGCTTCCTCATCCACGTCTATTCCGTGGGGTACATGCATGGGGAAACCGGTTTCACCCGCTTCTTCACCTACATGAACCTCTTCATGGTGTCGATGCTCCTCCTCGTGATGGGCAACAACTATGTCGTCCTCTTCATCGGGTGGGAGGGCGTGGGGCTCTGCTCCTACCTCTTGATCGGGTACTACTATGACAAGGTCTCGGCGGCCAAGGCGGCGTCGAAAGCCTTCGTCGTCAACCGCATCGGAGACGCCGGCTTCCTCCTGGCCATTTTTCTCGTCTTCATCAACTTTCACACGCTGGACTACACCCAGATCTTTTCGCAGGTCGGCCGGCTGTCTCCCGACATGGCCACGGCCATCGCGCTGTGTCTGCTCGTGGGGGCCGTCGGGAAATCGGCACAGATTCCGCTCTATACCTGGCTTCCCGACGCGATGGAAGGTCCGACCCCCGTCAGTGCGCTGATCCACGCCGCCACCATGGTAACGGCGGGGGTGTACATGATCGTCCGCAATCACGCCATCTTCGACTTATCCCCCACGGCGCTGGAGGTCGTGGGCCTGATCGGCGGAGCAACGGCGCTGTTTGCCGCTACGATCGGGCTGGTGCAAACCGACATCAAGCGGGTGTTGGCCTATTCCACCGTCAGCCAACTCGGCTACATGTTTCTGGGATGCGGGATCGGCGCCTACACCGCCGCCGTCTTCCATCTGATGACGCACGCGTTCTTCAAAGCCCTGTTGTTCCTCTCCGCCGGATCCGTCATCCACGCGCTGGGAGGAGAGCAGGATATCCGGCACATGGGGGGACTGAGCTCCAAGATTCCGTGGACCTATCGCCTCTTTCTCATCGGCACCATCGCCATCGCCGGCATTCCTCCGTTGGCGGGCTTTTGGAGCAAAGACGAGATCATGGCCCATGCCTTCACCCATCACCGGTACCTGTTGTACGGCATGGCTGCAGTCGGAGCGTTCCTCACCGCTTTTTACATGTTCCGTCTGACGTATCTGACGTTCTACGGTCAGTCGCGCATGGATCATCACACCGAGGCGCATGTGCATGAGTCCCCCACGGTCATGATCGCTCCTTTGACCGTTCTCGGCGGACTCTCGCTTATCGGCGGCTTTCTGGGCTTTCCCCCGGAACAGGGCTGGCTGCATCATTTCCTGGCTCCGGTCGTGGGCGCGAGCGGCGAACACGACGCGAGCACCGGCTTGGTCCTGACTCTGATGATGATCGCCACCGGAATCGCCTTCCTCGGCTGGGGATTGGCCCACTATTTCTACAGCATTTCTCCGACCACCCCTGACCGCTTGGCGGCGATGACTGAGCCTGTGTATCGGCTCCTGTTGAACAAATATTACGTCGACGAGCTCTATGATTTTCTGTTCGTCGAGCCGACCAAAAAGCTCGGCCTTCTGCTGGATTGGTTCGACCGCACCGTCATCGACGGCCTCGTACGAGGCGTCGGCCAACTGGCGGAACTCGGTGCCGCGGGGTCGACTTGGCTCGAGAAGTACGTCATCTACGGCGGCCTCAACGTCATCGGGTACGGCAATCATCTGATTGCCAGGCAATGGCGCCAGCTGCAAAGCGGGATGGTCCATCACTACGCCGCAATTATTGTGGCGGGGCTGTTCTTGCTGGCGCTGGTCGTGCAATTCATCGTACAGCGGTAAATCACGAGCATGTTAGAAGAACTCTCGTCCACGTTTCCGATCCTGTCCTGCATCCTGTTCTTTCCGCTCGCCGGCGCCGCCCTCCTGTGGCTGATCGACGAGGAAGACATGCTGAGGACGTCCGCCCTCGCGGTCTCCCTGATCGAACTGGCCCTGACGATCTTCGTCATGGTCCGCTTCGTGCCGGATTCGGCGGCCATGCAATTCGTCGAGAAGGTCCAATGGATCCCGGCGCTGGGCATCAGCTACCACCTGGCCGTCGACGGCATCAGCGTGTTGTTCGTCGGACTGACGGCCTTTTTGACCGTGCTCGTGGTCATCTACTCCTGGGATACGATTCGCCATCAGCTGAAGCTCTACATGATGGCCCTGCTGGCGTTGGAAACGGCCACCATGGGCATCTTCATCTCCCTGGATCTCATTCTGTTTTTTGTCTTCTGGGAGCTCATGCTGATTCCGAGTTACTTCCTGATCAAGCTGTGGGGAGGAGGGGCCGAGCGGCACTACGCGGCCCTGAAGTATGTCCTGTATACCCTTCTGGGCAGCGTATTCATGCTGGTCGGCATCGCCCTGTTGGACATCAACTACCATAATTGGGCGATGGTCCATCACATGGACCGGCCCTATTCCTTTGACTTTCTCGAACTCCTGACCGTCCCCATCCCGCTCAGCCAACAAGTATTGATCTTCTGGCTGATGTTCCTCGGTTTTGCATTCAAAGCCCCGGTTTTCCCGTTTCATACCTGGCTGCCGGATGCCCTTTTGGAAGGTCCGGTGGGCATGGCCGTCATGCTGGCGGGCGTGAAATTGGGCACGTTCGGATTTCTGCGCTTCAGCATCCCGCTCCTCCCCGATGCGGCCATGAGCAAGACCGTGGTACTCGTGGTCATGATTCTGGGACTGGCGGCCATCGTGTACGGGGCCATCATGGCGCTCGTCCAGCTCGACTTGCGCCGGCTTCTGGCTTACAGCAGCATCAGCCACCTCGGATTCGTCGTGGTCGGCCTGTTCGCCCTCAATTATCAGGGCCTCCAAGGCAGCCTGCTCACCATGATCAATTTAGGATTCAGCACGGCCGGCCTCTTTTTCATCGCCGGCTTCCTCTATACGAGGCAGCACACCACACAACTGGCCGCATTCGGGGGAATGGCGAAACATACCCCTTTACTGGCGTCCTTCTTCCTGCTGATCGGCCTCGCGTCGATCGGGTTGCCGGGCACGAACGGATTCGTCGGCGAATTTCTGATCCTGCTGGGCACGTTCAAGGCCAACTGGCTCTACGGAGCGATCGCCGTGACCGGCATCATTACCGGCGCAGCCTATTTTCTCTGGTACTACGAACGGGCGATTCTCGGACCAGTCGGGCAGGCGGTAAAGGATACGATCGCCGACCTCCACCCGCGGGAAATGGTGATCGCCGTCTCCCTTTCGGTCATGATCCTCTGGATCGGACTGTATCCGGCTCCCTTTTTGCGCATGATGAACGGATCGGTGCAGGCCTTGGTCGATCGGCTCAATCACGCCACCGTGGCGGCCGCCGGAATCCCGTCACAGGAGAAAGTCGATTGACGCTATGAGCGACTACGCCCTGCTGTACATTTTATTCGCGCCGTTTGCCGGTGCCATCGCACTGATCTTCGTCTCGAATCGCCAGGCCATGCTCGTACGGGGCATCGCGTGCTTCTCGGCCTTCGTCTCTCTTCTGATGTCCTTGTATGTGTTCTATGCCTACGACCCCGTCGCGGGCGGTTTTCAATTCGTCCAAAAGTTCGAATGGTCCAGGCAGCTTGGCATCTCCCTGCATCTGGGCGTCGACGGGATCGGCACCCCCCTGGTGCTCGCATCATCCATCCTGTTGTTCGCCGGCATCTTCGTGTCCTGGCACATCAAGGATCGCACGAAGGAGTTCTACATCTGGCTGCTGATTCTCGCCGCTGCCACGATCGGCGTATTCATGTCCCTGGATCTGTTCTTCCTGTATTTCTTCTATGAAATGTCCGTGATTCCCATGTACCTGCTGCTCGGCATGTGGGGGAGTCACACCAAGAAATATCTCGAGATGACGGATTCCGAGGGCATGAAACTTCGGGATTCCGTCGGCTTTATCTTCAATTTCGGGGCCAACAGCAAAGAATACGCGGCCATGAAGCTGGTGCTCTTCCTCTCGGCGTTCGCAGTCGCGGCACTCATGGGCATCCTGCTCATCTACAAGTACTCAGGACTGAATACCTTCGACATTCTCCAATTGCGGGAACACGCGAAGTTGATGAATATTCCCGTCCTCGGAACCACGTTGGACAAGATCATTTGGCTGCTGATCTTTTTCGGCTTCGCGTCCATCGCGCCGATCTGGCCCTTGCACTCCTGGTCGCCGGTGGGCCACGCGGCTGCACCGGCCGCCACCAGCATGCTGCACGCCGGCGTCCTAATGAAACTCGGGCACTTCTCTATTATTCGCGTCGCCTTTGAGATCCTGCCGGAGACGACTCGCGAACTGATGCCGATTGCCGCAGTCTTGTGTGTCTTCAGCATCATCTACGGGGGCTTCGTCGCCTACTATGCGAAGGACACGAAATACGTCATCGGCTATTCCAGTTCCAGCCACATGGGCTATGTCTTCCTTGGAATGGCCGCCCTGGATTACATCAGTCTCAGCGGAGCGGTGATCTACATGTTCGCCCATGCCATGGCCACCGGCATGCTCTTCGCCATGGCGGGCTGGGTGTACGATCAAACCCACACGCGCGACATTCCCTCACTCGGCGGCTTATCCAACCGGATGCCGTTCATCGCCGGCTGTTTCGTCGTCGGCTGCATGGCCTCCATCGGGATGCCCGGCACCGTAAACTTCATCGCCGAGGTCATGATCATCGTGGGAAGCTGGAACAAGTATCCGTTCCAAGTCATCATCGCCGTCGTCGGCATCGTTCTCACGCTGGCTTACCTCTTCAAGATGATGCGCGGACTCTTCTACGGCCCGATGGACCAGAAATACAGCCACTCGCACGACGCCATCGCCATGGTGGACCGCGTACCGCTCTTGATCATGATCGCGGTGAGCGTGGGATTCGGCCTCTTCCCGATGCACCTGTACAATGTCGTGCGTTCGGGGGTCGATCCGCTCGTCGCCAGGGTCACGCGCGTCGTCCCGGTGGCGTCGATGCCTCTTGATGCCGTGCCGGCGGCCGTTCCCTCGCTCGGCGATACCGCAAATCCGGCGCTTCCTCACCTGGCCCGCCGGGCCTCGGAGGTCGCGCCATGACTTTTTCGTTGAACATGTCTCCCGCGGATTTGCTCCTTCTGCTGCCGGAAATCATTCTGACCTGCTGGCTCTGCGTGCTGCTGATCGTGGATTTCTCGTTTCCCCGTCTGCCGAAAGAGAACCTGGCCTATCTGAGTATCGCCGGCCTCGGCATCACACTGGCCTGCTTGATCTGTTTCGACCTGTTCGGACTCACCGGCACCCTGTTCGCAAATATGTTCGTGGTCGACCGCATGGCCCTGTTTTTCAAGATTTTCATCGTGGCCGCGACGATCCTGGTCATCCTGGCCTCCATCGAGTTCGTGCACCGCTTCACGTTTTTCCGCGGCGAATACTACTTCCTGGTCGCCATGTCGGCTCTGGGCATGATGTTCATGGCTTCGGCCAACGACTTGCTCTCGGTCTTCGTCACGTTGGAATTCTCGACCTTCGGGTTCTACGTGCTGGTGTCCTATCTGCGCGAGGACGTGGCCTCCAACGAAGCCGGACTGAAGTTCTTTATTCTGGGAGTCTTCGCCGCCGGTCTGTTGGCCTACGGCATCAGCCTGGTCTACGGCGAAACGGGCAAGCTCGTCTTTTCCGACATGAAATCCGCCCAAGCCACGCCGGGTCTCATCATCGGCTTCCTCCTCATCTTCGGAGCCCTGGGATTCAAGATCGGGGCGGTGCCGTTTCATTCGTGGATTCCCGACACGTATCACGGCTCGCCGACGCCGGTGACTGCGTTCCTGTCCATTGCGCCCAAAGGCGCGGCTTTCGCGATCCTCCTGCGCATGTTCTTCGTCGCGCTCGCCACGTTCAAACCGACCTGGGTATTGATCCTCGTGGCGGCTTCCGTCCTTTCCATGACGTACGGCAACATCGTGGCCATTGCCCAACGGAACATCAAACGGCTTCTGGCCTATTCCGGGATCGCCCAAGTCGGCAATGTGCTGATCGGCCTGGCCGCCGGAACAAAAATGGGGAACGACGCGATCCTGTTCTACCTCTTGACGTATCTGTTCGCGAATCTCGGCGCCTTCGCCATCGTGATCGCGGTCAGCCAGGCCATCGGCAGCGAAGAAATCGACGATTACAGCGGCCTGGGCCGGCGCTCGCCTTTCCTGGCCTTCTCAATGCTCATCTTCCTGCTGTCCCTGGCCGGCGTGCCGCCGTTGGCAGGGTTCATCGGCAAGTTGTACATCTTCGTGGCCGCCATCAAGGAAGGCCTGTATACCCTGATTACCGTCGGACTGATCAACATCGTCATTTCGATGTATTACTACCTGATCGTCGTCAAGAAGATGTACATCGTCGAACCCCACGACCCGTCACCGTTGACGGTGTCCGGACCGATGAAGGCCGTCGTGTACATCGGACTGGCCGGCACGCTGATCATCGGCGTGTATCCGCAACCCGCCATCGATTGGGTAGTCGCGGCGACGATGATGTTCACCGACCTCGCCGGCCCCGCCGCCTCACTTCCCGTTCCTCCACCGGTCATTCCATCCGGCGGCTGATACCTCGCCGGTTCCCCACGGTCTCTCTCGGTCTTCGACTGAAATATTGCTTGCAGCACGGTCAGGCCCAGAGTAGAGTTCCGTAAGCTGGCGCCCGTGCCCGTCCCGCTGACCGCCTTCGTTCAGCCATGGAATCTGCTACGCAGGACCGCCCAACCTCTATCCCAGCCGTTTCGCCTGATCCGTCAGACGCCTTATCGGCCTCATCCAAGGTGCGCACGCCGCATCGCCGGAGGTTGCCGGCGTGGGCGACCCGGTGGTCGCTGGAGCAACGCGTCTTGGCCGGATTCGGCCTCGTGTTTGCCGGCATCGTCGTCATCAGCGCCATTTCCTATCGCAATACCTCCATCGTCGTCCGTAATAGCCATCTCGACACCGCCAGCCACGAGCTCATTCAACTGCTGGCCTCAATCGGCCACACGCTCGATGCCGCGGAGAACGGTCACCGTCGCTTCCTGGTGACGGGCGACGACTCGTATCTGAAAGCGCACCGTAGCGTCCTGGAGCAGGCTCCCGAATATTTCCGCTATCTCGAACTGCTGACCGCCGACACACCGGAGCAGGCGCCCCGCGTGGCGAGGCTGGAGGAATTGATCAACCGCCAAATCCAGGCGGAGGTCCAGGCCATCGAGGAGCGGGAACGGCGCGGCGCGGAGGGCGTGCGGCACCTCGCTCTCTCCGGAGCCGCAAAACACGAGCTCTCCGAGATCCACGCCGTGATGGCCGAACTCGAATCCGATGAGCAACGCCTGACCCAGATCCGAGTCGTCCAATCGACGGCGAGCACCCGCAATACCATCGCGCTCTTGGTTCTCGGAGCCCTGTTGCAATTGGTGCTTCTCGGATCAGTCTACTATCTGATCCACTACGACGTGACGGCGCGCCGCCGCATCGCCGGCGAGCTCAAACGCCGCGGCGAGCTTCTCCAAGCCGCCAACAAAGAACTCGAGGCCTTCAGCTATTCCGTCTCCCACGATCTCCGTGCGCCGCTTCGTCACATCGACGGTTACGCGTCGCTGCTCGCGAAGACGGCGGGATCGACGCTGACCGACAAGGCTCAACGGTATCTGCAGACGATCTCGGATTCCGCCAAACAGATGGGGCAGCTCATCGACGATCTTCTCGTTTTCTCCCGCATGGGTCGACAGGAAATGCTGCACGCCACGGTCGACCTCAACCAGCTGGTCAAGACGGTCATTCATGATTTGCGGCTTGACTTGCAAGCCAAGCCCATCTCCTGGACAATTGACCCGTTGCCGGAAGTGTCCGCCGATCCGGCCATGCTCAGGCAGGTGTACATGAATCTTATCTCCAACGCCGTTAAGTTTACGGCGACGAGAAGCGAGCCGAAGATCGCAATCGGCGTCCGCGACGGGGCACCGGGGGAGATTGAATTGTTCGTACGCGACAACGGAGTCGGCTTCGACATGCAGTACGTCAACAAGCTCTTCGGCGTGTTTCAGCGGCTGCACCGCAACGACGAATTTGAAGGAACCGGCATCGGCTTGGCCAATGTGAGACGGATCGTCCATCGACACGGCGGTCGAACCTGGGCTGAGGGCGCGCTCGACCAGGGAGCCACATTTTACTTTTCTCTCCCGATCAAGAGGTCCTCCTGATGACGACCGTCAAACCCATCCTGCTCGCTGAAGACAATCCACGGGACGCGGAACTGGCGCTGGCCGCCATGGAAGAGCATCATATTGCCGACAAGGTCGTCGTCTGTCATGACGGGGCCGAGGTGCTCGACTACCTGTATTGTCGGGGCTCCTATCGGGGACGCCAACAAGGCAACCCGGCGGTCGTCTTCCTGGATCTCAAAATGCCGAAAGTCGACGGGCTCGAAGTGTTGCGGACCATCAAGAACGACGCCGACCTCAAACCGATTCCGGTCGTCATGCTGACGTCGTCGAGGGAAGAACGCGACCTCGCCGAGAGCTACGCCCTGGGAGCCAATGCGTACGTGGTCAAACCGGTTGAGTTTCATCAATTCATCACCGCGGTCAAGGAGCTGGGAGTCTTTTGGGGGGTCATCAACGAGCCACCGCCGCCCGGCCTCGAGTCTCGATCCTAACCTCTCCATAAAGGACATGTGAGCCAGCCGCTCCGTCTGCTGCATCTTGAGGACAATCCGGTCGACGCCGAATTGGTGCTGGCGACGTTGACCGAGTCAGGACTCACGTGCGCCTCTCATCGGGTGGATACCCGTACCACCTTCCTGGCCGCGCTCAAGGCGGGATCCATTGACCTGATCCTGGCCGACTACTCTCTGCCTGGATTCGACGGCATGAGCGCCCTCGCCCTGGCCCGCCAGTATGCGCCGGACATTCCCTTCCTGTTCGTCTCGGCCCTGATCGGCGAAGAACTCGCCATCGACGCGATGCACCAGGGGGCGACGGATTACGTGCTGAAGCAGCGCCTGGGCAGGCTCGTCCCCTCAGTTCAGCGCGCATTGAGGGAGCGCGACGAGCGACGGGAGCGGCAACGGGCCGAACAGGCCCTCAGGCAGAGCGAGAAGCAATTTCGCCAGGCGCAAAAAATGGAAGCCGTCGGACGCCTGGCCGGAGGCATCGCGCATGACTTCAACAACCTCCTGACCGTGATTATGGGATACGGCCACGTGCTGTCGACCGAGTTGGGATCGGATCACCCGCTGCACGGCAAGATCGACGAAACTCTCAAGGCCGGCGAACGGGCCGCCATGCTGATCCGTCAGCTTCTGACGTTCAGTCGAAAGCAGCCTCTCGAGCCGAAGCTCCTCGCCATGAATGGCGTCATCACGAACCTGGAAGGCATGCTGCGCCGTCTGATCGGCGCCGACATTCGCCTGGTCATTTCGCTCGATCCTTCCAACAGTCAGGTGCGAGCTGATCAAGCCCAGTTGGAGCAAGTGGTGATGAACTTGGTCGTCAACGCCAGGGACGCAATGACCAACGGCGGGATCTTGACGATCGAATCGGCCCTAGTGGACATTACGACGAGTCCTCCGTATCACGTCCGGCCGCTGACACCGGGACCGTACGTCAGACTGTCGGTGAGCGATACGGGCTGCGGCATGGATCGCCAGACACGCTCACACCTTTTCGAACCGTTTTATACGACGAAAGAGGAGGGGAAAGGCAGCGGGTTGGGGCTGTCGACCGTCTTCGGAATCGTCACGCAATGCGGCGGCGCGATCGACGTCAGCAGCCGCCCCGGACACGGCGCGAGATTCGACATCTATTTTCCCAACGTGCGCGGCGAAATCCTTTCGCCGGCACACGAAGAACATGGTCCGCCCCGACGGGGTACTGAAACCATCCTCCTGGTCGAGGACGATACGAGCGTGCGGATGCTCGTCCGCGACGAACTCCGAAAGTTGGGCTATCATGTCATCGAGTCGAAAAACGGGGTGGAGGCCTGTTTGCTCGCCAGCCAGCATGTCGGATCCTTGCACCTGCTGCTGACCGACATGGTCATGCCCGGCATGGGCGGACGGGAATTGGCGAACCACCTCCTGATCATCAAGCCGGATCTCCGCATTCTGTTCATGTCGGGATACACGGACGACGTTGGAATTCTGTCCGGCCAAGATGACGACACCACCGCATTTCTCCAGAAACCGTTTACGCCGGAAGTATTGGCGCAAACGGTCCGCCAGCTTCTCGATACGGTCATCCCAGGGTCAAGGACCCTGACGGGACGTTCGCCAGGACGGAAGCGCTGATGCTCGCCATCATTGTGCGTCCGGTCACTCGACGATGACAATCCCGACTGCTTCATTCCGTCCCTCTCCGTTCATCGGACTCAGCCGCTTCCTGTGCCTCCTCTTCATCTCGGCGATGACACTACTGCCCGGCGGTCCGACGGCTGCATGGGCCCGACCTCCTTCCTGGGAGCAGGTGGCCGACGGATTGCGCGTCACGCTCTGGACCACTCCCTGTCCGGATGTTCCACCGCTGATCCTGATCGCGATCGATCCCCGTCGCTATCGCTTTTCGGTTCATTACTACCGGAACGAGGGGCTTGCCCAACCTCCTGACATCCACGAATGGCAAACGCGGACGGGCCATGATCTTGTCTTCAACGCCGGACTGTTCCGGGAAAACTTCGCCTATTTGGGACTCTTATTTGGCAACGGCATGTCGCTCGGCGGCAAGCAGCACGGGACATGGCTGGGGCTGTTCGTCGCAGAACCTACCCGCGCCGGCGATCCTCCTGCCAAGATTCTGGATCTCGCCGTCGAATCGTTTGATGTCAGAGAACTTCCCTACCAGGAAGCCGCGCAGTCACTCATGCTGTTGGATGAGAACGGGACCGTGCGCGTGCGACGCTCGGGGAAACAAGCGCAGCAAACGATCCTGGCGGAAGAAATCGGCGGGCCGATGCTGGTGGTCAAAACGACTCAACCTGCGACGTTGTTCGATATCGGTCAATGCTTGCACGAGGAGTTTCCGACGATCCGGCGGGCGATGGCAATGGATGGAGGGTCGTCATCGGACGTCGCATTAGGTCCGGTGTTGCGTCGCAACGCGACTCACGCGGATCTTGGGGCCGGGTGGATGCCGTTTTTTGCCGACACGGGCTCGGGTCACATCGGATTGCCTGCCGTCATTGGCATCAGTCCGAGACATTCATCGGCACCGGCTACGAAGACTCCGCCGCGCAAGTCAGCGACCCGCTGAGGCAATGGGATAGCCCGCTTCCATCCAGGCATTCATGCTGCCGCTCACGTTATACACCCGCGTGTATCCGAGATCTGCCAGCGCCTCCGCCGCGATGCCGCTGCGACGGCCCGACTGACAATAGACGACGATGTGATCGCCGTAGTCGGCGCCCAGTTCCCGGTGACGAGCCTTGATTTCGCGGAAATCGATATTGAAATCAGTCCCCGGAATATAGCCTCCCGCGTGCTCTTCGGGAGAGCGGACGTCGATGAGCACGAATCCCTTCCGATCCGGAGAACCGGCCTTGTTCAATCCGGCTCGGAGTTGTTGCACGGTGAGAAGATACGAATGGTCAGCCGACACCGTTCCAATCGTGAGCACAAACACCGCCACTGTCCAGGCCATGCATGTTGCAAGTCGCGTCCTCATCGCCGTCCTCCTCAGCTGAGCCTTGCCGGATGATTCATTCGACAACGCCGTACACCCTCATTATGATAGGTGGATCATGAAGTTTCGGTCAAGCCTCGCATGTATCCTACTGTTGTGTCTCGCCGGCTGTGCCGACGGTGCCAGGCTGGTTCAGAACGATGACTCCGGAGGGGTCGTTGTGTATCCCTTCAAAGGTGACCAGGGAGCCGTGCTGTCCTCATTCCGTAAGGACGCGCTGACTCTGATCAAAGAGAAATGCGGAGGCCCCTATACGATCGTCCGCGAAGGAGAGGCGAAAGGCAGGGCAAGAATCGCAGGCGCGGTGGAAGGATCTCAAGAAATGGTGCGGGAACGGCGATGGGGCATTGAGTTCCGGTGCAAATAACGTGGTACCCCGCGACACTCACGCTTAGACCGGCGTCGCCCCCTGACGAGTCAGATCTTCGATCGTCAGCAACGCGATGAGCGAGACCCCCTCTTGCTCCACACGTGCACGTCCATTTTGCTCCTTCCGGTCCACGATCACGAGCGCCTGCCGGACGATCAACCCCATCCCGCGGGCGGCCGCCACCGCCTTCAGCAGGGAACCTCCGCTCGTCAATACATCATCGACGATGAGCGCCCGGTCTCCCGGACGTGCGGCTCCTTCGACCAATTTCCCCAGACCATGGTCTTTCGCCTGCTTGCGCACGACAAACGTACGCCAGTCGCGGCGTGGGATAGCCTGATATCCGCAATCCGAGATCGTCGTCGCGATCGAAATGGCCCCGATCTCGAGTCCACCGAGGCAATCGATATCGCTTCCAACCAATGCCTCATTGGCCAACATTCCGACGAGGCGCCGCGCCGACGGGTGCGCCATGAGGGAGCGACAATCGACGTAATAGGGACTCCTCTCGCCGGAAGCCAGAACGAATCCCTTCTGTGAATCCCATTTGAACGACTGAGTCTCGTGAAAGGCTCGGGCCAGCTCACCCTTCATCTCCGTCATCGTCGAGTCACCGATCGTCATGACTGCTCCTCAGTTTCTCTCAACTTCCCTAGGCGCCATACGTACAAAAACTGACAATTAATTGACCCTACTGGACGTTCACGATAGGGTCAGACGACCCTAATGGACGTATTTATATCGTGCCGCATAGACGCTAACAAGAGCCTCGCATGCCGGCCGGACAGGTCGTCGCAGGCCGTGAGGGAGTCTCCATTCGTTCGACTGCAGGCGGCGGCTCGGCTTCACCGGACTCGGTCTTGTTACGAACTTCAGAAGAGGCGTCGGGGTATACGGCGCAACCGATGGAAACCAGAAAGACGGGAATGAGCAGCAGCCAGACCAACAAGGGGAACCTCACAGCGTCTGAAACCGGCTCATCTTGGCATAGCTCGGCGGCAAAGTGAAGCGACAACGGATGGGCCAGGGAACAACTCCTCATACGCGCGGGTATCGATGGGCGGCCGCCCTCCTCGTCATGATCGCCTCGGCCCTGCCGTGGCCGAGCCGCGCCGAAACGGTCGGCGGCGACCATCTGTTGGTCAAAGGCTTTTCGTTCACCGGGAACACGGTCGTCTCACAAATGGAACTGGAGAGGCTGACTCAGCCGTACATCGGTCAGTCGCTCGCATTACCGGACCTTGAGCGAGTGGCCGGGACCGTCCAGGATCTCTATAAGAACAAGGGCTATACGCTCGCCACCGCCTACATTCCCCAACAGGACATCCGGTTCGGCGTGGTGAACATTGCCATCCTCGAGGGCCGGGTGGGAGAGATCGTCGTCACCGGCAACCAACACTATTCGACGGAATTCATCCGCGGCAGTTTTGCCCAGGCCATGGAAGACAACGTTATCCGCAATGTGGCGTTGGAGCGGGCGCTGCTGTTGCTCAACGATTACCCGGACCTCAAGGTATCGGCCGTCCTGGAACCGGGCACCTCGACCGGTTCGACGAACGTTCAGGTGAAAGCCGAGGACAAGCGCCCGCTCCATGCGTCGTTGGATTTCAACAACTACGGCTTCAACACGATTTCCCGTTACCGCATCGGCGCAGGAGTCGAAGCCGGGAACGTCCTGTTCGACGGCGCCACCCTCAATTTGAACGGCATCATCGGAAACCATCCCGATCAGTTGCTGTTCGGATTCGGCTCATACGCGGTGCCTATCGGCGTGCATGGAACCAAGCTGGTCCTCTCCGGATCGGGAGGCATGTTCAACGTGGGAGCGGAACTGGCGGCATTGGGCATCGAAGGCCGCATCCAGACGTTCGACGCCTCGGTGACGCATCCCTTCATCAAGACACGGTTTCAATCCCTGCTTGCCGATTTCGGTTTTGCGGGAAAAAACAATCAGCTCTTCACGCTCAGTCAACAAACCGGGGACGACCGGATTCGCGAGTTGAAGCTGGGAATCAATTACGATCGCCTCGACCTGTCCGGTCGCACCTATTTCTCGCTGTACGGATTCCAAGGTCTCGGAGAAGCACTTGGAGGCATGTCGAACAACGATCCTCAATCGACCAGACTGGGCGCCGACGATCGATTCACCAAGGGAACCCTGATGGCAGGTCGGGTGCAGAGCCTGGGGCATGACCTCCTCCTGCTCTTGAGAGCAAGCGGCCAGCTGACCACCCGACCCCTGGTCGTCATCGAACAGATGCTGCTGGGCGGGCCGGACTCCGTACGGGGCTATCAACTGGGCGAACGCTTTGTCGATGAAGGCTATACCCTTTCAGCCGAAACGCGCATTCCCTTTTTCACGTCCCTGATGCCCAACGCGTTGAAGCAAACCCAGGGGTCAGTCTTCATCGATTATGGTGCCGGCCGACTGAAGAATCCTCAGCCCGGCGAGATCAGCTCGACCAGCCTGACCGGCACCGGCGTCGGCCTGCAGACGGAGTTGCCGTATTTTTCCACCAAGTTCCGCTGCGACGTGGGCTTTCCCCTGGGTCCCACACCAAGCGGCGGAACGATATCCGGAGGTCGTTCCCCCACCATTTATATACAGGCCATCGCAAGGTTCTGAACGAGTGTGACCGATAGGGAACAAAGGCGGCAGACTATGAGCGGCTTCGACAGAGCAATCGCACGACATGGCTGCAGAAGCCTGATCAGTCGCCGTCCACGGTTCCGACGTTCCCGTGCCGTCCGGGGACTATGCGCCTTGCTGGCAACGCTCCAGCTCCTATTGCCGAGCCTTGCCGCCGCTCTGCCGAGCGACGGGAAAGTCGTCGGCGGGCATGCCACCATTCAACATACGAACCCCAATACTCTGGATATTCATCAATCCACGGACAAAGCCATCATCAACTGGCAGAGCTTTTCGATCGGCGGACATGAATCCGTGCGCTTTGCGCAGCCCTCCGTCAACTCGATCGCATTGAACCGGGTCGTCGGCGTCGATCCATCGGTCATCTTGGGCCAGCTGCAGGCGAACGGCCGCATCTTTCTCATTAATCCCAACGGCATCCTCTTCGGAGCCGGAGCCCAAATCAACGTCGGTGGCCTGCTGGCCACGACCCTGCAAATCCGTGATGAAGATTTCATGGCCGGCCGGTTTCTCTTCGCCCAGGATCCCCTGAAGGGCCTGCGAAGCGTCATCAATCACGGCACCATCCGGGTTTCCGACCATGGCTTCGTGTTCCTCGTGGCACCGGGCGTGGCCAATGACGGACTCATCGTCGCCAACCTCGGCAAGGTGGTGCTGGGCTCCGGGCAACAACTGACCTTGGACTTGATGGGCGACGGACTCATCAATTACGCCATCAACGGAAAGGTACTGGACCATGTGACAGGGATGGATGGCAAGCCGCTGTCCTCGGCCGTCAGCAACTCAGGCACCATTCAAGCCGACGGAGGACAGGTCATCCTGTCCGCCAAGGCCTCCGGCGATATCTTCTCATCCGTCGTCAATCAAAGCGGGGTCATTCGGGCCAAGAGTCTCGTCAACCACGGCGGCAGCGTTCGCCTGGAAGGCTCAGACTCCGTGGCCAATACAGGCACCGTGGGATGGCAGGCCAATCTCGGTCAAGTGAAGAATGCGGACGGGGCGGTTCTCAATACCGGAACGATCGACGTTTCGGCCGCGCAACCGGGTGCCGCACAAGGCCAGGTCACCGTGACCGGTCAGAACGTCGGCGTCGCGGGAAACATACTCGCTCGCGGAGCGGAATGGGCACAGGGAGGGCAGGTCCTGATTTCTTCGACGAAGAACACCGTGGTCACGGGCAACAGCGTTATTGATACCTCCGGCAGCGGACACTCGAGCGCCGGCAATGCGGTAATTTGGTCGGACGGCAATACGCAGTTCGGCGGACAAATCCAAGCGACCGGCGGTTCCCTCGCGGGCGATGGCGGCCATGTTGAAGTATCGGGCCATCGCAATCTGGCCTTTACGGGACAGGTTGATACGCAGGCTCCGAATGGCACCATGGGAACATTACTGCTCGACCCGACGAACATCACGGTGGCGACAGGCGGCACGGCAACCGCCGCACAAGTGGATCAATTCGCCGACCCGGACTGTGCGGCCGGCGGTTGCACCATCTCACCCACGACGATCAATGCCAATGCCAACATCACCTTGCAAGCCAATAACGACATTACGGTGTCGAATGCCATCGCCAAGACCAACTCCGGTCGCACGCTGACAATGCAGGCCGGCCGCAACATCACCCTGAATGCGAACGTCAGCACGACCAACGCCGCGATTTCCATGACAGCAAACGACGCGGCAGCCGGTGCAGGCAGGGCGGCCGGTGCAGGCAGCATTTCTGGAGCAGGCAACGTCAGTTCCGGCAACGGCGCTATCAACCTGACCCTCGGCACCAACGCGGGCGGGGCAGGCAGCATCAACCTGACAGGAACCGTGACCTCAAGCGGCACCACGACGATCAACGCCGGTGCTGCAAATAACGCGACGCTGAACAACGGAGCGAACAACTTTGGTACCGTCGCCGTCGCCAGCGGCAACAACGTCACGGTGAGTGATACGAATGCGTTGGTCTTGGGCACCTCAACCGTGAGCGGGAATCTCAATGTCACCACCGGCGGCGCCGTCACTCAGAGCGGCGCGCTCGCCGTCACCGGCTCGACCACCGTCGCTGCCGGCGCCAACAACATCACGCTCACCAATGCCGCCAATGACTTCAGTACCGTCGGCATTACCAGCGGCAACAACGTCGCGCTCCGGGATGCCAACGCCCTGGATCTCGCCGCCTCCACTGTCGGCGGTACCCTGGGAGTCACGACCGCCGGGGCCATCACGCAATCCGGCGCCCTGAATGTCAGCGGCACGACCACCTTGGCCGCCGGTGCCACCAACGACATCACTTTGAATAACGCCGGGAACGTCTTCGGCACCGTCGGCATCACCAACGCCAACAATGTCACACTACAAGACTCGACCGCCCTCAACCTCGCCGCCTCGACGGTTTCCGGTGCCCTTAACGTGACGGCCAACGGCGCTATTACGGACAGCGGCAACCTGGTGGTCACGGGCACAACCACGTTGGCTGCCGGAGCTGCCAACAATATCACGCTGAATAATACCAACAACTTTAGTACCGTCAGTATCACCAGCGGCAATAATGTGACGTTGGTGGATAGCAATGCGATCGATCTGGGGGCCTCGACCATCAGTGGGACGTTAGGCATCACCAGCGCGGGAGCGATCACGCAATCCGGCGCTCTGAATGTCGCCGGCACGACCATCTTGGCCGCCGGCGCCGCCAACAACATCACTTTGAATAACGCCGGAAACGTCTTCGGCACCGTCGGCATCACCAACGCCAACAACGTCACGCTACAAGACTCGACCGCCCTGACCCTCGCCGCGTCGACCGTCAGTGGCACCCTGGGCGTCACCACCAACGGCGCCCTGACCCAGAGCGGCGCCCTCACCGTCGCCGGGGTCACGACCCTCGCCGCCGGCACCGCTAACGACATCACCTTGAATAATGCGGCCAACAATTTCTCCACCGTCGGCATCACCAATGGCAACAATGTCTCGCTTCGGGATACGAACGCCCTCATCCTCGGCGTCTCCACAATCAGCGGAGCCTTCGACGTGACGACGAACGGCGCCCTGACCCAGAGCGGCGCCCTCACCGTCGCCGGCGCCACGACCCTCGCCGCCGGCGCCGCCAACAACATCACTTTGAATAACGCCGGAAACGTCTTCGGCACCGTCGGCATCACCAACGCCAACAACGTCACGCTACAAGATTCGACCGCCCTCAACCTCGCCGCGTCGACCGTCAGTGGCACCCTGGGCGTCACCACCAACGGCGCCCTGACCCAGAGCGGCGCCCTCACCGTCGCCGGGGTCACGACCCTCGCCGCCGGCGCCGCTAACAACATCACCTTGAATAACGCAGCCAATAACTTCTCCACCGTCGGCATCACCAATGGCAACAACGTGGCGTTGGTCGATAGCAATGCGCTCGTGCTAGGAACCTCGGCCGTCTCCGGCACCCTGGGTGTCACCACCAACGGCGCCCTGACCCAGAGCGGCGCCCTCACCGTCGCCGGGGTCACGACCCTCGCCGCCGGCGCCGCCAACAACATCACCTTGAATAATGCGGCCAACAATTTCTCCACCGTCGGCATCACCAATGGCAACAACGTGGCGTTGGTCGATAGCAATGCGCTCGTGCTAGGAACCTCGGCCGTCTCCGGCACCCTGGGTGTCACCACCAACGGCGCCCTGACCCAGAGCGGCGCCCTCACCGTCGCCGGGGTCACGACCCTCGCCGCCGGCGCCGCCAACAACATCACCTTAAATAATGCGGCCAACAATTTCTCCACCGTCGGCATCACGACCGGCAACAATGTCGCCCTCACCGATGCCAATGCCCTGACCCTCGCCGCGTCAACCGTCAGTGGCACCCTGGGCGTCACCACCAACGGCGCCCTGACCCAGAGCGGCGCCCTCACCGTCGCCGGGGTCACGACCCTCGCCGCCGGCGCCGCTAACGACATCACCTTGAATAACGCAGCCAATAACTTCTCCACCGTCGGCATCACGACCGGCAACAATGTCGCCCTCACCGATGCCAATGCCCTGACCCTCGCCGCGTCAACCGTCAGTGGCACCCTGGGCGTCACCACCAACGGCGCCCTGACCCAGAGCGGCGCCCTCACCGTCGCCGGCGCCACGACCCTCGCCGCCGGCGCCGCCAACAACATCACCTTAAATAATGCGGCCAACAATTTCTCCACCGTCGGCATCACGACCGGCAACAATGTCGCCCTCACCGATGCCAATGCCCTGACCCTCGCCGCGTCGACCGTCAGTGGCACCCTGGGCGTCACCACCAACGGCGCCCTGACCCAGAGCGGCGCCCTCACCGTCGCCGGGGTCACGACCCTCGCCGCCGGCACCGCTAACGACATCACCTTGAATAATGCGGCCAACAATTTCTCCACCGTCGGCATCACCAATGGCAACAATGTCTCGCTTCGGGATACGAACGCCCTCATCCTCGGCGTCTCCACAATCAGCGGAGCCTTCGACGTGACGACGAACGGCGCCCTGACCCAGAGCGGCGCCCTCACCGTCGCCGGCGCCACGACCCTCGCCGCCGGCGCCGCCAACAACATCACTTTGAATAACGCCGGAAACGTCTTCGGCACCGTCGGCATCACCAACGCCAACAACGTCACGCTACAAGATTCGACCGCCCTCAACCTCGCCGCGTCGACCGTCAGTGGCACCCTGGGCGTCACCACCAACGGCGCCCTGACCCAGAGCGGCGCCCTCACCGTCGCCGGGGTCACGACCCTCGCCGCCGGCGCCGCTAACAACATCACCTTGAATAACGCAGCCAATAACTTCTCCACCGTCGGCATCACCAATGGCAACAACGTGGCGTTGGTCGATAGCAATGCGCTCGTGCTAGGAACCTCGGCCGTCTCCGGCACCCTGGGTGTCACCACCAACGGCGCCCTGACCCAGAGCGGCGCCCTCACCGTCGCCGGGGTCACGACCCTCGCCGCCGGCGCCGCCAACAACATCACCTTGAATAATGCGGCCAACAATTTCTCCACCGTCGGCATCACCAATGGCAACAACGTCACCCTCACCGATGCTAACGTCCTGAATCTCGCAGCCTCGACTGTCAGTGGCACCCTGGCCCTCACCACGGGTGGCGTGCTGACTCAGAGCGGTGCGCTGGCCGTGACCGGCACAACCAGTTTCACTGCTACGGCGGCTGCGAGCGACATCCTGCTTGATACTCAAGCCAATAGTTTCGGGGGAACCCTCTCGTTTGCAGGCACTCAGGCGAATTTTCGAGATGTGCAACTTCGGAATATCAGCGCGAGCGCGACCGTTCCCACCCTGGCCGGCCTGACCAATTTGCGCAACCTGACCTTGACTTTCAATAATGCCGCGGTCGCCTTGCCGGCCGTAACGTTGACCGGCGGCGGAAACTTGACAGTCACGGCCGGCGGCGCCATCACCGACACCGGCAACGTCGTCGTGCCCGGGACGACGACGTTGACGGCAGGAACGAACAATATCACGCTCGACAATGCCAATAACTTTACCGGCTCGGTCTCGATCGTCAGCGGCAACAACGTCACCTTGAACGACATCAACGCTCTGGATCTGGGCACCTCCACGGTCAATGGCACGTTGGGGGTCACGACGGCAGGAGCCATCACCCAATCCGGAGCCTTGAACGTGGCCGGGATCACGACCCTCGCCGCCGGTGCCGCCAATAACATCACCTTGAATAACGCAGCCAATAACTTCTCTACCGTCGGCATCACCAATGGCAACAACGTCGCCCTCACCGACGCCAACGCGCTGAGCCTCGGCACATCCACCGTCAGCGGGACATTCAACGTCACCACTAACGGTGCTCTGACCCAAAGTGGCCCCCTGGTTGTGACCGGTTCCACCACCTTGGCCGCTGGCGCCGCCAACGATATTACTCTGAACAATGCCGCCAACAACTTCTCGACGGCGAGCATCACCAGCGGCAACAACGTTGCCCTCGCCGATGCCAACGCCTTGATCCTCGGCGCCT
The DNA here is from genome assembly GCF_900169565.1 of Nitrospira japonica. NCBI lineage: Bacteria > Pseudomonadati > Nitrospirota > Nitrospiria > Nitrospirales > Nitrospiraceae > Nitrospira > Nitrospira japonica. The sequence continues at coordinate 1,241,797 of NZ_LT828648.1, read as the reverse complement.
CCACCGTCAGCGGGACGTTGGGGGTCACCACGGCAGGGGCCATCACGCAATCCGGAGCCTTGAACGTCGCCGGAGTCACGACCCTCGCCGCCGGCGCCGCCAACAACATCACCTTGAATAATGCGGCCAACAATTTCACCACCGTCGGCATCACGACCGGCAACAACGTCGCCCTCACCGATGCCAATGCTCTCGATCTCGGGACATCCACGATCAGCGGCACCTTCAACGTGGCGGCCAACGGGGTCGTAACCCAGAGCGGTGCGCTGAATGTGACCGGCGCGACGACCCTGGCCGCCGGTGCCGCCAACAACATCGTGCTGAATAATGCCGCTAACAACTTCAGCACGATCGGCATCACCACCGGGAACAACGTCACACTCCGTGACGCCAACGCACTGATTCTTGGATCCTCCACGATCGGCGGAACCTTCGACGTGACGACGAACGGCGCCCTCACCCAGAGCGGTCCGCTGAATGTAGGTGGCACGACCACTCTGGCCGCGGGATCCGCCAACAATATTGTCTTGACCAATGCCGCCAACAACTTCTCAACGGTCGGCATTACGAGCGGCAATAACGTCGCCCTCACTGACAGCGCTGCGCTCACTCTTGCCGCTTCCACGGTCAGCGGCACGCTCGACGTCACGACAGGAGGAACGCTGAGTCAGTCAGGTGCACTGACGGTGACCGGGACAACCACATTGACGGCGACGGCAGCCAATAGCGACGTGCTCCTCGGCACGCAGGCCAACAACCTCGGCGGAGCCTTTTCATTTGCCGGAACGCAGGCCAACTTCCGCGATGTCTCCCTGCGCAATGTAAACGCGGGGGCGACTGTACCGACCCTGGCCGGCCTGACGAATCTCCGCAACCTGACCTTGACCTTTGACAACGCGCCCATCACATTGCCCACTCTGACACTGACGGCCGGCGGCAACTTGACCGCCACTGCCGGTGGCATGATTGCTCAGTCCGGAGCGCTGACTGTTCCCGGCACCATGACCCTGGCCACCACGGTGGCCGGTTCCGATATTCTCCTCAACACCCATGCCAATAACATCACCGGTGCTGTCACTCTTGGCGGGACCACCAGCAACATCCGCGATCTGGGCTTGCGGAATCTCAATGCCGGCGCCACCATGCCCACCCTGGCCGGCCTCACCAATCTGCGCAATCTGACCCTGACGTTTGACAATGCACCCATCACCGTACCCACGCTCGCCGCCAGTGGTGCCGTGAATCTGACGGCCGGTGGCTCAATTACCCAATCCGGCACCATGACGGTGGGCGGCACCACGACGTTGGCCACGACCGTGGCCGGTTCCGATATTCTCCTCAACACGCAGCCCAATAACTTCACCGGAGCGATTGCCTTCGGCGGAACCACGAGCAACATCCGCGATCTGAGCCTGCGCAATGTGAATGCCGGCGCCAGCGTGCCCACCCTGGCCGGCCTCACCAATCTGCGCAATCTGACCCTGACCTTCAACAGTGCCCCGGTGGCCCTACCGGCTCTGACCCTGACCGGCGGCGGGAACTTGACGGTCACGGCCGGCGGCGGCATCACCGACACAGGGAATCTCGTCATCCCCGGCACCACGACCTTGACGGCCGGGGTGAATGACATCACGCTCGACAACGCCAACAACTTTACCGGCCCGGTCTCGATCGTGAGCGGCAACAACGTCACGCTCACTGACATCAATGCCCTCACGCTCGGTGCCTCGACCATCAATGGCACGTTAGGGGTCACCACCACCGGCGCCCTCACCCAGAGCGGCGCCCTGAATGTCGCCGGGACCACCACGCTCGCCGCCGGCGCCGGTAACGACATCACCTTGACGAATGCCGGCAACGACTTCAGCACGGTCGCCATCACCAGCGGCCACAACGTCGCCCTCACGGATAGCAATGCCCTGGTGCTCGGTGCCTCCACGGTCAGCGGCACGCTCGGCCTCACGGCCGGCGGGCCGCTCAGCCAGTCGGGAGTGCTGAACGTCACCGGCGTCACTACATTCACGGCCACCACTACAAATACTGACGTCTTGTTGGCAACCCAGGCCAATGACTTTGGGAGTGCGATCGTATTCGGCGGTACGCAGAGCAACCTTCGTGACGTGCGGCTGCGCAATGTGAATGCCGGCGCCAGCGTGCCCACCCTGGCCGGCCTCACCAATCTGCGCAACCTGACCCTGACCTTTGATAATGCCCCGATCTCGCTGCCGGCGTTGACTGCGAGCGGGAATTTGACCCTGACGGCCGGCGGGACGATTGCTCAGTCCGGTGCGGTGGCGGTGGGCGGCGCCACCACGCTGGCCACGACCGTGGCCGGCTCCGATATCCTCCTCGACACGCAGCCCAACAACTTCACCGGGGCAATGGCCTTTGGCGGGACCACGAGCAACATCCGCGATCTGGGCCTGCGCAATGTGAATGCCGGCGCCAGCGTGCCCACCCTGGCCGGCCTCACCAATCTGCGCAACCTGACCCTGACCTTTGACAATACGCCGATCTCGCTACCGGCACTAGCATTGACGGCCGGCGGGAATTTGTCTGTCACGGCCGGCGGCACGATCACTCAATCCGGCGCGCTGACCGTTCCCGGCACTACCACGCTGGCCACGACCGTGGCCGGTGCCGATATCCTCCTCGACACGCAGCCCAACAACTTCACCGGGGCAATGGCCTTTGGCGGAACCACGAGCAACATCCGCGATCTGGGCCTGCGCAATGTGAATGCCGGCGCCAGCGTGCCCACCCTGGCCGGCCTCACCAATCTGCGCAATCTGACCCTGACCTTTGATAATGCCCCGATCTCGCTGCCGACTCTGACCGCAAGCGGGAATCTGGCCGTCACGGCCGGGGGTGCGATCAGTCAAACCGGCACGCTGATCATTCCCGGCACCACGACCTTGACGGCCGGTGCCAACGACATCACTTTGACGAATGCCGGCAACGATTTCAGCACGGTCGCCATCACCAGCGGGAACACCGTCGCCCTCACGGATGCCAATGCCCTGGTGCTCGGTGCCTCGACCATCAATGGCACGTTAGGGGTCACCACCAACGGCGCCCTCACCCAGAGCGGCGCCCTGAATGTCGCCGGGACCACCACCCTCGCCGCCGGCGCCGGTAACGACATCACCTTGACGAATGCCGGCAACGATTTCAGCACGGTCGCCATCACCAGCGGGAACACCGTCGCCCTCACGGATGCCAATGCCCTGGTGCTCGGTGCCTCGACCATCAATGGCACGTTAGGGGTCACCACCAACGGCGCCCTCACCCAGAGCGGCGCCCTGAATGTCGCCGGGACCACCACGCTCGCCGCCGGCGCCGGTAACGACATCACCTTGACGAACGCGGCTAACGACTTCAGCACGGTCGCCATCACCAGCGGGAACAACGTCGCCCTCACGGATAGCAATGCCCTGGATCTCGGTGCCTCGACCATCAATGGCACGTTAGGGGTCTCCACCACCGGCGCGCTCACGCAAACCGGCCCCTTGAATGTGACCGGCGCCACCACGCTCGCCGCCGGCGCCGCCAACGACATCACCTTGACGAACGCGGCTAACGATTTCAGCACGGTCGCCGTCACCAGCGGGAACAACGTCGCCCTCACCGATAGCACTGCCCTGGATCTGGGTACCTCCACCGTCAGCGGGAATCTGGCCGTCACGGCCGGGGGTGCGATCAGTCAAACCGGGGCCTTAACCGTGGGCGGAGCCGCGGGCTTCGATACGACCGCCGCCGCCACGCTCGGCTCCGTGACCCTGGCCAATGGCGCGGCCCTCACGCTCCACACCTCCACCGTGGGCGGCAATCTGACCGCGACCACCACAGCGGGCGATCTCACACTGCCGGCCGGCCACACCCTCACCGTCGTCGGCGATGCCACCCTGACGCCGGCCGGTAATGTGACCCTCTTGGGCACGACCCAGATCGGGGGCACCCAAGCGTCCATCGGAGGAACCGGCTCCAGCTTTGTCTTAGGAGCCGATACGAATCTCAATGCGCTACCGTTACCCGGCACCGGCAACATCACGGTCACCACGACCGGCACCACCGCCACCTTTGCCGGCCCGCCGCTGCTGCCCTCGGCCATTACGCTCGGCAACACGGCCAATCAGTTCGGCGGCCCGGTCTCCGTCACCACCGCGGCCCCGGCCTTCACCGGCAGCACCACCGCCACGCATAACCTGACCCAGAGTGCCCCGGTCACCTTGAATGTCGGGCAGAGCCTCACCGTCACGGATCTCGGCGGCACCGCCGGCACCCGCGGCAACATTACCTTGACCAATACGGCCAACAGTTTTGAGACCGTCACCTTCACGGGCGGCAACATCGCCTGGGCCGAGACCGGCCCGGTCACCATCGGCGGGGTGAGTGCGAATGCCGGGGCCACCTCCACCGGCACGCTGGCGGTGACCGCCACCGGCCCGCTCACGCAAACCGGCGCCATCCTCGCCGCGGGCCCGACCACGCTCGCCGCCGGCGCCGCCAACGACATCACCTTGACGAATGCCGGCAACGACTTCAGCACGGTCGCCATCACCAGCGGCCGCAACGTCGCCCTCACTGACATCAATGCGCTCACGCTCGGCGCCTCCACGATCAGCGGCACGTTAGGGGTCTCCACCACCGGCGCGCTCACGCAAACCGGCCCCTTGAATGTGACCGGCGCCACCACGCTCGCCGCCGGCGCCGCCAACGACATCACTTTGACGAATGCCGGCAACGATTTCAGCACGGTCGCCATCACCAGCGGGAACACCGTCGCCCTCACGGATGCCAATGCCCTGGTGCTCGGTGCCTCGACCATCAATGGCACGTTAGGGGTCACCACCAACGGCGCCCTCACCCAGAGCGGCGCCCTGAATGTCGCCGGGACCACCACGCTCGCCGCCGGCGCCGGTAACGACATCACCTTGACGAACGCGGCTAACGATTTCAGCACGGTCGCCATCACCAGCGGGAACACCGTCGCCCTCACGGATAGCAATGCCCTGGTGCTCGGTGCCTCGACCATCAATGGCACGTTAGGGGTCACCACCAACGGCGCCCTCACCCAGAGCGGCGCCCTGAATGTCGCCGGGACCACCACCCTCGCCGCCGGCGCCGCCAACGACATCACCTTGACGAACGCGGCTAACGACTTCAGCACGGTCGCCATCACCAGCGGGAACAACGTCGCCCTCACGGATAGCAATGCCCTGGATCTCGGTGCCTCGACCATCAATGGCACGTTAGGGGTCTCCACCACCGGCGCGCTCACGCAAACCGGGCCGCTCACCGTCACTGGCGCCACCACGCTCGCCGCCGGCGCCGCCAACGACATCACCTTGACGAATGCCGGCAACGATTTCAGCACCGTCGCCGTCACCAGCGGGAACAACGTCGCCCTCACCGATAGCACTGCCCTGGATCTGGGTACCTCCACCGTCAGCGGCACGTTAGGGGTCACCACCACCGGCGCGCTCACACAAACCGGGCCGCTCACCGTCACTGGCGCCACCACGCTCGCCGCCGGCGCCGGTAACGACATCACCTTGACGAACGCCGGCAACGACTTCAGCACGGTCGCCATCACCAGCGGGAACAACGTGGCGCTCACCGATGCCAATGCCTTGATCTTGGGCACGTCGACGATATCGGGCAATCTTTCGACGAACGCCGCGGATCTCACCATTGCCGGCGCAGTAGCATCGACCGGTGGAACTCTGAGCCTGGCGGCGACAAATTCAGTGACACAGCTTGCCGCTCTGACCACAAACGGGGCCAACGGCACCACAGTATCGGCGGGAGGCCCAATCACGATGGCGGCGGCGGCCACAACCACTAGCACGACCGGGTCGCTCGACTATACGGCGGGCACAGACGTCACCTTGGGGTCATTGAACACAGGAGGCAGCGTTTCCGTGATCGCAAATGGAGGATCCGTGTTCAGCGCGGTCGGATCCGGCACCAATGTCACGGCCGGTGCAAACTCGACCCTTCAAGCGCTTAACGGAGTCGTGGGCACCCAAACAGCGCCGGTGAGGGTCAACATTAACCCAGGCACACTCAGCATCCGTGCCACAGGAGCAGTGAGCGGCATATCAGCATTCTTGATGGGGGCGGTGCTGCCGGGCAACGCACTGACTTTGCTGAACGTTCCGCCGGGAACCGTGTGTTTTAACAGTTGCCCGCTGCCGCCGAACAATGATCCTCTCGCGGGCGTGAGAGGGATCATCCCCTCATTCAACGTGCAATCGGTCATCCCCTGGTATCGTCAGCAACCTTCGGATCCACCCATGATCAGCGTATTCTCGACTTACGTTCCCCAATCTGTTCTGACGGAGAAACAGGTGAACGTGCAAGGAACCGGGCAAAGCATACGGCGTGAAGTCACCCCCTGCTTCCCTCTCAGTTCTTGCAGTCCTCCCGCGACGACACTCTCCGCGCCTGTGGGCAAAGAAGGAGCCGCCGCCCGCTGACCTTACGGGTGGCGGTGACTCCCATCGTTCCGACGGCTTCTCACTGTTCAATGAGCCTTGCCGTCTACTTGCTGCACCACTCTCTTCATCGAAAAGTCGGGGGCATGAGATCACCCCAATCAGGGCTCTTCCCAGTCCATCACTCCATCACCTCATGTTATTCATCAATCTAAGAGCGCGAGATCACATCTACCAGTTTGGAGGACTCAATGAGACACCTGTTGCTTTCACTCTCACTAGTCGGAGCCGTGGCATGTTGGAGCGGCGCCGCTCACGCGGCAAATCCCATGTCGGATAAGGAAGCCTCACCCACTTTGGGAGAGCGCCTGACAAAAGATACGGTTTCGGGCACGTTAATGAAAATGGAAGGCGAGTACTATTGGATCAAGGACAACGACGGAAAGGAAACCAGGATCCATGTGGATAAGAGCAGTAAGATAGACAAGGTGGTTGTCGGCGATCACGTGAAAGCCTATGTGACCGATCGAGGTCATACGACGACCCTTCAACGCGCTGATTGATAGAACGTTGATAGAGCACGGAGTCGCTTGCGCGACGGATAATGCTATTGGCGCGGACATTCAACGGAGGAAGAGGATAGCCATATGGCACGATATGGTAAAAGCGCGCAGAAGTCCGTGAAGCGTGCAATGCATCAAAAAAAGCGGGGCCAATTGAAGAGTGGTAAAAGCGGCAAGCGCGTCACGAGCAGAAAACAGGCGGTTGCGATCGGCTTGTCGGAAGCCAGGCGAAAGGGGGCAAAAGTCCCTCGCCCCTCGAAGTGAGAACACACCTATCCCGTCAGGCCGCGGCTAGCGGAGTCGAAGGGGATCGCAGGCGGATTCGAATCAGGAGAAAGACCGAACCTGAGGATCCGGCAGGTGCGATCCCCACTCGGCAGACCAAAGAGTTCTGGCCAATATCAGGATGGCTTGTCGTCGGGCCATCGCACGTCACATTGAATGCATCGTGCGGTTGTTTTCCGCGTAACGCACCGGTTCTCCACAACAATCCCAGATATCCTCTGACATGCCGTGTCACCTGGCTACGAAGCGTCGACACGCTGCAGGCTGCGGAGGCGGCCCACTCAAGTTCGGTCGAACACCAACTCACGACCAAGTTTCGAATCGTGGTGCTCGTTAGTCCACCGGTCGAATATGCTTGTGGCCGGATTTCTTCGACTGAAACACAATACGTCATAATGGAGCACCTGCCGAAGTGGTGTGAGGATCCATAGAAAACCCATTTACCGACAGCAACCTTCATGCCCATCGACCATTGAATATAAGTGCACGACTTTCTTGAGCACCAATGACCCCAACATCGTGTAGATGTGTATCTGAAGGACTACGCTCTGAAGATCCCCGTAGCTAAACGGCGAAGGCGAACGATCCGAATCAACTGTGCGATTCAGACAAATCTCTCAACTTGTCCGTGCAGGAGATCAGCGACGGCTGAAAGATCGAACGGCCAGGCATAGCGCAAGACCACTGTCGGGTGTTCCAGACGCAATCGATCAAGAATTTCGGGGATTTCGATCTCCGAATGCGACCCGCCCGGTGTAAACATGGTGGTCGCAACAATGATCTGTTCCGCGCCTCGAGCGACCAGGTCGTTGACGGCTTCCTCCAAGGTCGGCGTACAAAACTCATTGTAGGCAACGGCAAACCACACATCCTTTAACCTCGTGCGAAGCTGACGGGCCACAGATTCCAGCCCTGCCTGGTAAGAATCCGTGACGTCCGTCCTGGGCCAATGCCGGATTTTCTTGTCCAACTCGAGCTCTTCCGGAGATGGGGGCGCATGAGCCGCACGGCGTTGCCCCTCCAACCGCTTCAGTTTGGTCACCAGTTCCTGCGGGCAATCCTTCGGTATGCCCCCATGGCCGACCAGGATGACTCCCTTTGCCTTTGCCATCGACGGACTCCTTGCTTCGAACGTTACATGCCGTGACTGACCATGAGTTCCTCGGGATAGGGATTCAGAAAGGTCTGCGCCCCGACATACTCGATTTCATACTTTGCCACAAAGTACTTGACCAATGTGAGCGGAACGATGAGAGGCACCGCGCCCTGATGATAGTCATGGATTGCAGCATCCAGCTCAGCACGTTCATGGGATTTCAACCGTCCCTTCAGGTGTCCGACCAGATGATGGAAGACATTGGCCTGTTTACGTTTGGTCGTCATTTCCGCCAACGCCTTCATGAAAAGCAGGCCGTATTGTCCCACCAGGTCCATTGGCCGATACCGGTGTGCTTGGGCGACGAGACGACCCAATGCCCGGTAGGGCGCAGCCGCATGAGCCATCAGGAGGTATTTGTGAATCGTGTGAAAGCGGACCACGGCCTGTCTCGTCGGAGCATCCAGCGAGAGCGCACGCCATCGGTGATAGCAGAAGACGCGCTCGATGAAGTGTTCTCGAATCATACCGTCCGACAGCCGCTCCTCGTCTTCGATCGGGACGAGCGGAAACCGCTCACGGAACGCGCGAGTAAAGAGCCCTGCGCCGCTTCGCCCCGCCCTTCCCCGCCGGTCGAACACGCGAACTCCGTCCATCCCGCAGCTCGGCGACTCCTTCTTGAAGACGTAACCGGAGAGGTCTGCTTCTTCCAGTGCGTCAACCTTACGTTGGACGAACAGCATCATCGGCTCGGTCATGTTCCGCCGGCTTTCTACCGTCATGAGCGTGAGCGAACGCGGGCCTCCCTCCAATCGCATGGCCTCGCGCGGCGTGCCGAATCCGGCTTCTACCTCAGGACACACGGGAACCCATTCCACGTGACGGCTCAGAACCTCGGTCAAAAAATGGTCGCGCTTGTGCCCTCCATCGTAACGAACCTGGTCGCCGAGGAGACAACGGCTGATGCCGAGGCGGATCGGATGCGCGGTCATTGCGCTACCCGTCGTTTGGCCAGATCCAGATACTCCCGCCGCGCTTGCCCATGGTCCACAATTGGAGCCGGGTAGTCGTACCCGATACGGCAGCCGGCACGCCGCTGCGCTTCGAGAGTCATGAGATGCGGCTCGTGGATATGCGCGGAAGACACCCTGTCGAGTTCCGGGACGTACGTTCGGATGTAGACGCCGTCGGAATCGAATTTCTTGCTCTGAAGCGCGGGATTGAAAATCCGGTATCCGCGCATCGCGTCCGTCCCGGTCGAGGCACACCATTGCCAATTGCCGTTGTTCGCCGCGACATCGGCATCGATCAGCTGCCGCATGAAGTATCGTTCTCCGCTCCGCCAGTCCAGTCGCAGATCCTTGATCATGAATGACGCGGTGATCATGCGCACCCGATTGTGCATCCAGCCGGTTTCATTGAGCTGGCGCATGCCGGCGTCCACGATCGGATAGCCGGTTCGTCCTTCGCACCAGGCCCGATAGAGCCGGTCCCGTTCCTGACCCGGCTGGCGAGCCGGAGGAGCTGAAGTTTCGCGAAACGGTCCCTCAGCCACATGCGGGAAGGCGGCAAGGACTTGCTGGAAGAATTCGCGCCAGATCAGCTCGTCGATCCACGTGACAACGTCCGCGCGTGAGACAGGCCCGCTACCGGTCAGGGAATCAAGCGCCGCCCGGACAGCCGTGCGCGCCGAGAGGGTTCCGAACCGAAAATGAGGCGACAGCATCGAACTTCCATCGATTGCCGGCCGGTTGCGCCCGGCCGCATACCGGTGAAGCGGCCCTTTGACGAACCGTCGCAATCGCTTGACGGCGTTTCGTTCGCCGGGCTCGATCCGGACCGGCACGCGATCGTACCCGAGGATGTCCGGAGACGGAATAACGGGGCAGGAAACGGGACACTGCGCTCCCCTCGAGGAGAGCGTTTTCGGAACGGGTAGGATGGCCGGTTTCGCCGCCTGCCACTTCGTCCACCAGCGCGCCCGATATGCGCCGTAGCGCTGCAGAGGCCCCCCGGTGGCGCTTTGGACTTCGTCCGCCTCAAAAATTACGTGGTCTTTGAAAGAGCGAACCTGTACGCCTCGCTGCATCAATTCGACCTCAACGGTCCGGTCCCGGAAAATTGCCGCGGGTTCATAATCGCGGTTCCAGTACACGGCGTCAGCCTTCCACTCCAGCACGGCAGACGGCACCTCAACCGCCGGATCTCCCCGCCGCCATCGCAGCGGTACCCCCAAGGAGGCCAGACGCTCCGCCAGGTCATCCAGGCACCCGAGCATAAAGTTTACGCAGGCGTCGCCGAAGGCCCGGGATTGCAGAAGCGGTTCGTCGAACACAAAGAGGGGAATGATCTCGTCGCACTCTTCGCACGCAGCGGTCAACGCCGGCTGATCCGCGAGGCGGAGATCCCGTCTGAACCAGACGACTCCACGCATCCTCACGCCATCCTTCCGAGACCGGAAGTCGATCGACGATCTTGAGTTTCCATGTTATTTTTCGGCGGTGGTTCGGATCTCGCGTTTGGCGAATGTGCTCAGAATGTCCGCAAGCGACTCCTCGTTGGGAGCCTGAGCGAGCGTACTATTGATGTACAAGACCTTCGCCCCGACCACGTCCGTAATCCGTTGTGCGCGCTCCGGCTCCTTGTGACATTGGTCGGTCCCGGCCGCATTCCCCGACACCGGTGCGCTGACCGACGACACCACGATGTTCCCGATCACTCCGCGTTTTTCTCCTCCCAACGTGATATTGGGCAAGACGCCGACAATCAGGAGATACCCCTCCATCGTCTCATCCGTCACCGTATGGCCTTCGTCCCGAAGCTGCCGCTTCATGGCCGCCTCGACCAAAATACCTTCCATCTTGTTGCCTGTATTCAGGATCGACAGGGTTTCGGCCCGGACGGAAGGGCAGCCGTCGAAACAAACCAGTCCGGACAGGATGAAGCCGATGATGATCGCACTGCGTGCAGCCGTCCGCATAATCATCCCTCCTATGAGTAGGGCTTGCCCTTGCTTGCTGGTGGAAACGTTCGAGTCGTCTGATCCGTAAGATCGATCCTAACAGGACGTACACCGCATTGCAGCCGTTGCCTGAGACCACATGAAAGAGATGTGGGAGAGCGGGAACCTGCGATAGTCGTCGACCTGCCGGTCTTCCGAAAGGAAGCGCCGGGCAACGACCGTTAATGCGGCTTCTGAAGCTGATTGAGCAGCAGATTGAGACGCTGCTGATGATAGGACGCGAGGGCTTGGAATTCGATCCCGATACCGTCAGCCCCGCACCACCGAACATTCGCGGCTGGAATCGCGATGGGCAGGTCCTCTCCCGTAAAGAGCAGGAGATCGATCACGGTATTGGGGGCGACCCGGACGGTATTCTGAATTCGGCAGCCCTTCTTGGAAAGGTCGACGGACCGGGTAATATGCGGCCCATCATGTGCCATCAGAGCGCACGGAAGCGACACAGGGAACCGCTGGTAGCGCCGTTCGATCATGACACTGCACCATGGCAAGGCATTACTTTGATTCATGCAGATGCAATGCCGTTGATGCCGAAGCGGCGTTTCTCCACATTATTCATGTGTTCCACACGAAGGGAGCGCAATAAAGCTGACTTTTTTGTACGCGGATGAAGGTCTTGTAGTACGCTAGGGCATTGAGCGTAGGACGCTCATATCACAACGACACGTCAGTCCGGGCCGAAGCCGGCCGTTCTCGAGCACGAGATGCCGACGACCTACACGGAACGTTTTGCGAGAAACACTGAATTGATCCACGCCTATGCTGGCGATAATTCGCCTCGTATGGCGGAGATCAAACATTTGTATGCCATCCTCAAGCGCCTGAACGCGAAACACGTGCTCAATGTGCCGTTTGAAGGCAACCTGGTCAAAACCATCGCTCGCACTGAAGCGATCACATTCGCGGACTTCATCGTCCCGGATACGTTGGACGAGTGGAATATCATTCAGACCGACTACGAATTGACCGGAATACCGAGAGACCACTTTGACGCCGTTCTTTCAATCGCCGGAATCCACCACCTGACGGATCAAGAGCAACTGCAGTTCATTGTCGCCACTCGTCAAGTGCTCAGAAGGGGCGGGCGTTTGTTGATGGTCGAAGTCACTAGCGAATCGTCAACCAGCCGGTTTCTCGACACATTTGTCGGCCGATACACTCCGACGGGACACACCGGGAATTACCTCAAAGATGACTTCGTTGGCGTGCTGAGCCAGGCGGGATATCGGCGCATCACTCGCAAGACGATCGTTCATGAATGGATATTTGCACACGAAGAGCATCTCTACATCTGGATGACGAAGTTTTTCGGCATTCGTGTTTCAAAGCCGGTCTTGCTCCGTCACGTCAGGGACCTGCTCGGCATGAGACGGAGCGGCAACGGGCTGAAGATCGACTGGAGATTGGACTTTGTCAGTGCGGAGACCGAAAAAATGCCTCGGAAAATTTCATCTCTCCGTTCGCCGGGTAAAACTTCCCCGTCCCGCCTGCCGGCAGATGCGTCAACTCGCCGAAGAGTATCCGCGTAGTATCTGTGTAAAAATCCACCCTGACGTAGTCGAATTCGGACGCCAGAATCCGTGCGCTTTCCAGAAGCTGCGGCAGAAACTCCCAGCTCTTGGGTTCGAATTCCTGAAGCGGGAAGTGCAGGCTCACCCCAAGGGGCATTGCATTCACATCGAACGACTGTCGCGATTTGGTCGTCCGATCGATCAGACTGATGACTTTGGGCTCGCCATTGAGACAATGGAGCGACCCTTCGAGCACGAAGGAATCGTCGATATATTCTTCAACGATGACTTTTCTCTCAAGCCCGACATAGTTCTTCTCCAAATCATCGAGAAAATAATCTTCCTGGAGCCAGTTCTTGATCGTGGGTGACGCGGCTGCGTACTCGGACGCCGAACGAACGATCACGATTCTTCCGGAACAGTGTGTCGGCTTGACGACGGACGGGTAGACGGAAGGCGTATCGCGATCGACCGCCGCCGCACTCCGCAAGATCATGTGCGTCCGCGGAGTAACCCCGCGTCCGAGCTTCTTTTCGATATAGATCTTTCCAAGCTCCTTGTCGGTGACGAGCCTTCGCAGAGGGTGTTTCAGTTCGGAACCTGATTTGATCTTGAACAGAAAATCGTTGAACAACCGGTTGGGTCTGACCGGAAGCCTGTTGTGGACCTCGAGAAACTGAAACAGATAGGTCGGATAGAGAATGGCGTCCAACAGCCGGGACGGTATTCCACGTCCATAGAGCGTCACGGCGAGGCGGCGGAGTCGCTGATGAATGAACCGAGCGATCATCAGGCGTCGGATATCACCGGTGAACGCGGCCACCGATCCCAGCCACGCGGGATCGACGGAATTCATGTTTCAGACAGAAGTACTGAGTGCGATTCAATACGTATCCGGATGCATGGGGCCTCGCACCCCCCAAGCAAGGAAGGTCTGCCCTCCGGCCGTTCCGTTGGTCAACGCCATGCCACCGGCGAATGTCACCACCCATACGGCCTGACCAGCCGGAGGAGGGGAAACCTCGGTCGTCGACCAGAAGGTATTGGACGGCACGGTAAAAACGCTGGTTGGCACGAAGGGGGCCGGCAATGAAGGATCTTGAAGGCTTTTCAGTTCGAAGACGGAGGGGAGACGCCAACCGGTTGCGCCACCCACTACCAAATTGGCACAAATGGTCCGTGCACCCAGCCAGTCCCGCAGCGTCGTATCCGGCGTCCGTTGCCAGACTAAGCCAGTGTTGTTATCACGAACCGCCTCGTTATTGAACTCGGGCAGTATGGTAAAGCGAGTTGCGCTAGGAAAGTTTCGGTCCCAATTCATCGTTCCCCTCCCGTGAGTCCTTGTCTAGGATGCGCAGAGCCGGAGTTCAAGTACAAGTGATACCAGCATCCGGTCCGACATTCACGAATGTCCCGCAACGAATCCGCACCAATGATCCACTCACTCCGGCCCCCGCAGGCAGACAATGTGCTCCGGCCTGTCAGGGCTTCTGGACTCGTGTCCATCCATGACGCCTCAGGCATTTGTCGGATTCGGTATCCCACATGGATTTTGGATACCCCTGCACCTCGGTCCGGCATTGCACGTTGTCTTCGTCGAATTGCACGCTGGTCTTGCTTGGGTGCACCCAGTTCTCCTCTTGTGGCCGTGCAGCTTCATTTCGATTCTTTCCCGGTATGGAGGCGGCTGACTTGGCCGTCTCATAGTTGGCGTTCGTAAACTCGCCGTACGACCCGCGATAGCTCCATGCGGTCGCAAGGCCGTCCCTCCCATAGGTATAGGTGACGGTATGTTCCAAGGGTTGGCCGACTTGTGTCCATTCACATATCTCTGTCGTTGAATTTTGATTTCTACACTGATCCGGCGGCCCGATAGCACGGATACGATCGGCCTTCGGTTTTCCCAAATGGTAATTAAGACTTTGGATGTAAAATTCTCTCTGCTTATCGCGACGAGAATCCGGTGCATACACGTCGACGATCTCCTTGTCCCAAAACTCGCACCCCTGTAGGACAGCCGTCAGGAATATCAGCAGGAACAGCTTCATGCTCCCTCTAGAGAATACATCACCAGTCATGCCGCCTCCCGGTTAAGTGGGCGCAAGTATAGCGTTAGCCGGGGTTAAGGTCAGCATGATCCGTGAGATTGTGGGCGGCGTCCCGCAGCCGTGAGTGCCCCTGCTCGATAGGACCGGCACGGTGAGTGTCAATGCATCGCAGTCTGAGATCTCCGCTGTATACTCCCCTCTAGCGTGAACTCGTGATCAGCGCATTCATGCCTTCTCTAGGCTACAATCGGCCGAAAAGCCTTAATTCTCATGTTCTTAGCTCAGGTCCCCTCACAATAGACGACAACATGTCATCCATCAATCTGTTACAATTACATGGCCATGCCGATAGTCGCTGATTCACTACTGAAGAAAGGTTTCTGATGAAGATCTCACCCGTTTGGAACCGGAACGCCCCCAAGAAAAAGAAGACCAGATCCACATCGAAACCGAAAATTCGCTGGGAACTGCTGGGCTTGTCCGATCCGGCTGTGACGGAACCCACGGCGATTGAAACAATCAGAAGGTCCGTGTCATCGCTCGCCAGCCAAGGATTTGGAGACGAGACGCTGTTGAGATCGGCGGAGCAAGAGATGAAAGGACGTGCCCGGACACGTCGATCCGGCGGCAAAGGAGTTACACGACGCCCCAGGAATGGCTGAAGGTCGTCAGCGTGTGCACAGCGCTAGAGGATCTCTCCCCTTGCCAGGAAACAATCCGTATCTGAACCGTGATCCTAGAAGGTCACGCATTCGGCAACTTCTGACTCAAGAAATTCTGTCAGGACAAAGAACCCTGGATATTGTGTGAAGTGCTGCCGAGTGGGAAGCTATCAGAACAGTTGCTGCCAGTAGAGCGGAAAGGGAGAGGGGCATCTTATCGAGATGCCCCTCTCAAGAACAGCCCCGAGACTAGAAGCGATTCCGACCGCCGAAATCGTTGCCGGATCCTCCGCCACCAAATCGCTTTCCACCGCCGGAGCGGGACTCCTGCGGCTTCGCTTCGTTCACCGTAAGTGACCGACCATCCATTTGAGACCCATTCAAAGCCGTAATGGCTGCCTGGGCTTCTTCCGGCGTCGACATTTCGACGAAGCCGAAGCCTCGCGATTGCCCGGTAAACTTGTCAGCGATGACACGGGCTGATTCAACCTTGCCGTGTGCGGCAAACAGAGTGGTGAGTTGCGTCTCGGTTGCCGCGTACGGCAGACCGCCTACATATAATTTGGAACCCATGAGGTTCCTCCCTTCAAATGTGACATTGTCGAAAACACCAGCGCGAGGTATGAGAGGAAGGAGAGGGCCGAAGACGCAATCACGAACAGCGGCTTTGGTCAGGCTTCCGATCAGTTTCCGGGTCCGGGTGAGACAATATCGGTGATGGACCGTTCAATTGAAATGTTTCACGCGAGGTCCGCCGCGATGAAACGAGTATATCGTAGCAGGTTGTCCTGAGAATAGCTATTCCGCAGTATGTAACCAGGATTGCACCGCGGATCAGATGCCCGGCCAGAACGCTGCCCTATGACTCGTAAACCGCTTGCAACGGCCTCGCCATACTCGACGAGCCTCGCTAGCCTTGAAAGAAAGCCACGAAAGAACCAGTGGATCGGCTCTACGATATTGCACGGGATTTTGGTGCCGAAGCCGGGATACTATCCCCAACCTATTGCAAAGCTTACGAATCAATAACTTAGATCTTGAGTTGCTGCCCCACGCTAACGGATCGCTAACCGCTCTGTCTACAGCTTGCAGACCAGATGCGCCTTCATAGGCTCGCAACAATCCACGGCATAATCATAGCGTGTCCGCCTCGTGTCCGTGTACCGCGAAGGTCCGCCGTACTCGAGCAAGATTGGTTGAATCAGAAAAAGCATGCTTCTTCCCCCCAGGACAAGACCCGCCGGGACCTTCGCGGCAGGCGGAGGGCCACCTCTGAGCCTCTCCACCCTAGCACTATAAATCTACCCGAGCCCGCTACAGATCTCCCCCTCTCCACTTCCTATTTGAAATTCTCTAAAAAAGGAAACCCCTCATGGGGATGAGACCCAGACCGCTTACCGCATCGGGGTCACGAACCAAGCGACATTAACGACAAAAAAACACTGGGGTGTTCTCCTCGGAGAAATTCACAAAATGTGATGCCTCCCAACCGGTCACGGCTGAAAGCACATCGAATTAGACGAAAAGAGGGGGAAGCGTGGGAAGGGGACAAGCTTGAGATTGGTAAGATTTCGCTTGTTTCTATTCGGCTCCCTTTGAATAGCTACATATCCGCTTACAGGGGTTGGCGTGTATCGCAGAACCGGCAGGAAGCTTTCGGAAATAAACAAAGGGTTCGTTAGCTACCATCCCTAGGAGTTGTAAGGAACGATCAAAGCCAGAAGTCAGCACATTGGTCAGTTTTATAGAAAACTTCAATTTGATTCCATCTATATCGACCGTGGCTTCTATATATGATTTGTCGCCAATAGGCGGGATTATTATTTAGAAAAATAGAAGACTCAAGTCCTAAATTACACGTATTTGATTTATTTAGGTTGACAAGTTAAAAGCCTGCGAATAGTTTACGTCCTCTCCGATTTTTCAACGAGCAGTTGCCATCATTGAGGATGGAATGCAGCAATTGGCAGTTGGTGTAGAGAAGTTACTCGTCTGCATCGCACACAACTTTCACTGCCGTGCACAATTACTGGCCAAAAGTGCCATCACTAGAATGGGGTGGTCACTCCTGCCCCATCGCGTAACACAAAAGACAACCACCATAATGGGAGCGCTATGGCGTGGACCTCTCTTGAAAATCGTCTAGAACAGCTTCCGCTGGTGCTTGCGGATCCTATGCTACGCATGGTTACTCCTGATCAGTGGCTGTTCGGTTTGCGCTAAAGAATCGCTCCCCTCTCTTTCTGGAAGTTCTAAATGAGCAAGACCTACTTATGAAGGGAATTGCTCAACCGTCGCTCTTGGAGCCCTATCTTCATAACTCATAGGCAGGCGCCTACGATTGGATCACAGGAGCTCGGGGAACAGGCAATCCGGTTTGCAGACAGCCGGGCGGTGCTCGGCACCTTGAACCGCAGCGGCGCGCGCTGACAGACCGTGCCGCTGTTCGAACTGGTCCTTGAAAGGTTGGCCATGCCCACTTCACTACAGACGCGTCTGGCCACCGTGTTCAGCGATGACCCGCAGACCCGGGTGATGGCCGGAGTGGCCAACTGGCGCCCGGGGAGTTTCGGCACGTTCATGCCCGATGTGCGTTCCGTCGTTGTGCACGTGACCGGCGGCTTTCCGCCGCGCGAGAGGGTCGAGGAATTCGTCAAGCGGTACGTCGGCCCGCCGGCCGACTGGGAGAAGCGGGATGATCCGGGCATAGGCACGCAGTATTTCGTGCCAGGTGACGGGACGGTCTTCGGCCTGATCAACATGCCGAGCATCACATTGCACGGCAACCACACGAACAATTGGGCAATCGGCGTCGAGACCGGCAACCTGAGCGAATCATCGCCGCCGCCAGGCAGCCGCTGGGCCTCGCTGGCGGCGAACGCCGACCAGAACGCCGACGACGTGCCGGGCGCGAAGCTGTGGATTTCGCACCGCGCCTTCCGCGAGGTGGTCGTGAGTTGGTGGACGACACGCACTTACGCGGGGCCGGCGCGCGAGGCACTGGGCGACCGCCGCTACATGCTGTTCACCGAGCAGCAGTACCGCGGCTGGGCGCTCCTCGCGCGGTTCCTGTGCGAACGGCACGACCTGCCGCGTAACTTCCCGCTATTGCCGCACGCGCGGCGCGAGCGCACAGTCGACAACTCGGCGACCTTCCGTCGCCTCGCGCTGGCCGACGAACGTTTTCCCGTCCTCGTGCGTGCGCTGGCCGCGCACCATATCCATGAGGCGCTGTTCGAATCGGCCAATGCCGCGACGCTTGAGGCGCGTTACGATGCGGCGATCCAGCCGCGCAACATGGCCACCAATACCAGGGAGCACAACCGCGTCTGGACCGCCCTGTTCGACGTATACCGCGGCTTCCACGGCCACGGCTTCTCCGGGTCGAACACGCTTAATAGCTCTGACCACGATTGCCCCGGCCCGCTATTCGACTGGCACCGCTTCGCGCGCGAGGTTTGGGACTGGTGGTGGTATCCGTTCGACCTCAGCGACGACCTTGTCACCGTGGTGACCGCGCGGCGGCCGGAGCGGCGCGCGGACGGCACGACGCCGTTGCGCGAGTACTACTTCGAGTCGACGCGCGATTTCGACGCCAAGGATCGCGCCTATACTTTGCTCGCGGCAGGCAGCGGGTTGCGCTCGAGCAACGGCATTTTCGGCGACATCTCGTCGCCATCGACCTTCAACCTGGGTACGGCGGGGGTGCCGATCTATGCGCCGGCCAACGGCGAGCTGGTCGCGGCGCGCTTCCCCAACACTGGTGACGAGGTCAGCATGGCGTTCGTGCTCGTGCGGCACGAGATCTTCCATCTGCCCGACACGCTGTCGGTCGAGATCGAAGGCGTGGGCTCGTTTCCCGCTAACCCCGGCCGCATCGACTATGACCAGGAGCCCACTTATGTGTACTCGCTGATCATCCACCTCGCACGCCCAGACGGAATGAGCTTCACCGAGGTGACCGACTCCAACCCCTGCTGGCTCAACCGCGTGCTGATCCGCAAAAAGGAATGCGACCTCGTCCTCGCGCTGTACGACGCCAGTGCCGCGCACGGCGGTATCGAGCAGGCGGCCTGGGATTCGCGCCCGCCGGGAACGCCGCGGCGGCCCACTGTGCTCGAAAGTTGGCGTACCGACGCGGTGGCACTACTCTTCTTCCTCGAGCGGCTGCGCGCCGGAGACGTGGCGGTCGGCGCGAGCGGACGCAATAACGAGACGCCGATCCGCGTGCTGCTGGGTGACTTCCTCGGACACGCCGGCGTGATCCGTAAGGAAGGCACAATGGTGCTGCATGGTATCGGCCTGGAGACCTTCGGCTCCGGATTCGTGCCACCGGCCTTCCAGTCCGTCGCCAGCGCCTCGGGTTGGTCGCTGCCCGCCGGCACGCCGATGCCCATGCTGCCGGCGGTTTTCTACCAGAGCGAATGGTCCAAGGCGCCGTCGGCGGAGGAGCGCACGCGCCTGCAAGGCATCGGCGTCAACCCCGACCTCGTCAACTGGTGGGGCGATGCCTCGCTCGTCACGCGCCTGCATCCCACGCTGCCAGGGCACGGGCAGCTCAACGCGGCCGGATTCGCGTTCCATTACGAACCGTTGAAGTTCATGCGCTGGCTCAACGAGACCACCTGGGCCAGTGAGTGGCCGAAGTACAAGGTCACCGACGCGGCCGGCGCCGCCGTACCGCAGTTACCCGACCATCCGCGCCCGCGTGCGCGGAACGTCTGACGCGGAGATCCGCATGGCCACCAACGACAACACTCTGCCTGTCACACTGCGTGACGAGATCGTTGCGCTGCTGGCGCCACTGGTCGACGCCACGCGGCGACCGGTGGGTGTGAAACTGCTGATGCAGTCGATGGGCAGAACCGACGAGGTCGGCGGCCGCGCCGATCTGCGCCGGGAGATCGAGCGCCTGGGCGGGCTTGCGCAGGAGATTGTCGACCTGCAGCCAGAGATGCTCGATTCGTGGTCCGGTGTCGCGCGCCTTCTCGCGCTTGCGGACGACCTGTTCAGCTCAGCGCGCGGAGTCGAGCACCTCGTGCAGGACCCGACGCTGGCCGACCAGACGCGCGACCTCGGGCGCGACCTGATTGAGCAGTTGCTCGCGATGCACCTGCGGGTGCGTCACCCAACATTGTTCCGCGCTGCGTGCCTGTTGACACTGGTGACGCCGGCCGAGATCGCGTCTGCCCAACCGATGGTCGCCGACGGTGCGAAGGTTGTCCGATTACCGTGGTGCGGAGATCGGCTGCAACTGGAGCGGGTCGACGCGATCCTCCAACGCCCGTTGCCGACGCTGTCCGAGCATTACTTCCCAAATCGCCTCGACACCGCCGCCGACGCGCACGAGTCGGCGCGCCGCCTCTTTCCACTGCTGCGGCTGCTGGCGCACACGCTGGGACTCAAGTGCTTCGAGGACCGCGTGGCGGTCGGCCCGCCCAGCGCGCCGCTGCCAGTCGAGCTCAACGAGTCGGATCACTTCGGCGACGACGAGCACGACGCAGACGCGCTCGCGGTGGAGTTCCCGCAGGCCGAGTCAGTGGACCTGAGGCCATACCTCGAGAGCGTCGAGCCGCGTTTCGTTATCGTGCTGCCAGGACAGGTGAGCGACGGCGTGGCCGCTCCGGCGCGGTTTGCGGTTGCTGCGCGTGTGACGTCGGCACGTCATCCGGCCGCTGCGCACGGGCTGATCATCGAATTGCTCGGCCAGCTCGCCTTCACCGAGACGCGCGACGGCTGGCGCCTCACGCTCGAAAGCGAAGGCAGCGTGCCCGGCTTCGTGTTCGGTCCCGATGGTGCGGCGCTCGCGCCGGACGCACTGGCCGACGCGACGGCCAGCGCAAAGCTGCGGATCGAGCGCGAGGCCGCGGCCGGTGCGCTGGCATTCGTGTTCGGCGCGAGCACCAGTACGCGGCTCGAGATCGGCGCGCTGCAGCTCGACGCAGACCTGCGCGCGACGGGTTCCTCCGCTGTCGTCCTGCTGGCCATCTACGCGCAGTCGGGCGCACTCGTCCTTGCGCCTGCTGACGGCGATGGATTTCTCAGCAGCATCTTGCCGGCGAAGGGCATGCGGGCCAACTTCGATCTCGGCCTGGCCTGGTCCAACGAACGAGGACTGACACTGCGTGGCAGCACGGGGCTGGACGCAACCTTACCAATTGGGCTTGCGATAGGTGGGCTGAAGGTGCCGACCGTTCATCTCCGGCTGCATGCCGGCGACAAAGGCTTGGAAACAGAAGCATCGGCCACACTCGTGCTCCGGCTTGGCCCCGTAGAAGCAACGATAGAGCGAGTGGGACTCGCTGCTGACCTAACTTTCCCCCAAACTGGGGGCAATCTTGGTGTGGCGGATCTGGACTTCCGTTTCAAGCCTCCCACCGGCGTCGGCCTCACGATCGATGCCGGCGTCGTACATGGGGGAGGCTTTCTTTCCTTCGATCCTCAGCAAGCTCAGTATGCGGGTGTGCTCTACCTGGAGATGCAAGGCGGCATCGCCGTGCGGGCCCTTGGGCTGATTCATACGCGGCTGCCGGGCGGCCAGAACGGATTTTCCCTTGTTGTGGTGATCACCGCCGAAGGCTTCAAGCCGATCCCGCTTGGCTTGGGGTTCATGCTCCGGGGAATCGGTGGGCTTCTCGGCATCCATCGAACAGCGAACGAAGACGCCATTCAGCTAGGTATGCGCGCCAACACGCTCGACGGTATCCTCGCACCGGCTGATCCGGTCCGCAATGGGCCTCAATATCTAAGTGCACTCAACACGGTGTTTCCTCCGGCACAGGATCATCATCTCTTTGGGCCGGTCGTGCAGATTACGTGGGGCACTCCACCCCTTGCCATCATTCGCTTAGCCTTCATTGTGGAATTCGGCGTGCGCACCAGGGCACTAATGGTTGGGCACCTTTCGGCGATCCTTCCCAGGCAGGAGCTGGATCTTGTCCGCCTCCAGATGTACGTCTTTGGCGGAATCGATTTCGCGCAAGAGCGGGCCTTTCTCGATGCGGTGCTGCACGACTCGCGTTTGCTGAACAAATACGTCATCACCGGCGAGATGCGGATGCGGATGACTTGGAACCGGAATCCGTCTTTTATCCTGGCGATCGGCGGGGTGCATCCGGACTTTACGCCTCCCCCTGGACTTGAGCCGATGCCCCGCCTCGCCATCGTACTAGCGAATTCCGACGATCTGAAGCTCCGGTGCGAGGCGTATTTCGCCATCACTTCCAACACCGTCCAGTTCGGCGCGCACGTGCATTTGTTCGCGAAAAAATCGAAATTCAGTGTCGAAGGTATGGCAGGCTTCGATGTGCTGATTCAATTTAACCCATTTCATTTCGTCGCGGCGCTGCATGCATCATTGGAATTGAAGGCCTTCGGCCGAAGCCTCTTCATGGTGTCCTTCGAGGGCGAACTGTCCGGCCCGCGTCCGTTACATGTTCGGGGGAAAGCCACATTTAAGATCTGGATCTTTAGGAAATCGGTGTCATTCGACACGACCCTTATCGAAGGGGAATCTCCCCCGGTTCCCGAGTCGACTGATGTGGCCAGACTGTTGCGAGAAGCGTTGAGCCAGCCGGCCGCGTGGAGCGCGGCTCTGCCGCGCACGCTTTCGAGATTGGTGAGTCTGCGTGAGATTGACGACTCGACGGGGATACGCATGCACCCGCTGGGTCTCCTGACGATCAAACAAAATGTCGTGCCGTTGAACCTTCTGATCACACGGTTTGGGACAACGCCCGTCGCTGGCGGGCCGCAGGAATTCCAAATCCAACAACTTCAGATCGGCATAGGAGGTGTTGACACCGAACCGGTACGTGATCACTTTGCCCCGGCCCAGTTTCGTGACATGTCGGATGATGAGAAGTTGTCGAGCCCGTCGTTTGAATTGTTAGAAGCTGGGATCCAGGCTACAACCCAACAGGCGGAGCATGGCGCTCCACTCACGACTACAGTGGAGTATGAAGAAAAGATCATCCCCAAACCGGCTGGCCCGCCGCCTCCACGCCATACGATGGACGCCGGGATTGCCGCTCGACTTTCGCGGTGGAGCGCAGCTGGTCTGCACGCAGCCAAACACTCCGGGCCAAACCGCTACCGAGCTCCCGCCCTAAAACTGCCGACTCGGAGCAAGATCTTCCGATTGGTCTCAAAGTCCAATCTTACGAAACGGCTCAATTCGACGGACTTCGTTACCTACGCTGAAGCTGATGCTGCGAAGAGAAAGCTGAATTTTACGGAACAAGCGGGTCTGCAGATTGTGGCCGTAACGCCTTGATCGGAGGTCGCGCTCCATGGCCGATACTACTGTTCGCCATTTTCTCCCCTGGGTTCGGCACGGTACGGCGAATGCGATCACCACGATAGATTCGCTCTCACGAAACCAGCCGGCACAAGTATCAATATCGGCGAAGATCACACTGAATGCGCTCGACCTTCCACCGACAGAGTTGCGTCTCTACGGGCCTGGAGATGTGACAGCCTTGGATCCGTCGCAAATCGTGCGCATGGAGCCGCGCCCACACACGACGACATTCGAAAGTAACTTGTTTCCTCACATCGAATTCGATCGGCCTGCCCCGTCCCAAATTAGCTGGTCCGTTGAATTATGAGTTCAAGTTAGCAAATGATGTCGTGTTGCAGGTTAAGCCGGGCAGTAAAACCCAAACGTTCAATTGGGGGCTACGAAACGAAAAGCAAACGTAATGCTGCCCTAACAACCCTATCATCGACATTCAAGAATCTGATTGCCGAAACGCTTTTCAGGTAGCAGCAATGGGCAAATCATTTGATTCGTGGTTTGGTCCTCTCAACGCATAATGGCTGTTTACTAAACCCAATCCTTGAGCAGTGCGCAAATACCGGAAGATAAGTGGGATCATTGCTAAAACTACATTTTGTAGGAAACAGATGTAATCGAAACACCCCTAAGAGAATCGCTATGCCTCATTTCAGGGATGCGAACTCAGAGCTGCAGGTTGAGGTATCTGTTCTGACTGGTGTAAGCGAACACACAAACCGCCGGACCCTGACCGGCGAATGCGAGGATTGGGTGTAGAGTTGGTACCCCTTGAGGTCCACCGGCGTGCGATAACACCCTGATGAAAAAATGGGACGAGTGGGTATTCGAGATAGTGAATGTTCGCGACCCACCGAGCAGAAACTCCAGTCGCATGGCATGCTAGAATGACAGAAACAGCTTGCCAGAATTCCTTTTCACAGCCTAGAAATCGGCAGTGTGCAGCGGACGAACGATTCCGTGCTCTCGGACCTATCAGGCAAAGACATCATTGTGTTCTTTCCAATTTTGCCATTTCATTAAGGGATCCTCTGGAAAACGTTTGAGTATTCTCCTTTCACCCTGAGATTTTAACTTCGCATTGTGCTTCCATGCGATATCACCGGCTGCTCTAACACTCCAATAAACAGCATTGACCACAATAGGATCTATTCCAAACTCTTGCATCCCTATCCGTAATATTTGGTCCGCCATTTCCCGAGAGCGGTTCTGGGTCCAGTACAAGTAGTCATGTACTATAGCTGGGTATGTGTATTTGCCGTCGCGCGGCAAGAACTGCCAAAATATACGTGGCACACTGGCGAAGTCAGTAACAAATCCTATTGGTACGTCGACCTGCTCATAAGTTTTCTGCTGTTCTCCCTTCGCGGGGACCCAAGATATAGGTTTCGTTGTGGCATACATCTCATCGGCAAAACGAAACAAATGGAGTGCTCCAATAGGGGGCTTTATCTGAAAAAATTCGTTTAGCCATATCTCCTTTGTAATCTCTCTGTCTTCGGTGAGTTCTTCTGCCCTTACGATGCCAACACTAAGAAGAGGTAGATAGCGCATGAGCATGTAGGGAAACAATAATAGAAGACCGGCGGATACCCTGAACAGCGTTCTGCGTTCCAAACATTGAGAGTGAGGTTGCCTAGACATAATCGTCGTACCTCCTATGGTGAAGTGCTAGTGCATTGGCCGGAAAAGCATTTCACCGTCCCCTTTCACTCTTCCTAGCATGGGAATTTGCCGTGAATTTGTCGTTCGTGCGACATTGTACTGAACATACAGCAGTAGTTCTGATAGAGTAATTACTCCGCTCTTGTCGTACACGCTCGCTTCACCTCTTAACCCTTTAGCCAAGTAGTGTGTGAAGGTGCTCATGTTCAGCGTGGGATCTATCTCGGCCAATTGATCAGCCATGCCAGCTGTCATCATGAATAAACCCTGGGCGGAGGCTAATCTCGCTAGGTTAACGGGTCCTGAACTCTTGGTGATGATACCAAGGCCAGAAAAACAGCTGTCTGCGGCGATAAGCACCTGGCGTGACTGCTTTTCTAACGCTCGACGAGCTTGATGTTCAATGTCGGTTAATCTCAAACATTTAACCGAAGGATGGTCCATTTCGCAGTCAGATGTTGCAATATAGGCTTCTGATGGCATGGTCTTGTCTCTGAAACCGTGTGATGAAAAGTATATAAACAATCGGTCATCTTTAGATGCTGCATTCACGAGCATCTCAAGTGCCGTCGCAATTTCGTCGCGTGATAGCCGATCTCGAAAAAGAGTGGTTACCTCAAAATTGTTGAGTTTTAGTGCATTCCCTACCGTTTCGATGTCTTTTTCTATCTTTTCTTTAGGAAACCTGGCAAAGCGATTGTCG
Organism: Nitrospira japonica; assembly: GCF_900169565.1. Taxonomy (NCBI): domain Bacteria; kingdom Pseudomonadati; phylum Nitrospirota; class Nitrospiria; order Nitrospirales; family Nitrospiraceae; genus Nitrospira; species Nitrospira japonica. The sequence continues at coordinate 1,215,506 of NZ_LT828648.1, read as the reverse complement.
CTGAATTGCCAGACGCCGACAATAAGAGCTTTGCTGTGAGCGTAAACGGTATCGAATGCAATAGATGGCGGAACGTCTTCACCATCTACAGTAAATTGTTTCGTTTGTGGTCCTTTGAAAATAACTTCGGAGGACGGTTTTACAACCATGTGATCGTCCAAAGCAAAATCGAATGTAGCTGGCTGCGACTCTATAGTATGATCACCTCTCTTATACATTCCCATGACGGAAAAGTTATGGAATCCTTTCTGTAGAAAGTGATACCTGATAGAGCGGTCACTAGTCCAAGCAGACCAATCATTTTCTTCTGGCCATAGTTTGTATCTGTAAAGCACCTTGTCGGGCCGCAACTTGGACTCACTTCCGACTGACCAACTTATCTTGAGGGGACTTTGCCGTAAACCTCCTTTGACGTCAGCAAAGGCAGGATTCTTACCATTTGCCTTTAAATAAATCGTGAATGGATCTGTTCCTTGTCCTTCGGAGGATACTTCAAAATTTACAATCTCCGACCAGCCCCAATAAAACCTTTCCAGATGCTCGCGAATGAACTTATAAGCATCTTCTGAATTTCGAGCTAGTTGTCCCAATTTGTCAGAATTTTCCAAACGTCTCATTCCAAACCAGGGCACTTGATGATAAACCAGTTTGAACTGCCCAAAGTCCGAGGGTGCGGAGAATCTTAATTTATAAGCAAGCTGATTCGCCGCCTTGTGAGGTGATCTCATCAATATATGAAATAATTGCCATTTCGTGACTTGTTGGGATGTAACCCTTTCCAAAACTTCATCCCTCGGAACAATGGCGAAGAAGACGTATTTAAATTCTGGCGACGCATATGAATAGTCCGTCGCCTTGAAAGAGACAGAAATAGATGCATTAGGCTGAAAGCGACGGTCTGAGGATCCGCTGATTTGGACAGTACTCTCGATGACCTGTAAGCCGCCGGAGTACGCTGGCGTATAGATCCATAGAACTTGTAAGACAATTAGTGCGAGCTTGTTTATCGTACGTCGCGTTGCCATGTTGTTTTACCTTCCGCGCTGGATTTGGTTGGGAATTCTGTGAGTACATTAGGTTTCAGGGACGCCTAGGTCATGAATACTCCTTGACTCACTTAAGCTCCCTTCTGAAATCAGCTGAAGCTTAAATCATCGACAAGCTATTGCCATACTCCAAACGGAAACGGAAATCTAGTCTGGCGGGGCTGCTATGGGGGCGCAATGAATTACGTGTAATTTATTAACCAAACATGCATTCTTATCCCCCGTTGTAGTATTGACTTGATTCTCGTACTTCAGGCAGCCTAAACATCCTCCCGCACCTCTCATTATGAAGTCGATGCGCCTCAGTTTTCTTTTTCACCCGGACAAGTGCTCGCAGCTGGATTTGTGAGGAGACACATATGGCAACACGTCATCGAACGTCATCAGGGAGAGGGAATGTAGGGCGCAATGCTGGCCGGGCTTATCCAGGACACATCATCAAAGTCGGTATAAAAGACAACGCTTCTGTACGGGCTGTGCAGCAGCGACTCAATGAAGTAGGGTGTGGGCCGCTTTTAGTCAGCGGTGACTTTAACAGTTCGACGCGATCTGCCGTTCGACTGTTTCAGGCTCGAACAGTAGATGGGCAGGGTCAGGCATTGAAAGTGGACAGTGTAGTAGGTCCTCTGACCTGGACAGCGTTGTTCGGTCAACAGGCGCTACCTGCTATCACTGATCAGCCTATCTCACTGCTATTAAAAGCATGTCTTAATATTGCTGCCTCGCAAGTCGGTGTCATGGAAGACCCTGCAGGTTCAAATCGGGGGCCTCAAGTCGACGAATATATCCGATCAGTTCGCTTGGATCCCTCGGCAGGAAGTTATCCCTGGTGTGCCGCTTTTGTATATTGGTCGTTTGAAAGAGCTGCGGCTAGGGTGGGAATCGCTAATCCCGTTGTGTGCACGGCAGGCGTCCTCGATCATTGGAAGAAGGCGGCCAAAGCAGGCGCTAGGCTGATACTTCCAGAAGAACTGCTTGACGATTTGTCACTTCTGAAACCTGGGCTCATCTTTACTATGAGCACTGGAGGAGGAAACGGTCATATGGGCTTGGTAGAAGGCTTTCGTGATGATCGGTTGATTACGATCGAAGGAAACACGAACCTCTCAGGCGGTCGAGAAGGGATTGGCGTTTTCCGGAGAACCGGCAGAAAGGTATCGGAAATAACCAAAGGGTTTATTAGCTACGATTCGTAGGCGCTGTTAGGCCGATAAAAGCCAGGTGTTAGTACAGTGGTCAATGTACAGAACAGTTCGATTGCAAATCCCATCCAAAACGGATGTGGCTTCTGTGCACGACCTGTCGACGATAGACCGGTTGCTCGCCTAGAAGGGGTAAAAGATCAGTTAAATTACACGTATTAGATTTATTTATATTGACACCTTAGTCCGCAGCGAATAATTTACCTTCCTCTTCAATTCTTCAGCGAGCCGTTGCCATCATTGAGGCTGAAATGCATCAATTGGCAGTTGGTGTAGCAACCTATTCCTCCGCATTTCAAACTACTTTCACTGCCGCGCACAATTACTGGGCAGAAGTGTCATCAGTAGGAGCAGGTTCGTGTACTCCTAATGATGGTCACCTCAATGGGAGTACACCATGAAGTGGACTTCGCTTAAGGGTCGTTTGGAAACTCTTCCGCTCGTGCTCGCTGGCCCCATGCTGCGTAAGGTCACACCTGATTCAGTAACTGTTTGGTTTGCTCTGAAAGAGTCGGTCTCCGAAGTCTACCTCGAGGTTCTAAATGACATGGGTCAGCCAGTCATGAGCGGGACTCGTCCAACTATTGCCATCGGAACAAACCTTCATTTGGTTGCAGTTACGGCAACCATTATTCCTCCTCGGGTTGAACTTGAAAAGAATATTGTCTACCGATATCAGGTTGAATTCCGATCCAATGGCACTACGACGAAACTTGCTGATGTAATCGACATCAGGGCAAAACTTGCATACGAGCCGTACGATCTGCCTAGCTTCTGCTTGCCGCCAGAAGATCTAAACCAGTTACGGCTGATACAGGGCTCTTGCCGCAAGCCGCATGGACGCGGGAAGGACGCTCTTGCCATTCTTGATGATTTGATTGCCCAGGCGACCTCGAGCCAGCGGCCACTGGCTCGCCCGCATCAACTCTTGCTTACGGGTGATCAGATCTACGCAGATGATGTATCGGAATCACTGTTGATGGTCCTCATTGATGCTGCCAAGATTCTGATCGGTCAAGAATACGTTCCAGGGATTATAGGTCCTGCCCGCAAAATCGGCGCCAGTACTTCTGACGACTTTTACGACTTTAACCATCCTATTCCTGCCTGTCTCCGTGCATTCGTCCTCCTATCCCCCGGTCCGGGACGTTTTTCTATCAGGCCGGGCTTCACATCTTCCGCCATGGAGAATCATCTGATGTCTCTGGGTGAATATTTGAGTATGTATCTATTCGTCTGGTCCGACGTTCTGTGGCCCAGCGTAATGCCCACATTCGATGAGCTCGCCGCCGAGGTCTATACACTTATTCCCAAGGAAGATGGGCTCTCCACGTTGAAGCGTAAGACAATCCAGACGAGGACAGAACGGGTCGCTGAATTTTTTAGGACACTACCCCAAGTTCGACGCGCGCTGGCAAATATTCCAACCTACATGATGTTCGATGATCATGAGATAACTGACGATTGGAACATGACACGCCAATTCTGCAGTGATGTGTATAGTTCTGACCTCGGCCTGCGCATCGTGCAGAACGCCCTTGTTGCCTACGCACTCTGTCAACATTGGGGGAATGCACCTGAGCAATTCGAGGCAGCCAATTCAGCGCTTCCAGGTACCGCTCTTCTGCAACTTCTTGACAAAGGGACAGCAGAACAATACGGAGCACATTCTCCAGACATCCTCACTCTCATCGGAGTGCATCGGATTAATGATGCGCTTGGTTTGTCGTCTGACTACGACCTCTATCATGATGAGGGACAATCGCTCGTGTACAACTTTACCGTCGAGGGCCCTAAGCATCATGTGATCTTCACGGACACCCGCACGTGGCGCTCATTCAAGAAAGATGAAGAGGGATCGCATATGCTTTCAGCGAGTCAATTAAAGGTACAAATCTACGATAAGAGACCTAAACATGGAAATAAAGCGCTGCTCGTCGTGTTGTCCACTAACGCGCCACCAATCCAGCCGATACGCGTGGCCAGCGCCCATAGCGGGGCATCTAATACATTCGAACACTACCCCGATATATATGAGGCATGGGAGTGCCCTTCAGCCGCATTTGATCGTCTCCTTGTCACTCTTACCGATATGCTGCCGATACTCGGAGAGACGAAACACTACGGTCATATAGTTGTGCTGTCTGGCGACGTCCATCATAGCTTCGCCTCCCGCCTCGTCTACAAAGCCAAATCACGATTTGAGGATTTGGAAGCGCAGCCTGCAACAGCAATAATTGCTCAGCTAGTGACGAGTCCATTTAAGAATGAAGATAATGACACCATTGGGGTGCATCGCGACGGATATGATTTTGCTCCGTGGTGGGGAGAACCCTTAGTTCCCCCTCACCGGCCCGAATTTTATATAGGACCAATCGACGGCGCCACCGTGTATGCAAAAAATGTGTTCATTTCCGACGAGCCCGGTTATCGGTATAGTCTCGAGTATCTTATCGCCTCCAACAAAGGGGTTTCACTTTCTCCGCGTCCCTTAATCCCTCTCGTCCCTACCGACGGTACGGAAGATCCCTTCAAAATGATGGCAAGAGCTTATCGTGAGGCTTCCGAAATCATCCGAAGATACAACCGCACTCTCAAAAAGAAACAAGAAATCGTAGGGCGCAACAATATCGGCGAGATCGAGTTTGAAAGTGCTGAGAAAATAAATCACAAATTGCGCTGGTGGCACCCCGATCGCGGAGACCTATGGGTCGAGACCCTCTACGAGGTTAGCCTTGAACCTTGGGTTGAGCCGAATCCTAGGGGAGTATGAGTAAGACCCTTTTCAATCTACTCATTGAAGAAATTGATGGCTTTCTCGCTATATCAAGCAGAGCCATTAAGCGCCCACAGGCGCTACGCCGGCTCATGACAGACATCGGCACGTCAACGTCCAAAGAAGACGTCGATAGGATTATCGGGGCGCTGGGTATGGTAGACGGTCTCCGGGCCCAACTTGTTTCCTTGATAGCGCGACCATCACCTTCACTGAATCATCTCGCGTCTTTACTTGACGTATCACGGCAAGCAGTCGCTGCAATCCGCTCAATAAGAGGCACCGGTGGGAACCCCAGCGGGGTCGAAGGCTTGGGCGAGTATTTGGCGAATCTCTTGATTACCATCTACTTGAAGGACCGATTTCCACTTGCACGGCATGTGGCCGTGCTATTGACGCTAATAGAACCCGCTGAGGAACAGCACGACCAAAATCCACTGAGCCACGACCGTTTCCACATTTATCGCGTGATCGACCTCGTGCGGGATCCCAAGACGACACTTTGTGCTGAATACGTCAACGCTCTTGCCACAACGGCTGATGCAGGGGCGATGGCGAAAAAACTTTTTCTCAGACTGGCTCGCCTATTTCGCGAGGTAGGAGTTTCCTGCTGTTATAGCTTTAACCCAGAAGATGAGGATCTGCTCGGTGACGCGGCACCCTTAATGCGGTATGCCTTAATCGTCTATGTTGATGACCTTTTCGCAAATGCCTCTGCGGAGGCTGGTGTCGTGCTTGGGATCTCGTCCGCTGACCAAGGTGATCTCGGCCTGGTGATGAGCCCATTTGGTTCGATTACCTCCACCAAGGACGTTGGCGCATGGACAGTTTCAAACCATGTCACAGCTGGGGTGGACGTAATTGCCTACGGCCGTCATGGCATAACGCTCTCGGCGAGCACAGGGACCACAGAAGCGACGGCAAGCTTCTCCGCAACGCTTGAGGGACAAGAAGATACACCGGGGTTTGTTCTCGGCGCTCCGGGCTCAACACGCATTGAGGTAGGAGGCGCACGGCTCAGAATCGAGACCTCGCTCTCTGAAACACGGCAATCGCTTGCGATTTCTGCCGACGTATTCTCCTCAGCCCTGATCATCGCGCCTGCCAACGGTGACGGCTTCCTCAGCAGCATTCTGCCGGCGAACGGTATGCGGGCCAACTTCGATCTCGGCCTGGCCTGGTCCAACGAACGAGGACTGACACTGCGTGGCAGCACGGGGCTGGACGCAACCTTACCAATTGGGCTTGCGATAGGTGGGCTGAAGGTGCCGACCGTTCATCTCCGGCTGCATGCCGGCGACAAAGGCTTGGAAACAGAAGCATCGGCCACACTCGTGCTCCGGCTTGGCCCCGTAGAAGCAACGATAGAGCGAGTGGGACTCGCTGCTGACCTAACTTTCCCCCAAACTGGGGGCAATCTTGGTGTGGCGGATCTGGACTTCCGTTTCAAGCCTCCCACCGGCGTCGGCCTCACGATCGATGCCGGCGTCGTACATGGGGGAGGCTTTCTTTCCTTCGATCCTCAGCAAGCTCAGTATGCGGGTGTGCTCTACCTGGAGATGCAAGGCGGCATCGCCGTGCGGGCCCTTGGGCTGATTCATACGCGGCTGCCGGGCGGCCAGAACGGATTTTCCCTTGTTGTGGTGATCACCGCCGAAGGCTTCAAGCCGATCCCGCTTGGCTTGGGGTTCATGCTCCGGGGAATCGGTGGGCTTCTCGGCATCCATCGAACAGCGAACGAAGACGCCATTCAGCTAGGTATGCGCGCCAACACGCTCGACGGTATCCTCGCACCGGCTGATCCGGTCCGCAATGGGCCTCAATATCTAAGTGCACTCAACACGGTGTTTCCTCCGGCACAGGATCATCATCTCTTTGGGCCGGTCGTGCAGATTACGTGGGGCACTCCACCCCTTGCCATCATTCGCTTAGCCTTCATTGTGGAATTCGGCGTGCGCACCAGGGCACTAATGGTTGGGCACCTTTCGGCGATCCTTCCCAGGCAGGAGCTGGATCTTGTCCGCCTCCAGATGTACGTCTTTGGCGGAATCGATTTCGCGCAAGAGCGGGCCTTTCTCGATGCGGTGCTGCACGACTCGCGTTTGCTGAACAAATACGTCATCACCGGCGAGATGCGGATGCGGATGACTTGGAACCGGAATCCGTCTTTTATCCTGGCGATCGGCGGGGTGCATCCGGACTTTACGCCTCCCCCTGGACTTGAGCCGATGCCCCGCCTCGCCATCGTACTAGCGAATTCCGACGATCTGAAGCTCCGGTGCGAGGCGTATTTCGCCATCACTTCCAACACCGTCCAGTTCGGCGCGCACGTGCATTTGTTCGCGAAAAAATCGAAATTCAGTGTCGAAGGTATGGCAGGCTTCGATGTGCTGATTCAATTTAACCCATTTCATTTCGTCGCGGCGCTGCATGCATCATTGGAATTGAAGGCCTTCGGCCGAAGCCTCTTCATGGTGTCCTTCGAGGGCGAACTGTCCGGCCCGCGTCCGTTACATGTTCGGGGGAAAGCCACATTTAAGATCTGGATCTTTAGGAAATCGGTGTCATTCGACACGACCCTTATCGAAGGGGAATCTCCCCCGGTTCCCGAGTCGACTGATGTGGCCAGACTGTTGCGAGAAGCGTTGAGCCAGCCGGCCGCGTGGAGCGCGGCTCTGCCGCGCACGCTTTCGAGATTGGTGAGTCTGCGTGAGATTGACGACTCGACGGGGATACGCATGCACCCGCTGGGTCTCCTGACGATCAAACAAAATGTCGTGCCGTTGAACCTTCTGATCACACGGTTTGGGACAACGCCCGTCGCTGGCGGGCCGCAGGAATTCCAAATCCAACAACTTCAGATCGGCATAGGAGGTGTTGACACCGAACCGGTACGTGATCACTTTGCCCCGGCCCAGTTTCGTGACATGTCGGATGATGAGAAGTTGTCGAGCCCGTCGTTTGAATTGTTAGAAGCTGGGATCCAGGCTACAACCCAACAGGCGGAGCATGGCGCTCCACTCACGACTACAGTGGAGTATGAAGAAAAGATCATCCCCAAACCGGCTGGCCCGCCGCCTCCACGCCATACGATGGACGCCGGGATTGCCGCTCGACTTTCGCGGTGGAGCGCAGCTGGTCTGCACGCAGCCAAACACTCCGGGCCAAACCGCTACCGAGCTCCCGCCCTAAAACTGCCGACTCGGAGCAAGATCTTCCGATTGGTCTCAAAGTCCAATCTTACGAAACGGCTCAATTCGACGGACTTCGTTACCTACGCTGAAGCTGATGCTGCGAAGAGAAAGCTGAATTTTACGGAACAAGCGGGTCTGCAGATTGTGGCCGTAACGCCTTGATCGGAGGTCGCGCTCCATGGCCGATACTACTGTTCGCCATTTTCTCCCCTGGGTTCGGCACGGTACGGCGAATGCGATCACCACGATAGATTCGCTCTCACGAAACCAGCCGGCACAAGTATCAATATCGGCGAAGATCACACTGAATGCGCTCGACCTTCCACCGACAGAGTTGCGTCTCTACGGGCCTGGAGATGTGACAGCCTTGGATCCGTCGCAAATCGTGCGCATGGAGCCGCGCCCACACACGACGACATTCGAAAGCAACTTGTTTCCTCACATCGAATTCGATCGGCCTGACGTTCCATGGTTATTCACCCCGGCCAAAACGGGATCGAACGACCAACTCCGTCCCTGGATTGTCCTGGCCGTTGTGAAACCACAGGAGGGTATCCGTCTGGGGAGACGAAGGGGGCTTGCTCTGCCGGTCCTCGACATTCGTGCGCCCGCCCGCCCAGATGCTGAGTTGCCCAATCTTCAGGAATCCTGGGCCTGGACGCACGCGGAGATCATCGGCAGTTCCGCAGACAGCACGTCCACTCTGAAGGCCGCACTCGAAGGGGCTCCAGAGCGGACGGTCTCACGACTGTTGTGCCCTCGTCGCCTAGAGCCATTAACCGCCTACACCGCCTGCGTAATCCCTGCGTTTGAGGTGGGCCGCAAGACGGGCCTTGGGCTTCCATTGTCGGATGCAGATCTTGCCGAGCTGGCCCCGGCTTGGGTACCGAATGCTGCGGAGGTCTTGCTGCCGGTTTACTACTCCTGGACATTTAGCACGGGGCAACTAGGAGACTTTGAATTCCTCATCGACCAGCTCAAAACACCACGCCCTATTCCTGCCGAGGTCGGCATTCGGCCGCTAGACATTGGTCATCCGGGCTTCGGTTTGCCAGATCGGCCCGACTCGATCATTTCCATGCATGGAGTTTTACTGCCCGTTCGCACCGATCCTGCACCTGTCTCTGCTGTGCCCGACGCACTCCGGAGTTCGCTCGCCAAAATCCTCAATGCACCTGAGGAAGCGCGTGCGAATCCATCCAACGACCTTATCGTGGCTCCCCCTATCTATGGTGGTCCTTATGCGGATATCCGTCGTGTTGAACTTCCCACCACAGCGTCGCATTCATGGGTGCATGAACTCAACCTCGATCCGCGCCACCGCATTGCAGCTGCCTTAGGGACACGCATCGTGCAGGAAGATCAGGAATTTCTCATGGCCTCGGCCTGGGAGCAACTGCCGGCCATCCAACAGATCAACCGTGATCGACGGCTGCGCCAACTGGCTCAGGTCACACGGACCGCGACGTTTGAAAAGCATGTGCGCCCACTGAGCCCCGATGCCCTGTTACAGATTGTCGGGCCCAGCCTGGCAAAACTTCACGCTACCACTGAAGGCATGGGGACGGTTGCCGATGAAATTGGATCGAGCACGTTCCCCACGTTTTCGAGAACCGTCTTGCGTCGGGTGGCTCGATCGCGCGGGCCGTTAAATCGGCGGGCACTCCCTTCTTCCAATCTGAATACGCATCCTCCTCGTCCTCTGGTCAAATTGTTGGATCAACCACGCCAACCAGTCTCCAACGCCGCTGTACCCCGGGATACAGGCATGATTTCAATCATGCGGATTTCCGGCGGGGCCAAGACCCCTTTGGTCGATGCTAAGAAACTCACTCCGTCGACGGTGCAGAAAACTCAAGGAATTAGTTATACCTCGGTACTCGGCCATTGGATGCGTAGGCGCGGCTCCGCTGTATTTCGCCAAGCCGCTGTCGATCATCTCAATAGCATCCGACCCATAAGACTACGTGCCAAAAGTCTCAGTAGCGTCAACATTCGAACGCTCTTTGCCGACTTGAGCCCGCTGTCGCCTCGTAAGGTCACCCCGACAAGCACAGTTCGACCGCAGACCGACGAGGAGCCGCTGGCCGCTATACCGCAATTTCCCCATCCAATGTCAGAGCGTCTGATTGCGCTCGCCCCGGACATGTTGCTTCCCGGACTCGAACGAGTCGAGCCGAACAGTGTGGCACTTGTCGAGCCGAACATGCGCTTCATTGAAGCCTTCATGGTTGGTCTCAACCATGAGATGGGGCGCGAACTGTTGTGGCGCGAGTATCCCACCGATTTGCGCGGTACGTTCTTCCGGAAGTTCTGGGACCAACGCGGGGCGCCGGAGAACAGCCCTTCGCTGGCGCTCGCCCCTCTCACCGAATGGAACCGAACGTTAGGAAATAATGCTACACAAAGGTCAGGGAAATTGCCGTTGATTGTCCTCATCCGGAGCGAGCTTTTTCGACGCTACCCCACCTCGATTGTCTACGCGGCCGCGGCTATCGGCCAGCCGACAGCGTTGAGACCGGATCATGCCAATGCCCAGACTGTACGGTACCCTCTATTTCGAGGATTTACCGAGCCCGACATTACCTTCTTCGGTTTCGATCTGACCAAAGCGCAGATCGTTGGCGGGGCACAGGGCGACGGGGGGCTGGGGTATTTCTTGATCATTCAACAACAGCCGGGCGAGCCATCTTTTGGCCTCGATCTTGGCGACGCGATTAAAGTGGGTGACACGCCCGTACCAATCGAATCATGGAACGACCTGACATGGCGGCATCTGGTGCGCTCTGAGGCCGAACTCATGACACTCAGTCATGTGCGTGTGGCGCTGGGCCAGCCTTCATTACCCGACACATCGGCGAATCGCTCCGAGGCTCGGTGGGGGACCAATGCCGCCCACATGGCATGCATTACCTTGCAGCACCCTGTTCGGTTCGCCATTCACGCAAACCAGCTGCCCTTAACCGGCTCGTGAGACGGCGACATGCCCGATCCAAAATTAATTGACGCTGATCATCCGTTGGCCCTCTTTCCGGTTCGACTGGAGACCCGCTTTTTCGGAACCGAGTTGAGGATTCGTGTCTACCCCGATGATATCCATATCGATACCCATGAACCAGAGCTCACCACCGAGGAACTCCTGTGGGGAAAGCACTTTCATGAACTCGTGTGGCGCGCTGGTGGCAATATGGAACGCACGACGGTCGCCTGGGCGCAGCTTGCCGATCGGTTCGGCGCCGAACGCGCGGCCTATGTGGCCCTCCAACTTACCCCAGTGAATCAGGGTGATCGTCCTTCCATCGAATTGAGTCCTGCGCAGCCGTTTACGGCTCCCCCCCAATTTCCTTCTGTCGCAAGCAGACCGGCCGGCGAGGGGCAGGACACCTGGACCCGCGCGCCCAGAACATCTGTGTTGCCTGATCGGTGGTTGGCCACCGCCTTCGTGAGTCTGAAGCCTCCGGTCACGGGTACGGGATTGCCCATTAAAGACCCACTTCCAGTAGGACCGAATCCTCAAGCGCAGATTCCAGAGAATCCTGAGCAGATACCCGTCGATGAAGACATGCGCTGGATGATTGAATTCGACGAAGCGGAAAAGGTGGGGATGGCGCTTCGTCTCCGCTTTCCACCGCCGGCTCCTGGTAGCTCGCTGCTCATCAATCGGCTCATTGTCTACGGGGTGAAAGCGTCGCTGACTCCGGAGAGTGGCGCCCTCCGTGTCAGAGAACTCTTAACTGCCCATCAGTTCACTGAAGGGCTAAGTATCTTGGCGCAGGGGACACGGACCAATAACACGGATGACATCCAATCGGAGTTTTCTTCTGGTAAGACCACTTCTGAGAAGATCGTCAGAACGGTGGTGGGTGAACCGCTGTATCAGACAAGCCAGCAATGCGACGGCGTCGCGTTGTGTCGAGCATTAGGATTTCCGCTCGATGCGTTGACTCGGATTGTTGGGGCAGACAACAAAGAACAGTTGTGTGCGCAACATATGAATCGTGCTATGTGGCCGGCGACCTGGGGCTACTATCTGGACCAAATGCTGAATGGACTGTTTCCCGAGGCGGAGATGGACAAAATTCTCTCATGGTCCCGCAGCCATTTTATAGGCTTCGTACGGGCGAGCGGTCCGCTGCCGGCCGTTCGAGTTGGGCGGCAACCCTATGGGTTTCTACCTGTCACCTCGTTAGAAATGTGGAAACCTGTCCCAGGGGAGGGCGATCAGCCGAACATTGAAGCAGAAGTCATCAACTTTCTCCGCCGCCATCGCTCCGGGTGGCTTAGTGCCAGTGGCTTTGCGCCCCATATCAGGCAGTCGGCGGATCCCGATGAGGACTTTCTTCGTATCTTTTCTATGGACGGTCTGTCTTCTCGCTACGTGGTGCGGAACGTACTGGGTGAACTATATGCCAAAGACCTCCTGCTATTCATGGGAATGCTTTCCAGGGAAACGAGCCCTCCCACCGATTCCACATTTAACAAATGGACGAACACTCATGTCGCCATGGCAGCCGCGTCTCTTCTTCAAGCGGGGCTTCGTACTCCATTTATGCCGGGACCATTTCCACCCTTGTCGTTGGCCTTACACGACACTGACGCCCACCGCATTGACGCCCTTCCCATAGTTCAACCGCATGGTCAAGAAGCCGCCATCGCTTCGCTGTTGAAACAAGATTTCAGCACCCTCCTCAAAATCTCACCACCGTATAGCCTGCTCCAGCTGCTCCTGCGTCACGCCTTGCTGCTTGAGCTATCTGCCGCTGCCACACGAAAGCTGGGCGTTCGATCGCCGAGCCAACGCAAAGAACCTGAGTACATAGAACTTAATCAATCTACCAAAGTGGAAACGCCTGTGGGCCGTATCAGGCGGGCCTGGCCAACGATTGATAACTTGCGACTACCTGCCGCCTCGTTCTTAGATGACGCGAATCGAGACTTCGAGAAGAGTCTGCGATTGTTGGCAGGTCTCCACACCGAGCAACTCGACGTCCTCTTTCGCGGAACTCTTGACCTCTCGAGTCATCGACTGGACGCCTGGATTACGTCGTTTGCCACCAGGCGTCTTCGGACTATGCGGACTCAGAAGCCGACGGGGGTCTATGTCGGGGCATATGGATGGGTGGAAAATCTTCAAGCTACTGCACCCCTTCCCAGAGTTTCCCCGCCGCCAGGGGAGACAGAACCACTAAGTCAGGTCGCCGAAAATCCTGGATTTATACATGCTCCCTCTCTGGATCAGGCGGCGACCGCCGCTGTGCTGCGTAGCGGTCAATTGTCTCGTGCCCTATTAGAGAAGAAAGACCTCTTAGCGATCAACCTTTCCTCTGAGCGCGCGAGGCTGGCTCAATGGCTATTGGATGGCGTGAGAGCCGGTCAGCCTCTGGGTGCGCTGCTTGGATACAGACTGGAACGTGGCCTACACGATCATTCACTGGATCGTTTCATTCACCGGCTTCGAAAGCTCGATCCGTTGGCCGCAGTCAGGGTCACCGAGGCAGAGGGCGAATCCGACGGATCCTCCGAATCAATTCGTGCTTCCCATGTCGTCGATGGACTGAAATTGTATCGTCGCTGGATAGAAGATGGTGAAGAATTTAGGAAGCAGGTGAGGAATATCGATGCTGGCGGGGACACGAGTCTTCCCCCCAGCCCGACGGAACTCGCCGCGCTGGAATCGGAGCTGCGGTCGCTAGGCAATGTCATCGATGCTGTCAGCGATGCACTGCTCGCGGAGAGCGTGCACCAAATCGTCCGCGGTAATCCGACGAGGGCCGCTGCGACGCTCGATGCACTGGAACGAGGCGAGGCTCCTCCCCCCGAACTTGAAGTCTTGCGTACGCCTCGCTCGGGATCGGGACTTACCCACCGCCTGTGTGTGATAGGTTCGCCGTCAAAGACTCTCCTAGATTGGCCAGACGCCAATACGCCACGAGCACAGGCCGAACCGTGGCTCAACGCATGGATCGCAAAGCTGCTGGGCAATCCCCGAAACGTACGCTGTCGGATTGAGGAGGTAGACCCGTCCACCGGCGCATTCCTTAGCCTAGTTGACTGGAGACTCAGCGAACTTCCGATGTCACCTCTCGATATTGTGTACACCTCGGCATCCACCGAGGGAGCACAGCAATCCGATCTTGAACAGCGGATCCTTTATGCTGTGCGGCGCAGCCTGCCACATCTTCCCTCCGAGTCAGAGCTGAGATTCAATCAGCAGCGAGATCCCGCTTGGCCTCTCACTGATCTGTGTTGGCTTGAGTTCACCGAGCAAGTGCGTGCGGTTCGGCACTTGATCATGGGTGTGCGGCCGCTGGACGCCGCTGATCTGACGCTAGGCCATCTGCAGAGAGGTGAGGGTATTGGTTTAGAAGATCTCAGACAGCGTGCCGACCGTGCCGCGATGCTGTTTCGTGACGCTCTGTCCGCGATGCAAAAAACACTTGCCGTACCCGAGACCGCCCCACTTGAACGGTTGCGCGAGGAGATGTTGACACTGGCTGCCTTCGGGCTCCCCGGCGGCGTTCCGCTCGCGGCATCTGCCGAAAGTGATGCCGCTCGACAGGTGCTGATCTCGCAAGGCGTATCCATAGAAAAGGAAGCCGCCGCGCGGCTTGTAAAGATCGACCGTAACGACAAAGCCTTGAATGCCACAGGGCTCTCGGACGAAGCGAGGCTGGAGCGTTATCTCGAGCGGCTTAAATTGGTCTTTGGTGAAGATTTCGTTATTTGTCCTCGGGTGATCGTTCCAGATCTTGCCGCTCTTGAAACGGCCTTGGCGGCCAGTACTGACCTGCAGGGCGGCGATCCGTTTGCCGTCGTGACCTTTCACCAACGCCTCGCCCGAGTGCGTGAGCCTATCGCTCGACTTGACGAGGCACTACGGAATGCCGAAGCCCTGGGGGCAGGCGATAGTCTGACACTGAGGGTGGCACAACTTCCGTACCAGCCGGGCGACCGCTGGATCGGACTGCCGAAAAGTGATGACAAACCGCTGGCCACCGGACGGCTCTCCCTGATTGCACATCTGGTAGGAGAGATTCAGCTCACAGAACCACTCGCAGGGTTGATGATCGACGAATGGGTGGAGGTGGTTCCGAATGAGCGAGAAACGACCGGTATCGTATTCCAATATGATCGGCCCGATGCCTGCGCACCCCAAGCGGTTCTTTTGGCCGTTCCACCCAATCCTGCTGAGCAAAACTTCTGGACGTCAACATCCCTCCTGCAAGTTCTCCAGGAATCCCTAGATTTGGCTCACATTCGGGCCGTGACACCTGATCTGCTCGATCAGGGACAATACCTGCCGGCCCTCTATTTCGCGCTGAACTCAAAAAACGATACGATCAGCACCAATTTCCTCAACCCGGGCAACAACGTCATGCCCTCTCCGCAAGGTGAGCATCGAGACTTTGACGTCGACGGACCGTAACGGTAAGGATGTCTTATGCCTTCGATAACCACGTGGACACGATTAGAACCAGACGCAACTCATACTCCACTCACCGACACACTCCAAGCGAAGGTGTATGATCCCTTATGGCTGCTGGCTCGTCAGTGGCAGTTAGGGGAGTTTCAAGGACAGGATTGCGGATCTCCCGTTACCGCCGTGCTACGTGGCGATTCAGCTCAACTGACGCGCGTTCACCTAGGAACACCGTCCTCCCCATCGATTCAAGGGGAGGCCTACGACGCGGGTCAGGTGCCGCTTGAAAGCCTCGTAGAAAGAGAGCCGTTCCGGTACTCCACCTCTCAGCCGTCTATGGGGTTGGGAGCTGCCGCCGAAGCTGGTCAACACTTTCTTCGTCTTCTTGGACAGAAATCGTTTGGAACACGATACCACGCAGCGTTTACCAAGCACTTTCCCATGGCGCCTCCAACAGCGGAGGAGATCGCCACATGGGGTGCAGCTGCATTGCGATTTCTCCATATTATGGCTGGGCGAGTACCTGACGGCGCGGCCTTAGTTGCGGCTCTCCGAAAGGGAGCGCTTCCTGCTGAGCTCGGCATTGATTCCAGCCATGAGGGAGACGTCCGCGAGGTCGGTCGCGTGTTTGTCCTATGGTATGAGCAACTGGTCAGCGAGCCGGTCAGCCGTGTCGTCGCCAATTCGGCATGGTCATCACAGCGGATGGAATATGCATTCTCTATCTCTGCTCCGTTAGCGTCGATCACACCGCCAGCTACCTTTCGGGAAACAGTGCTAAGGGCGCAAGAGTATCCTGGTGGATCCCTCGATTGGTTTCACTTCGATCTTGCCCCAGGGTTGTCCCTTGGAGCCGATGGTGATGCTGACGGCAAGAATTCCTCTCCGATCTTGCAAACCGTGATCCCCTCGCCAGTGAGCTATAGTGGTATGCCAGAAACCCGATGGTGGGAGTTTGAAGATGCGACGGTCAACTTTGGCGCTGTTGATTCGGGACCGGAAGATCTTGCCCGGATGCTATTGATCGAGTTCGCCGTTACGTATGGCAATGATTGGTTCGTGATTCCTGTCGAACTGCCCATTGGCTCGCTATCAACGATTCAGTCGCTGATCGTCAGCGACACGTTCGGCGTGCGCACCCTGATTCCCTCTATCAAAGCATCCACGCACCCAACCTCGCCGTTCTGGCGCATGTTCAGTCATTCGCTGGCTCGCGGGACGGACATGAGCACAAGCGCGGCCGGTGAGGAGCGAGACCTGTTCTTTCTGGCCCCCACACTTCGACGTACTCTTGAAGGAAAACCCGTCGACGAGGTGCTACTCATTCGAGACGAGATGGCTAACATGGCGTGGGGGATTGAAGGCCATGCCGAAGGACCCTCTGGCCGTTCCGTCAACCGCCGCGAAGCCTATAGTGAAAAACTTAAACGGCGTGAACCAGGCTTCCAACCCACGTCTCAACAAGACATCTCGGCTTGGCGCCTGGCTACGGAGGTTCCTGACTATTGGGTCCCTTTGATTCCCGTCCTCGCACGGCCAAACGAAGGAGGCATCATGTTTCGCCGTGGAGCTACCCTTCGTCAAGACGGATCGTTACGAAGTGACACTGCGCAGGGACGGCTCATGAATCCAGTTCCGGGAACTTCACTCGATATTTTCGAAGAGGAAATTCCGCGCGAAGGCGTCCGGCTCACGCGTGCGTATCAGCATGCACGGTGGCTCAGCGGTAGTTCTCTGCTGTGGCTTGGCAGACGCAAACATCCGGGGCGCGGAGAAGGATCAAGTGGGTTGCGTTTTGATGTCTCATAGAAAAGCAGGCTTACTTCGGCGCTGCAATGCCAAGTTCTCGTGAACGACACCAAACGCATTTATCGTGGAGGATGGACACACTTCCTGGGTTCAACGGTGGCTTTTGCTACGTTAACCGCTTCAGAGACCTGGTTGCGTCATGCAGAGAGCAACGATCAATCCAGTGCTCAGTTCCGTAGGACCGAGACCGGGATGCATTTCGACAAAATCTACCAAGTAACTATTGATACTCCTCAAGTGGTGAAAGCTGACTTAATACTAAGGTCAGTATACGGCGTTTTGTTTTCTCAGAGCCTAGTTTTTAGGTCAGCAGGTATTCTACGAGACCACACCAGTAGCAGCAGGGGATATGGCTCCAGCTTCACCCAGTCCTGGATTGTAGACATCTCTAGAACTAGCTTCCTGCGGGTTCGATAGATTAGTTCAGTTTAGTAGAGACCTATGACCCTGATTACACTTGAGGTAGTCGGTTGAGAACGCATGACAGAAATCAGGGTCCGGAACCTACAAGAATCCTTTTGACCTAATTTCTCCTACATTCCATCTATGGGCCTCTATTTTTAAAGGAATACCTCATCGTGATTCATCCGCCGCAGGACCGTTACAGGCATCAAATGGCATAACGATGGCTAGGGCGTCAATCTGCATGGAGGACAAATGATGGGTTGCCAAAGGCGAGCGAGGAACAGTACGAGACTGACCATGCTCTGCAATGCGCTTGTGCTCGTGTCAATCTTTAGTGGGGGCTGGTTTGCAAGCGTGCAAGCAGAGGCGCTCCCTATCTCATGTCCCACAACGACAGCAGAGGAAAAGGAGGGGATGCGTCGGCTTGCCCTCATCGTCGGCATAGGCGTGTACAAGGATTCTCGACTCAAACAACTAAAAGGGGCTCCACTAGATGCGCAACACATGTATGACTTACTAACAGGCGCAGGAGGTTATGGATTTCCAAGGCCAAATGTCTGCCTATTACGTGATGCAGCTGCTACAGTGACAAATTTCAAGACTGCATTTGACCAGGGACTCATTAAGCGTGCAAAGCCGAACGATGTGGTTGTGGTTTATTTTGCTGGGCATGGCTCTACACGAAAAGATACGAATGGTGATGAAGGAGACGGTACGGATGAAACGCTTGTGTTCCATGATTCGCGGACACAGGACGTGCACGATCTGCTCGATGATGAGTTCAACACTCTGCTTGCAGCGCTTCATCAGCGAACGCAACGTATAACCGTTATCCTGGACTCCTGTAATTCAGGCACCGCAGCACGCGCGGATGCTGCCTCCTTGACCGCCCGCTTTCAGGAACCCGAAACCCTTCCTACTGCAGTTCTCAGTGGGTCAGCCGCAAGCCAAGCCGACGGCAGTCCAACGTTCACGCCCATGGATCTACCAGGACTGGTCCTGTTAGCAGCAGCAGCAGATGGGACCTCCGCACTGGAAAGCCCCGATGGAGGCATCTTCACCAATGCGCTTATGACGGTACTAAGCGCCGCCCCGAAGCCTCCGTTATCGTATACACAAGTGTCCTACCAAGTGCGCCCGCTTGTAGCCGCCCGTAGCTCGCAAGTACCGTACTTTCACGGAGACCTTTCGGGAGTCGTCTTCGGAAACGAAAAGCGTTCTCACCCTATGGGACTTCGCGTCAGCGCCATCAAGCTGCCCAATCTCACGCTCAGTGGACCTCCATTGCCAGGGCTCGGACTCAATGCAGAACTGCGCGTCTTCGACGGCCAAGCTCTTGGCCCCGACACCCTGGATCCCAAAAAGGCGAAAGCAACCCTCATCGTCGAGAACTCGACAGGCCTCCGCGCCACTGGTCGCATTATAGGAAAGGGTCCAAACCTCATACCTATTAAGGAAGGCGACTTAGCAGTGTTGATTCGTCCAGCTGATTCTTTTCTCAGGCTATCGGTACGCTTGCGCTCGCCTACCCAGCCGGGCGGCATTCCACTTCAACGCGCCACCGCGATTCAGGAGATCGTTGACGATGATCCCGACACGAAGCTCATGGTGCAACTAGTCACAGATGAGACGACGCCCGTCGCTTTCGAGTTAAGTGTTCAAGACAATAACCGCATCGTACTTCGGGACAGCGAGAATCGCATCCGGAACCATTATCAGGATGGGGATACTGAGGCGGTTTTGATTGCCAACAATCTCTGGCAACATGCCCGACAGCTAGCCTTAAAGCATCTGACGGGTGAAGGCGGACGGGTCTTCAGGGATGGGGAGACACTGCAAGTTAGTTTAGTACCTGAGTCCACAGGTCAAACTTCCTGTGCTCGAAAAGCCACGTGGGACCAGGCAAAACCAAATGAGCCACAGAACATACCCCTATGCTTTCGGTATCAAATCAAGGTCACGCTCGACGCCCAAGCCCGGGTACCATTGCTGGTTGGGGGCGCTATCCTCTCATCCGATGGAGGCATCCTCAGTTTTTCCAACATGTTGCATGAACCATTATACCCGGGGAGGAGTCGGATATTTAGCACACCATTTCATGGTCTTCCCCCCTTAGATATCGAAGATCAGATTATGGTGTTTGGCACTCACGTCGCCAATCCCATCGATTGGGGCGCGCTTACCTCCAGGGTAGCGGACGGAGCCAGGACGCTGAGGGATCCCGCTAGTACGACTAGCGGCTTGGGTCATGCCTTGGGACGTTATCTCGTGCCGGGAATGCGTGGACAAGCCGAAGTGACTGTCGTCGAGGATAGCGCGTGGACGCGCACGAGCCTCCCTGTTAAAGTTCGAGCCAACGCCAACTTTCTTGAGTCACCTCAAGACGGCACACAGCAAAGTGAGATCAACAAGCGTGAATATACCATCGCCAATTTCGATATTCGTCCATACCTGCCGGACGATAAAAAGACAGCCCTCTATAAAGTACTTTGGCAAGCCGATTCGCTAGCAAAGTATTCCCGTATGGAACACGACGGTGTGAGTTATAAACAGCATCCGTGGATTGAATCCACAGATGCGGACAATCTGAGAAAAGGCATCGATTGTTCACGAGCCATCTGGTTTACCTTTACTCGCGCCGGGCTTGCATACAACAAGCAAGGGAACGCTTACGTATCGACGGTAGACATGGTCAAACCCCAAGGACCCATGGCCGACGAGTTTCTAAGCTGTCCTGCTGATCCGCAGATAGGCGATGTACTGGTCTTTCGCGATGACACCCGTGGCGATGGCCACACCGTCATGGTCATCGATCCGGTCAAACGAATTGCCTGGGGCTCGCACGGCTGGGACGGGAATGTGAAAGAGAGCAAGATGTCCGATACAGGCGTTGAATATCAATTAATCAAATACAAGAAAGACTGGACGCGGTGGGACCGGCCCACCATGAAGCAGAAGGCCTGCTGGCGGTATCGTCAGATTGCGGCTGAAACCATGACGTCACGGGGACAGCCTAGTGCGGACGCCCTAAACACATCTTGCGAGGAATCGCAGTGTCTCGAAGAGAACCTGCCAGATGAGACTTTCATGCAAGCTATCCAGGAGAAAAAGCCATGACATTCCCCATCACTGTCCCACTTGTCGGGGTCCTAGTCTTCTGGCTTTCCCCGGCGTGGGCAGAGATGTTGGTGGATTGCTTATACGGATGTGAGGGGCCAGGGACGAACCAGAGTGCAAATCTGATATTGCGGAAGCAGGAATCCACGCCGGTCATGATTCGATGGACTGCGCCTGAGAATCCTCAGGCGACAGTACAGATCACCCTTTATGCTGGCAACCCTGCCATGCAAGAGACGATTCCGGAGCGTGGAGCTCTTCAATTTCGTATGACAGAGGCGGGGAAATGGGAAGCTACTCATGAATTTTCCGGCACGGAACTCGGGCGAGGAACGTTCCTGACGGTAGTGACTCAACGACCCCAAGGGGCAGAACGTGAGGCATCCGGTGAAGACGAAACTATCCTAGATTGGCGTGCGTTCCGGTTGCTCACGAAGTCCGAACAGCAACGGAAGGAACAGGGAGTACGGCCTGGAGGAGAGGGCTCGGTGATGATCGCGCCCGCACTGCTCCAAGCCTCGTCTGGACATGGCACATTGCCTCCCGCACGGGGGGGAGACAAGCGGGCATGGTGGTCGCTTGCGGACCTGGAGGGCAACACATCGGATGTGGATCTTGATGGAGACGCGAGCGGCATCCCCGGACTAACTCTCCAAGTGTCGACGCCCTGGCCTAGCAGTGCGACGGAGGATTGGAAGCAGTCTATTAGGCAGCACATCTCGGGCGTCGCAGGCCATCAAGTACGGTTTGGCGAGTTGGAGTGGTGGGAAAAACCAGACCGCAGGATTACCTTGGGCAAGAGTAAACAGCCCATCGACCTCCGTCACTATTACACGGTGATCACGCTTTTTACCAACGCGACAGTGAAGTCTTTTAATGATAAGGAGATAGGAGGAAATCATTGGTTCATCGATCCTACCTACTTCGCTCATGAAACCAGCGCGCGGCTCAAGCACACGGAGGATCCGCGCTTCTGGGCCTCGTATAGTCGCCGTGAGCATAGCACTGATCCACGGCTCCTCCACATGCTGTACCGCCAGGTCGCGCGAGACGGCACAGTACCTGGGTTGGGCCTCGTTCAACGGGACG
This sequence comes from Nitrospira japonica, assembly GCF_900169565.1. Lineage (NCBI taxonomy): Bacteria > Pseudomonadati > Nitrospirota > Nitrospiria > Nitrospirales > Nitrospiraceae > Nitrospira > Nitrospira japonica. The sequence continues at coordinate 1,193,448 of NZ_LT828648.1, read as the reverse complement.
ACGGCGATGGCGGGCCCGTGATTTATACGGCAGGCTTCTACGCTACGGTCCGTCCATGGGAATCAACGACCACCACAAAAAGGCGAGCCACAGCAGGGTTCGTGGGACTCGATGTGGTGGCGGCAAGAGCGGGGATTGGGGGGCTTGTTATAACAGGCAGCGCAGGGGCTTCCGCATTGGAGCCTATTTGGTGTCAAGTGATTCGATGTGGGACGTCGGCGAAGGGACTGGATTTAGACAAGCCGCCGGAAGGCTATGAGGCCACGCAAGCGGTGGCCTCGTTGGCCACCCTCTCTGGCGAACTGCCTATGATCGCCGAAAACCCTGAGCTGGCTGAGCGGTTCACCCCTTCAGAAGACGCCTCCTCGCAGGCCGAGGCGCCAGCCGATGATGTGTTGGCTGCATTGCCGGCTCGTGTACGATTTGGTGTCTCTGCCAATCTTCGCTCGGGTGCGCTCCTTCAAAGAGGATCGTGGGGCTATATCCAGAATCTCGTGCCCATCAATGCATATGCGCAGTTCGTGGTGAAACTGACCGTCGCCATGATTCCTGAGGCGCAGCTGGTAACTAGTGACGAACCGATAATGCCGATGCCTGTCGAGATGACCAATAGTATTACGGTGCCACCGCCGCCCAAAGCCTGGTGGTCATGGCCCACTGAACACCCACTGCTTCTGCTGGCAGGGGCAGGACTGCTGCTTACGGGAATTCTCATTTTTGTGCCCGGAGGTATCCCCTTGCTGCGGTCGATCATGAAAGTGGTCACTCAGGTACTGCAGCTCGCAGTTGATGTCATCAACCACTTTATCAAGAAAGTGGCGGCTTTAGTGCACAAGAAACTAGAGGGCTGAATGAGTTTCTGACTATCCTTCTGGGAAAAAGCAAGACAAATCTCGGACTCAAGACTCGATCAGAGGCTTAACAGCGAATGAGACAGCTGGCCTTGCATCAAGTGTGGTGTCTATTCTTCGCATGCATTGCCACGCTGACCACCTTAACCCCTACTTGGGGAAAGAAAGACGAATTAGCAACAGCCGAGCAGCTAAATACAAAAGTGATGCTCCTATATGATAGCGGGAAGTACACCGAAGCCATCTCCCTAGCTAAAAGAGCGCTGGTAATTAACGAATCTGCTTTAGGACAGAACCATCCGACCACGGCGGCGAGCCTGAACAATCTTGCGACGCTGTATCACCTTACCGGCGCCTATGCGAAGGCGGAGCCTCTGTATGAACGCGCCCTCGCGATTCGGGAGAAAGTCCTGGGGCCGCAGCATCCGACCACGGCGACGAGCCTGAACAATCTTGCGGGGCTGTATAAGGCCACTGGTACTTATGCGAAGGCGGAGCCTCTGTATGAACGCGCCCTCGCGATTCGGGAGAAAGTCCTGGGGCCGCAGCATCCGACCACGGCGACGAGCCTAGACGATCTTGCGGGGCTGTATGAGGCCACTGGTACTTATGCGAAGGCGGAGCCTCTGTATGAACGCGCCCTCGCGATTCGGGAGAAAGTCCTGGGGCCGCAGCATCCAGACACGGCGACGAGCCTGAACAATCTTGCGCTTCTTTATCACCTTACCGGCGCCTATGCGAAGGCGGAGCCTCTGTATGAACGCGCCCTCGCGATTCGGGAGAAAGTCCTGGGGCCGCAGCATCCGGCCACGGCGACGAGCCTGAACAATCTTGCGGGGCTGTATGAAACCACTGGTACTTATGCCAAGGCGGAGCCTCTGTATGAACGCGCCCTCGCGATCCAGCTGAAGGTCCTCGGCCCGACCCATCCGGCCACGGCGACGAGCCTGAACAATCTTGCGGGGCTGTATAAGGCCACTGGTACTTATGCCAAGGCGGAGCCTCTGTATGAACGCGCCCTCGCGATTCGGGAGAAAGTCCTGGGGCCGCAGCATCCGACCACGGCGGCGAGCCTGAACAATCTTGCGGAGCTGTATGAAACCACTGGTACTTATGCCAAGGCGGAGCCTCTGTATGAACGCGCCCTCGCGATTTGGGAGAAAGTCCTGGGGCCGCAGCATCCGACCACGGCGACGAGCCTGAACAATCTTGCGGGGCTGTATAAGGCCACTGGTACTTATGCCAAGGCGGAGCCTCTGTATGAACGCGCCCTCGCGATTCGGGAGAAAGTCCTGGGGCCGCAGCATCCGGCCACGGCGACGAGCCTGAACAATCTTGCGGGGCTGTATGAGGCCACTGGTACTTATGCCAAGGCGGAGCCTCTGTATGAACGCGCCCTCGCGATTTGGGAGAAAGTCCTGGGGCCGCAGCATCCAGACACGGCGACGAGCCTAGACAATCTTGCGACGCTGTATCACGTTACCGGCGCCTATGCGAAGGCGGAGCCTCTGTATGAACGCGCCCTCGCGATCCAGGAGAAGGTCCTCGGCCCGACCCATCCGGCCACGGCGACGAGCCTGAGCCATCTTGCGGCGCTGTATGAGGCCACTGGTACTTATGCCAAGGCGGAGCCTCTGTATGAACGCGCCCTCGCGATTCGGGAGAAAGTCCTGGGGCCGCAGCATCCGGCCACGGCGACGAGCCTGAACAATCTTGCGGGGCTGTATAAGGCCACTGGTACTTATGCCAAGGCGGAGCCTCTGTATGAACGCGCCCTCGCGATCCAGGAGAAGGTCCTCGGCCCGACCCATCCGGCCATGGCGACGAGCCTGAGCCATCTTGCGGGGCTGTATAAGGCCACTGGTACTTATGCCAAGGCGGAGCCTCTGTATGAACGCGCCCTCGCGATTCGGGAGAAAGTCCTGGGGCCGCAGCATCCAGACACGGGAATTGTCTTGTACGAATTGGCCTTTCTGGCCTGGCGCCAATCCCGTTCGGCCGATGCCCTGGATAAGTTCCAACGAGCGGTGCACATCGAGGATCTCAATGCCCGAAGAGTATTGGTGCAGGGTGATGAGGAACGGAAGCAAGCATATCTGGCGACACTCGTAGAATCCACTGTGGTGACCAGCTTTGCAGTAGCCGCAGCGTTGCATGAGCCGACAGCGACAAGCTTGGGACTGGAGGTCGTGCTGCAGCGCAAAGGCCGTATCTTAGATGTCTTGACGGACAGCCTCCTGCGCCTGCGCAAGAGGCTGACGCCGGAAGACCAAGAGCTGCTGACGAACTATCAAGCAGCCACGACAGACTGGGCCACTTTAAATATGCGTGGGCCCGGGCCGCTCCGCCTGGAGCAGTATCGGACACAGCTCGTAGCGTTGCAGCAGCAGATCAGCAGCTTCGAAACGCAACTTAGTAGTCGCAGTGGCCGGTTCCGCGCTGAGCTCGACCCAGTCACGCTGGAAAAGGTCCAGCGCGCACTTCCACCCCGAGCGGTGCTTCTTGAATGGGTGCACTATGAACCCTTCAAGCCCGAAGCCATCAATAATGAACCCAGCTGGGGCGCTCCTCGCTATGCAGTCTACCTGCTGAAGCCTAGCGGATCGGCGGTGTTAGTTGATCTGGGGGAAGCCCAAGCCATCGACACGGAGGTTGCTTCACTACTTGCCGCCGTGCGCCACCCGGGTGGGACAAAAACGGTGCAGATGCGGGCGCAAGCACTCCATCGCCGATTACTCCAGACGCTCTATCCACATGTGGGATCAGCCACCCAGCTCTTGATCTCACCCGATGGGGCACTCAATCTCCTGCCGTTTGGTGTGCTTCAGGATAGCCAAGGGCAGTATCTGGCTGAGCAATATGAAATTACCTATCTCACGAGTGGCCGCGATCTGTTGCGGCCGGCATCTTCGGCCACCACACAGCATCCGATGTTGCTGGTAGCGAATCCCGACTTTGGCCCTCTGGACTCGCTTGCGACAGGAGAAATAGTCAAAGCACGCCGCTCGGCGGATGTGGAGCGCGGCGGGTTACGGTTTACACCGTTGCCCGGCACCGCGCAAGAGGCTGAGGTCCTGGGTGCGCTTCTTCAACTACAACCGAGTCAGATGATGACGGAGAGCTTTGCCACCGAGGCAGCCGTGAAGCAGGTCCACGGCCCTCAGATCCTGCATCTGGCCACGCATGGGTTTTTTCTGTCGGATCAACCTATGGATCTCACGGCCTCGGCACGCGCGGCTGGCTTTGCACCGGAGCTGCGCCCTCTCAGCCTTCGTCAGGAGAACCCACTCCTGCGCTCGGGTCTCGCATTAGCCGGGGCGAACCAACTCCGCTCGGGGCCCAAGGACGATGGCATTCTCACGGCACTCGAGATGGCCAGTCTTGATCTGGACGGCACAGAGTTGGCTGTCCTGTCAGCGTGTGAAACCGGGGTGGGAGATGTGCACAACGGGGAAGGTGTCTATGGGCTGCGTCGAGCGCTGGTCCTGGCCGGCGTACGTGCACAAGTGGTCAGTCTCTGGAAGGTCGATGATGCGACCACGAAGGAGTTCATGGTCGCCTATTATAAACAACTACAGACGGGCATGGGTCCCTCCGCTGCGCTCAGCGTCGTACAGATTGCCATGCAAAAGAATCCGACGCTGGCTCATCCCTACTATTGGGCTGCCTTTGTCGTGATTGGCAACGCCTCGCCCTTAAACTGAGTGACACGGAAATCGTGACTCAGAACTCTGGCAGCGGAGGTGTCAGAAACAGTCAGTGATGTAGAAAGAGAGTTGCATATACTAGAATGCAATCACAGGTCGCCTCGAAGCAATTGTAGCGAGGTAAAGATGAAATGGTTGTGTTGCTGTTCCCACTCTGCTAAGCATGGCGAGTCATACTGGAGTGGGCTTCAGTGAGCCTTTTTCTCTCAATCACACAGATAAATCTTCACATGATAATTACTAGTCCGCGTTGCAACAGAAATAATCGGCACCTTCGTGTGTCGGTGAGAGCTTTTGCATATCAATTTCACTTGCCTATATCTGGAAAGCGTCCGTACGCAGATATCTCGAACCGCTTTCATTATTTTATGTATGAGGGTTTGGAAGTATTGGCCATGAGGTGTCCGTAAAGTGTCCGTGTACTGGGAGCTAGATCCCTCTATATCATGAGTCCGTTCGCAACGGTGGTTCATCCCGTCCGGAGCTTGTACAGCGAGCGGTACGGTCAATGTTGCAAAGGGCAGGTTAATTCCGAGTCCCATGGTCGTCTGTTCCGCAGACTAACAAAGTTCTGGGTCATGGCGTGGGAGCAGGCCATTGCAATTGCCAAAGTAGAAGATGATGGCTGCGTCGGCAACCACCGGATGCTTAAATGCGAATCTAAGACTGATTGTGCCGTGACGGGCTTCCTCTGGTACTACTTCACTACTCCAGATGGATTCGACAAGGTTTACGCGGCTTCTCCAGGTACTTGGGCCCGTAACCGAACGATGACGGCTCCGTCCTTAATGGCTATTGAGGTGCCCTTACCTCGGCTCATTGTCCAGCAGACTTTCGACCGCCTCCATGCCGAAGTTGTTGCGCTCAAGGACAAGCATGCAGCGATCCGAACCGCCAACAAAGCACTTCTGCCCGCAATACTGGAACGGGTGTTCTCATGACTGCTTTTTCCGCAACCCCCAACAAGGCGTTCAAGCAGGGTTTGTGAACACATGAGCGCCACTCCGAACCAATCCGCTACCCTAACCGAAAAGGCCGCTCTCGCAGACCTAGTGCTCTGGGCGGAGAAACGCCCCGCGTGGCAAAGAAATGCCCTTCGTCGTATGGTCACAGAAGCATGTGAAGTCGGCGGGTAAGAGCAAAAATGCCTAGAGAGCGCACCGAGTTTCTCGATGACTTCAGTCCTCTAGCGAATAATGGGGCGTTTGCCGCAACGCTGAACGGACGCGGCCTTTATAGTACGATTCAGTTTGTTCTTCGCCTTTCGCCTGCAGTCCGCAGCAAGTTGTCGTCCATGCCTAGCGGCATCGTAAATTCGAGCATGGTTGACCTCGATGGCGTAGAGGCCTTCTCGACATATCTGCACGAGACAATTCACTGGTGGCAGCATGTCGGATCGACCTATGGGCTGCTACTGAGCATGACCTATCCTGCGCAGGCGCACGCGAACTACGATCATTTGAAGAGCTTGACCGCCAGCGTCGGCTTCAAGAAGCCCATTCGGAAGTTGGCCGACACGTTGCCGGCAGGCGGCTACGGAACGCCGAGCGGTACGGCGAACATCATAATCAATAACCACTTCGATATGGACTCATTCAGGGCACTAACCGTCAGCCCACTGAGTGCGAAAGAACTCGTACAAAGTCCGCTATTCGAAAGCCTCGGGCATTCATATGAAATTGCGCTCGGCAACTGTGTGCTCTTGCTGGCCTCAGTCTCCGACTCAAACTTTTGTGTCATGCAGCACCCCAAGGATTGGGGCGATCACTTCCGCAAGCTTCGGGAGGAAAAGGCGGAAGGATATTACTATGGCTCGCCTGTCTCCCTCTACCCTATTGGGGCACAGGAGATATTTGAAGGCCAGGCCCGCATGGTGCAGCTTCAGTATCTACACTTTGCAACGGGCGGACTTCTCGGCATGGAGGCCGCCGACGAGGCGGGTATGTTTGATGGCGTTTACGGCAGCGCCTTTTCAACGTTCCTCCAGCTTACAGAGCTTGAACGGCCTTCTTCGATTGATCACCCGACAATCGCGCTCTTCCTTTTGATCTGCGATGTGGCGATAAATCCAGGATCAGGTTTTCCATTTCCCTTGGTCCACTTCCCGACTTTCATACGCGATGTCGAGCCCGGCGCACGCTTCGTATGGCTGTGCAGGCTTGCACGTCTCAAGTGCCCAGATGTTCTTGGAAGTATCAGAAACTACTCCCGCGAAGAGTACGGCGAGGTGAGCCGAAAGCTTTGCGATGCCATGGTCGAGCATTCGCCGCTCAGTATCGCACGCGACTTTTCTCGCTGGATTGAAACTCCTGAGTTCAAACCATTGATGGCAGAATACGAGACGTTCCGATTTTCGAAAGGGAACTCTGCGGCGCGTGTCCTCTTTCCGCATTTTTTGAGCTTCATGCGTGACAAGTATCTCCGCCCTGAGTTCTTCTGCTGGCCCGGAACTTGGATGGGCGGGGATCGCCTATCGATGGACGCACTGACTTTGTTTGAGCGCCACGGCGCGTTGTTTGTCGATAAGGAAGACGACGATGGCGTGTTCCCAAGGCTCTTACCTGGACGCAGCGAGAAGGATGTGCAGGAAACCTTCGACGATTTCTATGTGAACAACGTCATTTACGATCTGACCCGTCAATGGATCACGCAGCCGGGTCATTTCACCTACAATTATCGTTGGCTCTCGCAAAAGGGCAGCGATCAGGAAATTCAAGAGTTTGCCGAACGCTCTTTTGAGGGCGTCTACGACGTGCGGCCTAGCAGCGTGAATGTGCTGTGATGGACATCGAGGAAATACGAGACGCGCACATTGGGATGTATGGTTTATCGAACGCTGATCAGCCTTACACGTTCTATCACGACGAAACGAACAACATCAAAAAGCTCCGCCTCGATGCGCAGGGTTTAAATATTGCAGAGCCTGCGATCTTCGTTTTGGGCGGCATCGTCCATAGCGGCACGCCGCGTCCACTTGATATTCGGTCGCTGCGCGATGTGATGCGCATTCAGACAAGCGCCGACGAAATAAAGCTCAAACACGTCGCAAAGGGAGAATTTCTGGACCTGCTCAAGTCCGAAAAGCTCACCACGTTCTTAAAGTGGATTTCCGATAGCGGCTTGATGGTTCACTATCATGCGCTAGACCCGCTATATTGTTCGCTGGTCGATATAATGGACTCGGTGCTCTATCGATTAGAGGAGCCCCGTCTGGTGGAATTGCACGCCGTGCTGAAGGCCGATCTGGCAACGCTGCTGCGCGCGAATTTGCCAGCCACGACGGACATATTTTTCCGCTACAGTTATCCCGACCTCACGCCGGAAAACCGAAAGCCATTTCTTGATGAGCTGCTCAGGCTGGTAGAGGGCAGTGATGGTGTGTTGCCTGAGTTCAATGCAATGATGCTCAAGGGCATGCTGCAAGCCGGACGCAACCTTCCTAGCCTCGATTTCATAGAAGGGTTTACGCCGTATCTTCTGATCAAGAGCTTCGGTGCTATCTATCTGACCCGCATTGCGATCTTCAAACATTCCAGCCACATCCTCGATATGGAAGATTCCATTCGGGATGAAATTGAAGCGATCAGGCCTACATCCAATGGCGTGCCAATAACGCACTACAGGTTTGCAGACTCAAAATCGGAGCCTGGGATACAGGTTTCCGACATCGTCGTCGGTCTCATTGGCAAGATGCACAGCTACTTCGCGCAGAACTCGCGCGAGGTCATCTCCCAAACCAGAGTTTCACTCACTGGCGCGAGCTTGAAAAATGCTGAGCTGCTCCGCAATTTGATCGATGCTTCGCACGAGGCTAATATCGCCTTTCTCCATCACGTTTCCAGCATGGACGACATAGACAAGATGAACTTGTTTTTGCGAACCAGTGGAAGCTCTTACGAACAGTAGTGCTTAGGAGCAGAAAAAGGAGCGATCCGGACTTGCTTCAGAGCTCAGCGGGGTCAATTTCTCAAAGAGAGCCCGTCTCAGCTACCGCAACGGTCACGCTGGTAACTGTATAATCAACCACTGACCCGGGTTGTGCTTTCTCGGGATAGAAGAGGGCTAAATTCATTCCGTCGCTGACCGAGCTGCGATAAATAACTCCGTCATAGCCACACTGCTTAATGAACTCACATAAAAATTGACTGGGGGTATAGTCAACAGCTGCTGCTTGAGGCAAGACCGGTGTGGTCAATTCCAACCCGAGACGTTCAAGAAAGGGCAAATCGTTTCTCATTTTTTGAATGTCGAGCGCTTCTGCTAATAGAAATGGCGACACCGTCCTTCTTGGTTGGCGTAGATCAACAAGCTTAAGCTCAGGAGGAGCAGGAGTTCTGAAGTCGGCCACACATGCCTTTTCGCCTGTGTGAGGTCTAATTTCAGATACGGCGGTTTTAGGATTTGACCCGAGATATAAGTATGGGATACCTGCCGGATTTGCACGTCCATGTCCCGCAATCCTTTTGTCTGGCGCACCCATTTTCTCAATCGGAAATGGAACATCTTCTGTTTTTATGCGTGCTCTGTACCACACGTCAGGAACTTCCCCTGCAGTGACGCTTAGATGAGAAAGAAGGTTTTTTAGTCGCTCCTCGTCGAGTTCAACATCGGGGAAAAACCGATTTCGATACATCAATTCTTCTCGAAGTTTTTCCCATTCGCTTAACCTATCCTTGTCGACAATTTCGGAAGGCAGAAAGGGTTTTCGAACAATGTCACCGTCATCTAACACCTCGCCAAGAAGCTCCTTTGCTTTAGCATCATTCATAATTGGGTTCATAAACAAACCCCAATCATTCCGAAACCAATGGACGAGCAGCTTTCCATTCGCGTCCGGGCGATACGCACTTACCAGGAGCTCAAAGTAGTCTTGCAACTGCTTCGGGTTTAGGAGCGCCTGATTCTCCATTGTGCAGAATGAGCATGCGCCTTTTTCTGTCGCAAGAAGAGGGAAGATGTTGTGGCGAAGACCGCGATCACCGAAGCATTCTGGGCAGCACTTCATGGCGATCTAAGTCGCCGGGGTAAAGTAGCGGGCAAGCGTCTCGATGTGATGATTCATCGAAAGTTTCTTGATATATCCCAAACCAGGGAAGTGCCCTTGGTGCTGGAGCTCGCGAAACTCTTGGACCGCTGATGTCTCCTCCACCTTGGAGTTTCGTTTATTCAGGATCGAGATCATCTTATCCAGTGCCTCGGCAAACTTTCCTGCAGGGTCTTGGGGTGTATCTTGTCGGTCTGACACGAAATGATAAATCTGCATGGCATCGTCCTGGTCAGAATCTATAAACGTCAAATGGATAGCGACTGCATATGCAGGACCGCCTGTTTCGCTATAATCATCACCGACAATCAAAAAATCGCCGAATCCATTCATGCCTTCTTCTTCGAAGGTGGCATGAAGATCGGAAAAAAACTCAAGTTGTTCGTAATCCCGATTGCGCTTTTTTTGAAATCCGTCTCTTAAAAGTATTCTAGTTGCCTGCTTGAAATGCTTTTGGTAAAGCTTTCCGCAAAACCGATCAACAAAGATATGGCATTGATCTTTCATCGACAGGTCTAACCTGCCAGACAAGGTTTTGGCGTCGGTAAAGCCTGCATGTATGAAACAAGGTGAGTGATCAGAATGATTTTCGAAGCATTTAAGCGCATCGGTCACCGACATGTTGGGCTTGAGAAGAATCCCCGCTGATATTCCAGGTAAGTCGAGAAACTCCTCTTGTAAAAGCTCTGTCAAAGGTTTCCCTGATTCCGAAAGGTCGCCATGGTGAGGATTTACGATCAATATGGCGCGTCCCTCGACCTCTGCAACAGCTTTCAGCGTTCTGTTAAGCCCATTCAAGGTTTCCTTGACTGGTTCGATTATCGGGCAAAAATCCGCCTCCTGAAGAATAGAGGCCATTTCTCTTATGGTTATCAGCTCGTACTGCTTTCCTCTGAAATATGGATGATACATACGACTACGCCCAAACCATTGCGTCTTTTAATCGAGTGTTCACTGCGGAGACAAGCCTCACATGATCTAGTTTTCGAAGGGGTACGGAAAGGGCAGCGGTCTGAAGTGAATACGGAAGCTGAGCGACCAAGTCAGAGAGTCTTAGGAGTGTACGCGTCTTCTTAAGGACACGCACCATGCCGTCGTGCGCCTCGTGTGGCTTCAGCTTAACGAACAATTCCCGAAGTGCTCCATTCAGTTCAGTATTGGGCACCACCGGAAGCTTCGCTCCCTGGGCAAGAAGGATCGCGCGTGCTTCTTGTGTTCGTATCGAATCAAATATTGCATCCGGGTTAGTACGCTCTGGCTGATCTAATGCCTCCCTTACTTTTTGAATCTGGTAGCGGTTGTTGAGACGCATTACGCCAACATATGGTGGTACTGATTTTAGAATTGAAGGAACGTGTCCCTCAGCAGCTATGACATATACTGTAGCGAAAACCTTCGAGTACGCCGCGACTTGTCGCTCTAGTCTGCTCAGAGAATCGCGTTCGGATTTAATCTCATAAACAGTCGACGTGCCGTTAAGAATTGCCACATCCGCCTTACATTCACCTATGCGAAATTCAGTTAGCATTGACGCCGTTCTCAGTCGGTGTGTGCCGAGTAATATATTGTGGGTCAGCGCGGCTTTATAGATATACTCGTGCCGGTAACCTTCGCGTTTTAGCAGTGAGAATGCTATATCGAACAAGTCCCTTACAAGGTGAGATGAAGGCAATGACTGTTGAAGGCCAGATTCATTCGCCAATCTCGCGAAGATAGACGACCTGCCTTTTCTCGCCATTTCTCGGACCACACCTGAGGAGAAGAGATGCGATAGCGCAGCTAATTGCTCTGATACCAGGTTGGTCATGATCATACTGATGCGGCCTGAATGGGGATGCCTTCGGATAAACTCTAACGCAATATATTCCAATATGCACCTGCTTATATCATAATGTCATTATTTTTCATATCGTTACCAGCTCATAAGGGATAAATGTACCGTTTGTTATGGCGTTCGCGAGTTAATTTCGGCTTCGAGATTGGCGAGCGATGCAAGGCAGGTGCGCTGTTCGCTGCTATGCGGCTTCCTGGCACAAAGCGCATTGAATGTTTCGCGCTGTAGCGCGTAAAGCTCACTTGTAGACTTGGATACCATTTCAAATCGTGTAATAAGTTTCATCGTTTCCTCCGTTAGATGGAGGCCCCCACCATCGGAGCCTTTCTGGCTCCGCACCCAGATGATCACAGAGGAAGGCTCTGATGGATTTTTAGGGTCACAAGACGACGAAGGGAACATGTAGGAAGGAGTCAAACGATGGAATCCGAGAACGAGTACAAGTGGCCCAAGAAGGGAGACCGCTTACTCCGCGCTGAGAATGACTGGCATCGATCTGTCTCATTCGCTGAACATGAAATCGCGCGGCACGCGCACATTTGGAATGGGTATATGCAAGCTGGCAGGATGTTGGTCGAGGCGTGTCATCCCAATGAGCGGGCGCTTCGACATGAACTCGTCTATCCAATCCTTTTCTGCTACCGGCACGGGTTAGAGTTGGCGCTCAAATGGATTATCGACCGGTACAGAGGATACACCGACATCCCTGCGGAGGATTACGCGAACCATAACCTTTGGCAGCTTTGGAAAGTCTGTAAGAAGATAATGATTGCCCTTGAAGCAGATGGAGATACTGAGTGCTTAGTGGCCGTGGAGCATGTCGTTAAGGACTTCCACGAACTTGATAAAAGCTCCTTTTCTTTTCGTTACTCGACGGATAAAAAAGGGGCATTGGTTTGTTTGCCCGATGTACCTTTCGATGTACCGAATATTAAGGACGTAATGGAAGCCGTGAACAATTTCTTTTCGGGAGCGGATGGCCTACTCGACAATAACAGTAGCGCCTCCGGCCGCTATTAGATTTTCGCCTTGGAGTTCATGTTCACGAGCCTCATAAAAACGGCTGAACCATAGTGAAGAATGTAAAAATAGAAACACTATATGTCTTTGGAAAATAGCAACGACCCGTTTTTTGCGCTTACAGAAGAAGGTACCAAGTGGAATGCTTGCATAGGCAAACAAGCTCACCCTGAAAGCTACATGGATGGATACATGGAGGCAGCGCTAGAACTAGTGAATGCTGTTATTGAACAGAAGCAGTACATCAAGCGAGATACGCTCGCTATGCCAATTCTTTATAATGCACGTCACGCCCTTGAGTTATCATTAAAGTACATTTACGACGCTTTTTTAAAGGAGAAACTAATCAAAACCACTCTCAATAAGAATCACGACATTCGCTCCTATTGGGCGCTGCTGTTATCTACAAAAGTGGGAGATTTAGAACTTACCCAACATATCAAGAGTCTGGAGCGATTCGTGGTTAGCTTGGGCAATATCGATGATGATGGGCAAGAACTCAGATACGCCACGACTCGAGATGGCCAGAAAAGCTTAAAGGATAAGGCGCTCTGTAATTTGGTGGTTATAAGAAAGAGCCTGCTTGAATTGCAGAAAATTATATATGACTCCAAATATCGTTTGGAGGGGTTCGTTGATGAACGACAAACCAAGACTTATACGAAGGACTTATCTCGTAATGATTTAGGAACAATCTCAAAAATGCTTCCTCCTATTGATAGATGGACAGATGATGCTTTTGTTAAGACAAAAGAGGAAATTAAAGAGGCGTATGGTATAGGTTCGAACAAGTTTTCTGATGCTATAAACCTGATAAAGAATCATAGGACTATGGCAGCTCGCCTTGGCAAAGAATTTGATCTTTTGTATCTAACGGACCATAAATTAAAATTGGTTGTTCAAGAATGGAAAGGGTTACATCCGCCGCCAGACTTGAACGACCTTGGAACAGATTTCACGAACGCTGATTTTGAGGCGATGATAGGACATGCAAAGAAGGTTGAGGAAGTCCAAAAGAACATATTGAGGTTTCTTTCAGGAGATGAAATTGCTGATTTGGAGACTGTTTTTTATATCGGTCGGGAAGCGGGCTTTTGCGAATTTTATGAGAGACAACTGACCCTTGTCAGAAACAAGCACAAACTAAATACAAACCCAGCTCAGGAAGTTAGACATCTCATAGAAAAAGTAAATTTTCTGGAAGAAATCGCGAAGGGATTAACAATTCTTGGAAAGCCAACGCTTGCTAAAAATCTTTTACTGTAAATCAGTCCTGCTCCACTGTGCCTGTAACTTCCAAACATTTCCGCTATAACTCCTGTGCGTAATCAATGTCACGGTGTTTTTGACGTTGCGTCAATCCTTCATGAGGCGTGACATTAGGCGTTCCATCCATCTCCATATATCGAGCGCTCTCTTGCCGGAGTTCTTGAACCCTTTGTTTATAGTCCTCTATGACAGGCTGTATCTGTTGTTGCAGTTTCTGGCGATGGGTAAGTTGCTGGTCTATAAGCAAGTGCATTTCGCTCCGATCTCGAATACGACATGTTTCTGTTTCGCGTTCATTTTAATCTCGGATTTTGGAATACTTCCCCGTGATGCGAAACCAAATCTCCTTGAAGCCCTTCGGTAGCCGTTGCGAACGTTCAAAGGATTTCTGCTGCCAGCGCTTTTCCTGTTTTTGCTGTAACTGGCTGCGCTCGTTTTGATGCTGATGCTGCAGGCTGCGCTTCTTTTGAATGAAGGGTTGGACCTGTTGTTTAAGCCGGACTTGCGTCTCCTGGATATACGTCTTCAATTTGTCGGTCATTCGCTCCGCAATTTTGGCTTTGACCTCCTGGGTTCCAGGAAGGACTTCCGCAGGGCCTAGGCGTTCTTGTAGCGCTTTGGTTTTGACTTTCAGCCAGCGGGATAAGGAATACACTTCTCCGCGATAATCGATGGCCACATAACCGCGCCGATCTACTTTGGCGAGATACAGCCCGTAACGCTGCAAGGCATGTTCAAATGAAGGCCGGTTATCCGAGACTGCCCAGCAGTTTTGAAACATCGATTGAAGTGCTTTGGGGTCATAGCCTTGGCGTTTCGCCTGCTGCCATTCACGCAAGGAATAGTTCAGCGGGTCCCGGTTGTTGCTGTCCAGCAGACCTTGCGGCATCTTCCAGCCGTGTTCATAGTTTTGTCTTGTAGAAGGGGAGATAGATGGCCTTCATCTCCTCCGTATCAATCCGGGACCACACGACATGCGCGTGTCGTCGGCCTTCATTTTCATGAAACACGATGGCACGGGGTTGGTTATTGAGACCGAGTTGTTCTTCGACGGTTTTGATCGCGGCTTCAAACACATCGACCGAGACTTTCTCGTTTGGCGGCGGATTTAGGCTCAAGGAGAACAGGAATTGCGTCGCGCGTGTACCACGGCTGACCGCGTAGGCTTCATGCTATGCAGAATGTAAATTGTCAGACATGAAACCACGCAGCTCGTGGGTATGGACATGCTAGTTGTCCTCTACCTTCATTAGGTGAGCCGCGAGCTGCTTTCCACCACCGCGTTGGTTGCCCTTCAGGATCATGCCTGTAGGCCGAGCGCTTGCATGAGGGTCATTCGAAGCCACTGAACCCCGGCACAGGCTTCCTGTAACGATTTCTCGGTCTCCGGCGTGAGAGGAAGGGAGCCGCTGTTAGCGGCCTTGGCGAGTTGCTTCAGGTTATTGGCTATCCGGCTTTTGCCCAGTTCGCCTAGAACACTCGCGAGTGCCTGATGATCCTTAACCGGGCGCTTGGCTCTCCTTGCAGCACGGTGAGGGGCAGGTTCGTCGAATAGTCTGGAACGGATATAGCCCCAATCGGCATGTCCCCAGCGTCCCGTTCCAGCCTTGCCCGTTCCTCGAAAGTGAGGCGCAGGGAGAATGGCGGGGGTCGTTTGTCAGATTTAGGCTGTGTTTGGCCTGGTCTTGCACCCACCTGGAACACCCCTGAGAGCGGCGGACCCGCTTGTAGGTCCTTCATACCGCTCATGCAAGGGTGTCTGGGAAAGAGAAGCATGGACCTCAAGATGGTGGTTCCATTCCTCTAGCGTTTTAAGTAAATTTTCGGTATCTATAGGGGCCGGTTGGTATGAACTTTCTCCAGCCGGGCGCACCATAACACAACGACAAAGCGGTAAATCTACTTTCTTATTGGCTTGGATCTAACGCATGCTCGTTTGATGAATGCCCAATGAAAATAGCTGTAAACATTAGACGCAGTTGTGCAGTGATGTTTGAGATATTGGCATATATTTCGTTCGTCCTTCTTCAAGTAGAGGTCGAGTTCTCCCTTAAGAGATTGGAGCGTCAGATCACGGACAAACCCTTCTAGCAAGTGATCGCGAAATATTTCGACGGTATGAGGACCAGATTTTGTAGCCCAGATCCGAGCGATGAGGACTAATACTGGTTGGAACGCTTTTCCATGTCGAACTTCAAAATGCTCTTGAGTCTGATCGCCGATGCCTTCATGCCAGGTGCGACTGGGCCGGTTGTCGCCTGATGCCCGTTTACCCATGTAATAGGCGCCCAAGTTTCACTGCCGCATCTTGCTGCATAGATGGCAATGCATGTGCATAGACGTTTAGGGTGATCTCAATGCGCTTATGACCGAGTCGCTCGCTTACCACTTTGACCGGGACCCCAGCCTGAAGCAAGAGCGTCGCACACGTATGACGAAGCCCGTGGAAGGTAATCCGTTTGATTGCAGCTGCCTTGATCAGCCTGGCGAATCCCCGCTCGCCGAGATTATTCATGGGCAAGGGCCGGCCAAAGTCACGAGCGAAGATGAGCCCATGGTCCTGATAGGAAGTTCCTAGTAGAAGCCGCCGTTCGGCCTGCTGCGCCTTGTGTCGGCGCAACAGCTCAATGGTTCGCTCGTCCAGATCGACGGTGCGAGCCTTTCCGTTTTTCGTCGGCCCAAAGAGGGGCAGGGCGTCTTTCTTGCCGATCTTCACCAACTGTCTGGCGATTGACAGGGTCTTCTTCTCAAGGTCCAGATCTGACCACCTCAGCCCGCAGAGCTCCGCTTTGCGAGCGCCACCGTCCAGTGCCGTTGCATAGAAGGCTGCATCTTGTGCGCTACCGGCCTTAGCGGCCATGAGGAAGGCCTTCGCCTCCGGTCCATCCCAGCAGTTCGCGGTAAGGTCCTCATGATCGGTTTGACGCTTCGGCTTGCCAATCACGAGGGAAGCTGCGTTCCGAGGGATGAGGTCCTGCATGACAGCCGCTTTCAGGGCACTATGCAGAATGGTGTGATGTTGCGAGACAGTCGCCGGGGCCAGTTTGCACGATTGATAGTAGTGCTGAATGTGGCTCGCACGAAGATCGCCAAGCCGATACTGGCCTAAGGCGAGTTTGAGATGCCGCTCGATGACATTTTGGTAGGTCTCGCACGTGCGCAGTCGCTTATTTGGCTTGATGGCTGATTTCATCCATTCATCGAACCATTCCGACAAGGTCATTTTTGACGGACTAACGACTTGGCCACGATGCAGATTGTGAAGCATCGAGGCAAGTTCGGCCTGCGCCTCTTTCTTGGTCCCTTGAACCGTCTTCCACATCTGGACACGCTTCGTACGCCCTGTGAGCGGATCCACCTTCCGGCCAACGTCGAGCACGATGGTCCAGCTTCGAGGATTCTTCTCAGGATTGCGTTGGAAGAGATGGCCGCGCATGAAGGCCTCCTATTGGTTTCGGGATCGCGTAGGTCCTCGACGGCACCTGTCAGAATCCACGTGGAGCGTTCCGGCCTGTTCTTCGCCGGTCAGTATTGAAATGCTCTTCCAGCAAGTGACGGATCAGACCGGAAGCCGTGGTCCCGCGCTGACGCTGAGCGTCGAGCTTAGTTTTTAGGGGCTTCGGCAACTGAATGTTGAGTCGCGCCATTCTCATGGGTACCCTCCAGAATGGGTCATACTACAGTTTATGATGCATATGATGCAAGTGGTGTTGAATGGGGTCTGCCGGAGTGCTACAGTCGCTGGCTAATCAACCTAGTTAGCGATTCACATGCCCAAGGATAAAGAGAAAGAACCGGAAGAACCGGGCATCTGGCACTTTCGCGAGGTACCCCGAGAAGCTATCGTGAAGGCGAAAATCGGCGCGGCCCTGGAGGGTCTGTCCGTGAAGGCCTATATCATCAAACTAGTAGAGGCGCACTGGAAGGACCTGGAGAAAGGCGGCAGCATTCCGAAGAGCAAGTAGGAGGCCGGTCATGGGACTGAGGCGGCGCTTTGTGATCTTCGCTTTGCCTGAGCAGCACGGAGGAAGAAACTTCTACATTAGCAAGAGCGGAGGCATCACAGACATTCCGCCAGCTGTGGCGAAATTTTCTTCCTTCGCAGAAGCTCAAGCATTTGCCGCCTCACACAATATCGAATTGACTGCCGCCAGATATATTGGACAGGCAGATTTCATGGAATGGGATTGCCGTGAACTCTAAGTCCTGGTGGTTGGCAGTCGGTTAGCGGTCTTTGCAACCTTGCGGAATCTTGGGGAATTGAGGTTGGGGCCGAAGGAGCCGTTCGAACTCAGTGACACGTTTACAAGGACTGCCTTAGTGTTTTGATAAGCCTCAATTCATACCTATTCCGGCAAGGTTGCTGGATCAATCATAAGCAAAAGGTGGAGATTTAGCGGCACGCAGGTTTGGCGGTATCAAGGAGGGCTTTATTGAAGGTCCGTCAGTAGGAACGGGAAGTGGTTCCGAACTCAATGCAGGACTTACCCACTGGCGCTTTTCTACCAAGGTTGGTGCCTGGGTCAGTGCCCCGATGGGAGCGATACCCATAGAATCAAGGACACCTATTAGCTCGTTGAAGACGGTCTTACGATGTAAGATCCACGTCGAAGCAAAGCACCGCCAGAGGCGCCATCCCGCCCGCTCAAGAATACGCTGGCGGCTCATGTCATGTGGCCATCGATCAGGTCCATGAAATTGATCGCCATCACACTCGATCGCGAGCCTGGCATCCCCGGCTCCTTCTACCACCATATCAATCCGATAGGCCCCGGTCTTTACTTGGGGAATAACGCGATACCCTTTGTCCACGAGGGCATTGAACATCTGTTTCTCGAATTCAGACTCACAACGCTCGATTAAGCGATCTGCTTCGGCTTCATCGGTTACCATTGGTTTGTCAAAATGCACAAGTAAGGTCTTGCGAATATCTCTATCGGAAAGTGAGGCAATGTTTACCGATCGAACCAAATACATACGGTCTCTAGCTCGAGATGCCGCAACATTGAAACGCTGTTCGAACATGGTCCCTGACAACGCTTTGCAGTTCGCCGTATCGACGACCATGCTGAGAAACATGATATGGCGCTCGCTTCCTTGAAATGTACGAGCATCGCCGCACTCAAATCGCCGTCGAATGAGCTCTGGCCCATCGCATCGCTTTCGTACTACCATGTCAATGTATTTGGCCTGTTCAATCCCGAGTAGAGACACCACGCCGATGGTCCGATTCGCAAACCGTTTGTCTCGAAGAATGCTCTCAATCTCTTCAGCAATGGCCTGTGCCTCAGATGTGTTGCGATCGCGCGAATCTCGAATCCCTCCTTCAACATAGAGATCTATCAACGGTGGATCGATCCGTTCGCTCGGTCGGGGAATGCGCAATGGCCAAATTTTGCCTCCGTAGAACATGCGATTAGAGTATGCGATGATCGAAGGGACACATCGAAAGTGCTCCCGAAGCATGACTTGGTCAGACGCAAATACACGGGCGGCGAGGTCGTAGAGCGACTTCTCGGGTGTCATCTCGACACCGTATGGCTGCTCAGTCAGGAACCGAGCTTTCAGTTCTCGAATTCTCTCTCCTGCAATAAAACCCGCATCTGGTGAAACCTGCTTATCATCTCCAACAATGAGAACCTTTTTCCCCCGCAAGATTGCAGGCAATGCCCAGAGATCCGATTGACTGGCTTCATCCACAATAACTAGATCAAATGCACCAATGTCCGCTGGCATTGCCTCGGAAATCCGCGCATGACTCATAATCCAACAAGGCACCGCTCCAGCCGCATCCGTCATCGCATCGCGAGCATCACGGCGATATCGAGTCGCATTAGGGCCAGTCCCTTGCCCTATACGTCGGATGGCCGTCGCGTATCCAGCCAAGGCCTGGAGCACTAGATGTGTTGCATTCTGCTTTGTCGAGATCCATGCAGCCTTTGCGACGAGTTCCCTATAGAGCCGCGCTAACCCAGCTTCAAGTTCCTGTCGCCGTGCTGCCAGTGCATGTAGTTCCTGACGTGACTCGATAGCCTCCAGATGTGTTCGCATGCGAGCCCAATTCCAGGCCTCACGCCAGGATACGGGAAAGACTGTATCATCTCCCGAAGTGGTCAGAGGGTGAGTGCGGACGCGTTCCGCTAATTTCGGAGCCCCTGCCTTTTGAAGCCGTGTCCCAAGATCGCAAACGAGAGCGAGTTGACGGGACAGACTAGCAAGGCGTGCCAGTTCCGCGAGTAAGTCGGCATATCGAGCTACAACGCTTTCGGTCGTGATCTGCGGATTGCCAAGTGTGCCTTGGAGGAATATATGGAATTGTTCAACGATCGGCCCAGTCTTTCCCGCCAACTTTTCTCGGAGCATCGCGAGTTCCGTGGCTGCTTGTGCCAGGTTCACTCTGTGAAGATGTCTTAGGAGATGATCCCGAATGATCTTTAATTCCGATGACGAACCTGAAAGGGCTTCATGTGGTGCTTGCAGAAATACGGCCTCAGCTTGCTTGGGCAGTACCACATCGTAATGGGTTGCCAGCCGATGGGCGTTCTGTGCAGTTGTCACGACGACTTCAATCTCGCGTAGGAGATTGCCGTGGTGAGTGAAGCTAGGAAGCGAGAGATCGGATGCCAGATGGTTCCAACGTACCGTAAAAGACAACATTTCCTCATGGAGGTTGAGAAAGCGAAGTAGGTGCATCCAATCCGCAGCTGTCTGAGGCGGCAGCCCGCCAATACGCACGTTCGCAAGGTGGGTCTTGGCCTCGGTTTGGCCAAATGACAGCATCCCAAATGGTTTACCATCGGAAACCGCGCGCATGACTGCCTCACGAGTCTTGGGCGACATGAGTCCTGCTTCGGGGAATTTGACCGGACGATGGAGAAACTGCGCCCTTGCCCTCGTCAGGCTCGTCACGTCGGCGAAAAGCGATTCAAGCGCTTGACGTTCGGCCGCGAACGAACTCAATTTGCACTTAGTGCGAAGCGTCATAGGCCAGGTGTCGGCAATGCGCTCTAGTGTCTCCGTCAATTCTATTGCCTCAACAAGACAGGCCGTCAAATCACGAGCAGATTGGAGCACATCAGGGGTTATCGCTTTCAAGGAAGGAAGTGTCCCCTCAAAGATCTCTGTTTCGATAACTTTCATCTGCGATAGCACCTCATGGAGAGAGGCTATCCGCGCAGTCGGAAGCAAGTCGTCCGCAGAGGGGATCACGGTCTGAACATACACAAGATCCGCCGCAAGACGGCGCCTTGCGGCTCGTAGCTCTCCGGCTTCTTCCTGTGATAGAGGAGGTGCTTGGTCAGGGGTAAGCGTAACCGAGTCATCGAACCACCCAAAACGGTCTTCACCAGATACTACAAGCTCCGCCAATTCCTGGGGGCGTCGTTCGACCGTGTCGACGATGACGTGAGAGAGTTGCGAGAGGGCAATTTCATCTACTCGTTTGTCAATTCCCATGACATCCACATGAGCCCTTCCGATCGCATTCTGCAGCAATACAATGTCCTGTCGAGCCTGCTCCAGATTGAGCTGCGAAACCTGATGCTGAATACTTTCGACAGAGGCTTGAAATTGCCGGACTCCCTCCCGGTCACTTGCGAGCAAGGCGACTGTGAGTGGTCGAACTTCCTCCGGAATATTCTTCTGGAGGACCTCGAGTGCAGGTTCTCCTCTCGAGGTCACAAGGACGCGGCGTCCCGTCGCCAAGTAGTGACAGATGATGTTGGCTATTGTATGGGTTTTCCCTGTTCCCGGCGGGCCTTGAACGGTCACACCGGCGGCTCGTTCGAGGCATTTGATGATTGTGACTTGCTCATCGTTATAAGGAAGTGGAAAGTAGAGTTCCCTCACCGGACCGTTGCCCACATCGCCTCGGCTCGACAATCCTCGGAATCTGATTGAATCAGGCTCGATCTGAAGGTCTGTAGGTCGCGTGACTAAGGCCTGTGGACCCATGGGAATAGGGCAACCTGCGTCCAAACTCTCCTGCAGATGCCGAAGATCCTCGAGCAGGTAATTGTTGGAACGGGGTCTGGCCAACACTGCCCAGGTATTTGTCACGATCAGATGGTCTCCCGGGCTCGGAAACACAGACTCAGGAGCAAGACATTCCTGATAGGAGCCTTGGCTATCTAATCCACCTGCCGCGAGTTTCAATATGTCGCTGTAGCTGGAACTGTCAAAGGGCGTGACAGGCTGGTCCCTGTGAGCGTCAAGGTGCGCGCGCATGGCACGTTCGACCTCGGCCGCCCCGGCGACACCGCAGGCAATGAAGGCATCCATCTCCACGCGTGATGGAGTGGCACGAGGCCGGATGTCTAACGCCAGAGTCGCCTCGTCCATGAATATTTCAACGGCCTGGGTGATCAGTGGATATTCGAAGTTAACAATCCCCTCTTCCCATGGTAGGTTCCACAATGAAGCGCCAATACCCCACACCAACTCCTGCGGTTTTGCTGTTTCCTCAGCTTCCAATTGGTGTTTGATGGCAAATAGGTCACCATATAATTCGATGGTCTTGCGTCGGGGGCATTCGCCTTCCGCCCAGGACTCCCATAGCGTGGAATACTCCTTCAACACGTTCTCTAGTGCAGCTCGCTCGCGTGCCTCAATGGTGGCTTGATCTTCCGGTATCTTGTCAGCGAGCAGCTGAGTCATGCGATGAAGGAATGCTGCTTCGTCGACCAATGGCTTCGGTCCGTGCGGGTCGACGCTTACACGGATAATGTCCTTGTGGGTGGTCGGAGTGGCTGGGGGTGAAGTAGCTTCGAGGCGGCGGAGCCTAAGCCAGATATGATCGCCGTCGATTTTTACATCAAAGTCTATACCTGGGAGGCCACTAAGGTCCTCTCGACGCCAGACCAAACCTTTTGATGCGGATAGGCGAAAGCCACGAGGATCAATCTCTTTCGCTTGCTCATGAATATACTCAAGCAACTTGTGAAGTAGCGTTGCCGCTGGGCTCATCTCTCATCGCCTCAAGGAAATAGAGCAGGAGTGTATGCCGTCCCTATGAAAGAGGTCAATTCAGAGAACGATTTTCACGCGGAATCTCCGTTAGGATGGATTATGCACGTATTTGTTGCATGTGGTTCTCGAGTCACCTTTCCAGCTAACCTACAATCGATCTCGCTATAAGGTCACCATGCCCTTCACCGTTCATCCCTTCCTTCGCATGCCGCTCTGTTCCCCGTGGACTATCAAGTCGAAGACTTTAAGGGCTTCGCCATGGTCTGGAATGTCTGGCCGTTGGACTGACGATTCTCTAAGATTTGCCGCTTCGAGTTGGGTGGGTCTGCTCGCTCACGGTGCTTGGACTCCTTAGTCCACCAACCCCCCGCCCCGGTTCATATACCGGCATGTCCAATCGAGCTCCATAATCGACGTTGGCCGCTCCGGAGAGCCCGCCGCGATCGCAAACCTCTTCCCGAGTTCCACACAGGTCGCCAGGCGCACACTCTCGAGGGAGAAGTTGTAATTGCCGATGCCGGCCAACAGCTGCCTCTGCTGAATGGCGAGACTCTCCTTCATCTTCATGGACTGGAAGATCCTTTCGAGAGCTTCGGAAATCATTTGGACTAGCTTGCGCTGACACTCGACCAAGGCCGTATACCGTTCAGCCGTACAAGCTCGCTTCGCTCCGATGACGGCACCTTCAGCCAGTTCAAGCTCCCGAGGGAAGGCTTCTAAGCACATCTGCACGTCGTCGCTTGTTTCTTTGGCTGTGGTTCGCGCACTGCGAAGCTTGGTCAAGGTTGTCGAACTGGCCTGTGAACGTTCGGCGTCTCGGATCTCGCAGTTCAACCGCTCCAGATCCTCTTGTGCTTGCGCCTGCCGCTTCACCAACTACGCGCGCTCACCTTTGAGCGATTCGACCTGTTGCACACAACGGTCATAGTCTGGTTCCGCAGTGTCTTTTCAATGGTCGTAGTCACAAAGCCTCCTTGGTTAGATGATGGTTAGCACATGCCTGTTAGAGCGCACGTAGAGCGCCTTTTGTTAGTGAGACCTAAGAACACGATCGGAACCTAGACATGATCACACGGGCACCTTGAGATATATCCCGAATCGTTCGTCGATGACAGGCGATAGACCCTTCGTATGGCAATCGACAGCCTCCTCCTACTTTTCGTCCGCAAAAGTCCTTGGGTTTTCAGTTTGTTAGTATCCTTTGCAAGTTATTGCCATAGAAACCCTTTTTACTTGGGGCCAAACGGACCATTTGGCTTCTGCTTGGTTTGTTGTTCCACACATTTTGACCATTCTTCGTGTGTAGCGGTCGCCGGCACAATCATCACGTATTTATCCTCTTGGGTCTGAGCAAGCGTATCCTCTTTGAACAAGTTCAGGATCCGGACGGCGAGACTCAACGCGTCAATTTTATTCCAGAATCGAATCTTAATGCTGCTGCCGGCTACTTCCATACTTGAGACTGCGGCGGCTGTGTCGTCGTCGAGTTGATGCAACTTCAGAGGTTTGCCATCGGAATCGAAAATCTTTCGTATATCTGAAAAGCAGATCCGCGTGAGCTGCCTAAGTATAGCTTCGGTCTTGAGTTCGCATTGCATAGTGAAATGCCTCATTCGCTGCTCGATCGCCTTCGTAATGTCAACATTTGTCAACAATCTCTGACCGATCTGTCGAGCTGTCTTTTTGGAGTAGCCCGCGCGAATTGCGGCCTGTGCACCATTGAAATCGATCACGTATTCTTCAACAAATCGGCGATGCTTCAATCGAAGATTGTTCACAGGTCAGAATCCTTTAACAACCGTTGAAGAGAAAGAGACCATTCATACTGGTCCATCAAAGGTGTGGGTCGGGCCCTGTGTTCAAACACCCCGATCGGTCCTCAATACGGCCGAAGAGATCCAGACTGGCACCCCTTCATACTGCACCACCACCCAAAAGGATTCCTGGGACCCAACTTCCACGCATTCCAAAATCTCTGGTTCCGCTGGTCCAGCAATTGATCCATCCGCCCGTTCCCAATATACAGAACGTGGTTGACGAAGCGGCGATTGGATCATCACGGGCTTAGATAATGACACTACTCGAACCTTACCGGCGGCCTTCTCTATTAATCGCTTGGCCTGCTCATCAGGAAGGTCCACGAACTGGCCTGCCTTCAGCCGAAGTTCACCAGAAGGTATCAGCAGTATTAGAGGTAGGGAGGTTTCAATCAGCATAGGTCGATCACTTCCGCCTCTGACTCTGAATACTTCGAAGCTGTCCCGGAACCCGCAAGCAGATGGGAACTAGCATTTCCTTTAGAGTTGCTTAGACTTTCGATCAATTCCCCTTTCCATGTTTCTGGTTCCCTATATATAGAGGGAACTAGGAAACCAGCATTTGAATAAATAAATGGGTTCCCTTTCTTACCGGCCCCCTGACGTAAAACCTTCCTATCCTCAACCAAGCGCCGGAGTGCCTTTACTTTGATTGCCTTACGACTCCAAATGTTGTCATGAATCACTGATTCCTCGACGGGCTTCCCCTGCGTTGCTAGAAAGTCGAGAATGAGCGTAGCTATCGCAACCTCTTCTGCATCCTTTCGCAATGGGCCAATGGAAATCAGCCCGTTTTCGCCCTCCATGCTGAGAGTGACTTCTTCGAGATCTTCTCCATAGCGCTGAATGGAACTCAGCGTTCGATATTTTTCTGTACGTTTGAGGATGAGCGCAGCGTCAACTGCGGCAAAAATTGCGGTTGAGCCGAGAATGGCATCACCGCCGTCTCGATTTCCCTTTCCCAAGTGATGAACCGCGAGAACATGTGCATTTGATTCACGTGCCAGAACAAGTAATGGCTCCAGAGCTGAAGTAACCGACGCGTAATCATTGCAGTCTCGCACTCTCGTGAATCGGAATAGAGGATCCACAATGATCAATACAGGTTTGTCGCGTTCCGTAGCGGCTCTAAGTTGTGTTAGCCCATTTGCAGGCGAGGGGGCGCAAAAAATATGGACTGCCTCGGCTCCCGTCGCTCCCATCAGTTGAAAGTGCTTACGTATCTGCGATCGTTTCTCTTCAAGGGCAAGATAGAAGACCAATCCCTGAACGGTTTCCATGCCAAGCCAGGGAGTACCGCGAGAGACGCTCAGCGCGAGATTCCGAGCCAACGTGCTTTTCCCGGCTTTTGGTTTTCCGCAAAGCAGCGACAGTCCGCCGACCACCAAGCGTTGCTCGACGAGCCATGTTGTCAGCTCATCGGGTTCAGTGAGCAGTTCAGCCAACGATGTAAACTGAAGCCCAAATGTTTGTGGCTGTGGAACTATCTTTGAGAGTAAACCAGCAACATCTCTTTCAGTTTTCTCTACCGCCCATTCAGAAAAGTCTTTGGCGTTTGTGGGCAAACTTATCCATTCAACGCTCGTGGCTATTCCTGTGAGGGAATGCGCGATTTTTGCTCCATGCTTTCGCCCTGGTTCATCAGCATCGGGCAGAATGACCACCCGTTTGCCGCTTAGAGCCTCGGAGTAACCGTCGTTCCATTTCTCCGCTCCCATTGGGTTACACGTAGCAGCCCAGCCCGCAGGAAGACCTAGCTCATAGGCTCTCTCTACATCTTTTTCGCCCTCAACGATTAATACATAATCGGCCTTCAACACTAGCGGCAGACGGTAGAGCACGAGCCGAGTATCATTCACATTCCATAACCAGTCGCTTTGACCGACCGGCCGCCGCTGCCGGAAGGTTTTGGGATGATACCGAAGAACTTGGAAGAGGAGAGTTCCTCTCTCGTCTGTATAGTCATATGTCGCCACGATTTTCCCAAGCCTGGTGCCATTTCTCTTACTCAGTCCTGCGAGTTCAATGACGCGCTTCTTTTGATCGGCAAATGTCTGGATGCCTTCCTTCAGCGCGACGAGACGAAAGATGTCAGCTTGTTCAAAACACTTCTGGCTCCAACACGTCGCGATATCGCCCTTCACCGTAACGCTATGATGTAGATCTCCGTTCTTATGTCGTTCGGGAAACAGGCAATTCCACTTTCCTTTTTCATCGGGAGCGCTCCCGTAAGCCCTCAAGATCATTTGCACCGCTACAGCAGTCTTTACTTCAGCCGACGTCATCAAATTCGAGCAATCAGTTGGGGAGGTTGAGCAAGGCTTCATGCGTTCACCATCGACTCGATGCGAGGAGACAGTGCAGCCTTCGGTACTCGGATACGTCTACCGAAGCGACGACTGGGCAATTGGCGCGAGCGAATCAACTCGTAGACGGTTGCTCGTCCGAGGCCGAGAAAGACACGGACCTCTTCGGGGCTTAACCAGTCGCCAAGTTCCTCAAATGAAGGCTTCTTGTTATTAGTGACTGTTTCCATTGAGACTTGCCTCGCAGAAATTAACTGTCTGGAGACATGTCTAGCCTAGGCGAGATGGATTGTTCTAGCGCTTTTAGGGTCTAACAAACGGGGGCTATTTATTGAGCTCAGTTGGAGGGATCAAAGAATAGGGAAGCGACTGTGCGGTGTTTCTGATGAGCCCTCTCGACATAAGAAAATGTGCGCTTCCGCTCCTTAGAAACTTTGTCGAGAGCTTCTTTAACTCTTAAACCATTTCTAACGTGAAACCCCACGAGATAGGCGAGGTACATCTGCTCGCAGAGGTCTCCAACCACTGGACGACCTTTCGCTCGGCCTGTCTTTCCATCAACTAGCTCTTGAAATACCTCATAAAGTTTCTTCGAAAGAGGCATGCTCAGGTCTCGTTCTTTGAGCAATTTCGCTAGTGGCTCCCTATCACCTCGCCTGAAGGCTTGGATAGCGCCCCATTCGTAAATATTCATCGCCTACCAGCCTAAATTTGGAGTTCACACGTGAGGGTATGTGCCCACTAAGATTGCAAACCTGGTGCAAACGAACTCGCCGATACTCAAAGATCTTAACCGATGTTCGTATAGGCCATAACCGAGGAAATCCTGGCAAAAATCAGTTCCATGATGATCTGTGGAAGGTTGGTGCCGAAGCCGGGATTTGAACCCGGACACCCTTGCGGGCGCTAGACCCTGAATCTAGTGCGTCTGCCAGTTCCGCCACTTCGGCAAGAGGCTTGGTCGAACGGACGAGGAACGGGATTATCCTGAATTGGCCTCGTCCGCGTCAAGCAACTCTCTTAGCGACCGCCTTCAGCTTCCCCGGGACGGCAAGGCGGTCGATGTCCATAGTCCGGCCGTCGCGATGTCTTGTCGGGCGCCGGTGAGAATAATTCGCTCCCTCACGAGGGCCGCCGATCCGAGCAGCTCTGCCGCCCCGATCCAAGGCGCGTTGTCGGCAATGAGAACGTCGAATCTGACGCGGCTGAACAAGGGATCGCCCAAGACGCGGGCGGCCGTGGTGATGACCAGGCGTCGGTTCTGAATGAACGCCTGGCGGTTGGTGTTTTCCTCGGCGGCCAACAGTTCCCGGATTTTTTTCGTCCCCCCCAGCCGTACAATGTCTTCCTTCAACTCTTCGAATTCCGGTCGTATCTCTTTGGGAACCGCCGCTTCGGGCGCCAGCTCGGCGATGCGGCCCCTGGCGATCTCCAGCTCCTTCATGAGACCCGCGATCTGGTGTTCGTACAGCTCCCGGTACTGATGCAGCGATTCGACGTTTTTGCCCACGGCCTGCATACTGAGCCTGCGCAGAAGCGGCAGCTTTTCATATCCCGCCAGCGTCTCATTTCCTTCCTGGAGCTTCCGCCGAAGATCGTTGACCTGGGTCAAGAGCCGCCATTCGAGCAGGCGCACCTCGTCGAGGTCCTTCTGCTTTTGCGACTTGTACGCCAGCAGCGGAGTCAGCTCCCGGAACCGCTCGTATTTCCGCCGGAGGGTCGCTTTCTCGGCCCGGGACTTCGCATAAAATTGGTGCATTTGCGCCTCGAAGCCCACCTCATGGATGGGCAGGCCGGCCGATTCCCGCGCCAGAGTCATTTCATAACGGCTGATCCAGGTTTTGTAGAGGAGTCCTCCGGCCTTCATGGCACGGGCGATGGTGCCCGCCATCTCGTCCGCTGCCTCATGATCCGGGCAGACGAGCAAAATGCGTTTGTTCCCACGAATCGCCTCGATGGCCAGAGCTGCGATGCGCTGCCGTCTTGCGGCTGGGTCATCGGACCATACGGTGGACAGCATGGCCACTCCGCCGGCTTCCTCATGCCCCGAACCGGCTTCGAGCATCGGAGCCAGGCGATCGGCCGGTCCGAACCGGACGGTATCGGCCTGAGCAAGCATGTCGGTCAATCTGGTGCCACGGGATGCCAGATTCCCCGCATGGTCCGGTACGATGGTCGCCCCGGTCACCACCGGGCCGATGGCATCCCCGGTTTGTGCAAGTAAGACACTGCCCTGAGACCGAAGGGCCACCCCCTCCGTCGGTTCCATGTCATCCGTGAGGACGATTGAAAAGGGCGCATCGATTGTGACCGCCCGGCCGGCCGGCAGGACGAACTCATAGAGATGCAGTGATCCGACGGTGTGGAGCAGACGTCCCTCTACAGGGGCGATCGGCCGGTCCATCTCCGTCACAGCCGGCAATCGTTGGTGGTCGGAGAGCCGATCGGCCCAGGTTTGAATCAAGTCTCGTGCGGCGACAGGCATGTGTTCAAAATGGCGAAGACGAAAGGGAATTATGCCCGGCATCATACGGGCAGCCGAGGCTGTGAGTCCAGTTCGCCGCTGCTGCGCCGGACCGCCCGAGCATTCACCCAAAACCGCCGGCGAATCCGTAGGACACCGAAGAACAGAATTGACTTTTCAGCTTCCCGTCAGTATCCTCTTTTTCTTTCCAACAGAAGGAGTTAGGGCCATGAAGGTCATTTTACAGGAGACCATGGACGGGGTCGGCCATTTGGGCGATCTCATTGATGTCAAGGATGGATTTGCGAGAAACTTTCTGCTGCCCCGCAAGAAAGCCGTCGTCGCCAACGACCGGAATATCAAGTCCTTTGAGCATGCCAAGCGCGTGGCGGCCGACCGGGCCAAAAAGGAAAAGCTGGAGATCGAAGCCCACGCGAAGAAACTCTCGACGGTCACGCTGACTGTGGAAGCGCAGGTCGGTAAAGACGACAAGATGTTTGGCTCCGTCACGGTCAAGGACATCGCCGAAGGGTTGGCCGAGCAGGGCTATCAGGTCGACCGCCGGAAGATTCAGTTGCCTCATCCGATCAAGGAACTCGGCAGTTTCACCGTGCCCGTCAAGATGCCGCGCGAGGTGACTGCGGCCGTGACCGTGCGGGTGGTGAAAAGACAGGAAGCCGAACCGGCTTCCGATTCATCGAACTAAATCAACGGGATGCCACGATGTCAATGAAGGATGCCGTCGGTTCGCTGGACGCCTTGCACGCCGCCGATCCGGAAGTTTATGCCGCCATCGACGCCGAGGAGGAACGCCAGCGCCATAAGCTCCTGCTGATCGCGTCGGAAAACTTCGCCAGCCCCGCGGTCTTGGCTGCCCAGGGCTCCCTCATGACCAATAAGTATGCGGAGGGCTACCCGGGCAAGCGCTATTACGGCGGATGCCAGCACGTCGACACCGTGGAAGACCTGGCCATCCAACGGTGCAAGCAGATCTTCGGAGCGGAGCACGTCAACGTCCAGCCCCATTCCGGCTCACAGGCGAACATGGCGGCCTATCTCTCCGTGCTGAAGCCTGGCGACACGATCCTCGGCATGGATCTGGCCCAGGGCGGACACCTGACGCATGGCAGCAAAGTCAATTTTTCGGGCTCGATCTTCCGCGCATTTTCCTACGGCGTAGACCGCCGGACCGAGACCATCGATTACGAGGCGGTCCAGAAACTGGCCGAGGAATGCCGGCCGCGGATGCTCGTGGTCGGGGCCAGCGCCTATGCCCGCACGATCGATTTCCCCCGATTCGCCCAGATCGCCAAGTCGGTCGGCGCATATTTGATGGTCGACATCGCCCACATCGCCGGGCTGATTGCGGCGGGGCTCCATCCAAGTCCGGTTCCCCACGCCGACTTTGTGACCACGACCACCCATAAAACCCTGCGCGGGCCGCGCGGCGGTGTCGTCATGTGCAAGGCCGAGCATGCCAAAGCCGTCGACAAGTTCGTCTTCCCCGGCATGCAGGGCGGCCCCCTCATGCACGTCATCGCGGCGAAAGCCGTCGCGTTCAAGGAAGCGTTGTCGCCGGCCTTCAAGCGGTACCAGCAACAGGTCGTCACGAACGCCAAGGTTATGGCTCAGGGCCTTCTCGACCGGGGATACAGGATCGTGTCCGGCGGAACCGACACGCACCTCATGCTCGTCAATCTCACCAACAAGAACATCACCGGCAAGGAAGCCGACGCGGCCCTGGATGCGGCGGGAATCATCGTCAACAAGAATGCGGTACCGTACGATGAAAAGCCGCCGGCCATCGCCAGCGGGATCCGGCTGGGAACCCCGATCGTCGCCACCCGCGGGATGAAGGAAGCGGAGATGAAGTCGATCGTCGAACTGATCGACACCGTGCTTCAACACCGGGAGGATCCGGCGGCGCTCGAGACCGTCCGCGCCAAGGCCAAGGAACTCTGCAGCCGCTTTCCGATCTTTCACGCCTACTGATTGAACGCACGTGCATTCCGCATCGAACCGACAAGGTCGCCGCCGGTGAAATGCCCGTTCTGTGATGACGTCGAAGACAAAGTGGTCGATTCGCGGATGGCGAAGGAAGGCGAATTGATCCGCCGGCGACGCGAGTGCCTCGGGTGCAAGCGGCGGTTCACCACGTACGAGCGCGTCGACGAAATCCTTCCCGTCGTGGTGAAAAAGGACGGCCGGCGCGAAGCGTTCGACCGGGCCAAAATCCTTTCGGGGCTGAAAAAGGCCTGCGAAAAGCGACCGATCAGCACCGTGACGATCGAATCGGTCACCGACCGCATCGAAAAACGCATACAAGAGATGGGGGAAACGGAGATCGAAAGCCGGATCGTCGGCGAAGAGTTGATGAAGGAGCTGCACCAATTGGACCAGGTCGCCTACGTCCGATTCGCCTCCGTCTACCGGGAGTTCAAAGACATCGACCAGTTCATGGATGAACTGAGAACGTTGGCTCAACAACGCCGCGAGCGGTGACAGGTCGCCCCACTCCGCGCCGCCCATTCACCCATCCCGCCGATTGTCGTCCGACGAACGGAGCATCTTAACGTTATCGCGAGGCTGTCCGATGCCCATGGCTCAAGCCAAGTCGTCTCACGTGCGGCGCAAATCGGGCTCGATGCCCGGATCCACGCACGTGGCCATTATCGGCGCCGGGCGCGGCGGCACGGCCCTGATGGAGATTTTCGCGAACGACCCCCTGGTCGAGATCGTGGCTGTCGCGGAAACGAACTCCGCCGCCCCCGGCTTGGGTCTTGCCAAGCGCCTGAAAATTCCCATTACGCGCGACTACCGCCTGCTGCTCAATCTGGACCGCGTCGATCTGATCATCGACGTGTCCGGCAGTCCGGAAGTCTGGAAGGTCCTCCAGGACTTCCACCGCATGGGCGTGACCATTCTCGGAGGCGCCAGCGCCAAGTTCATGTGGGAGCTGATCGAAGCCCGCATCCGTGCCACGGGCGAAATCGAAAAGACGCTCAACAAATACCAATCGCTTTACCGCCTGTACGTCAAGGAAACCGGCGCGGCCGTCACCGAAGAACGTACGCGGATCGCGTGCGAAATCCACGACGGACTGGTCCAAAGCCTGGCCGGCGTAAATTTCAAGCTGGAACTGTCCCAGCAACTGCTCAGAAAGAACCCCAAGGCGAGCCTGGCGACTCTGCGCGAAAGCAAACAGCAGCTCAAGCTTGCAATCCAGGAGGCGCGGCAGGTCATCTTCAATTTGCGCCCGCTCCAATACGACAAGATGGAGCTGATCCCGGGTCTGACGAACTACCTGAAGTCCTATCAAACGCAATCCCGGGTCAAAACCGAATTCACGGTGTCCGGCGACGAACAGATTCTCTTTCCCCGCACGAAGATCTTTCTCTTCCGGATCGTGCAAGAAGCCCTGAGCAACGTCGCCCAACATGCGAAAGCCAGTCGCGTGTCGGTGCGCCTCGAGATCGACTTTGATAAACTGACGGTCACCATTGCGGACAACGGCGTCGGATTTGACATGGAACAGGTCCTGCACAACCCCGAAAAATGGGACCACTTCGGCATTCGCGGCATCGTCGAACGGGCGCGGCTCGTCGGAGGGGAGGCCACCATTCAGTCGAAGAAGGGGCGTGGGACGACGATCGTCGTGGAAGTGCCGCTCGGCAAGAAGGAGACTCCGGACGATGGAGAAAATTAAGGTTCTGATCGCAGACGACCACCGTGTGGTGCGCGAAGGGCTCGCCGCCATTCTCAAGACCAAGGACGACATCCAGGTCGTAGGTGAAGCCCAGGACGGCATGGAAGCCGTCGAAAAAACCAGGACGCTCCTGCCCGACGTCATCCTCATGGACGTGAGCATGCCCCGGATGGGCGGCGTGGAGGCGACCCGCCAGGTCAAGCGCGAGTTCCCGCACATCGGCATCGTGGCGCTCACGATGTACGAGGAGCAGCAGTACATCTTCGACCTCGTCCGCGCCGGCGCGACGGGATACCTGTTGAAGGACTCCGAGTCCTCTCAGATCGTCGCCGCCATCCGCGCCATTTACCGTGGCGAATCACTGATCCACCCTTCCGTCGCCAGCAAGATCCTGGCGGAGTTTTCCCTGATGGCGCAGAAAAAGGGGAAGAAGCCGGCGTGGGTCGAACATGATCTGACCGAGCGCGAAATCACCGTCCTGCGCCTCGTGGCGGACGGCAAGACCAACAAGGAAATCGCCAACAGTCTGGATCTCAGCGAGAAGACCGTGAAGAACCATGTGCGCAACATCTTCCATAAGCTGCAGGTGTATGACCGCACGCAAGCAGCCATTCTTGCCATCCGAAAAGGACTCATCGAGTTGGATCCACGCCCGTGACATCTGCGGTTCTCCGAGATGGCCTCCCTCGGAGAACCGCAGACGACTTGAGACATCCCTCCGGACCTCTATCGGATTCATCGGGGCCTGATCCGACCCGCTCCCGTCAGTTCAAGCCGGACGCTCCTCTCCTTCCTGACCTCTTTTCCACACCCCTCTTCTGAGACGTCGAGACACACCTGCAGATCGCCGGACCACGCCTCGCTCAACGAGCGAATCTGCACCGTACGCACTGTGCGAAGAGATACGGCCGACGGATATCCTCCGATCGGTCGTTCGCGGTGCGAGGCAATCGCGATGGACGATTCCTCGGCTGCGCCAAGACTTTTGAATCGGATGTCTCCTTCCCTGTCCCATGTTCTCAGGGACCGAAAATTGCTCCCACATCGATCAAGAGAGCCGACCTCTTCCCGCTCTCCCTCTTCCGCCGGATCGCACCTGCACCGCTAGGGGAGATCGCTCCGTGGCGCACTTTCCAATCGTTCCTTCGCCTGCCGACTCCCGAATCAAGAGATCACTGCCGCCTGGCCGTCGGGCAGGGCTGTCAGGCCTTCGCAACGCGGCTGCCCTTCACACGCGAGGAAACCCCATGAGAACACGGAGCTCTGATTATTGCGTCCCATTCTGCTGTGCCTTGATGCTCTCGGTCGTGTCATGCACGAGGGCGGGCGAGCCGCTGGCTCTCGATTCTCACGATCCGTCTCATGACGGGCGATCCATCGCGGTCTATCACGCCAATGAAGCCATGACATTCAGCAGGAAGGCGGAGAACGTGGCCGATCAGGCGACGGTGTATACGCGTTTATTCGGTCCGGGATCCGAATGGGTCGTCGGAGCCACCCTCTTGGCCCAATACTACGAGGAAGAAGCCAAGGAGAAAGCACGGGCGGCTCGCCGGTACCGTGACGGGTACAATCGCCGGACGACGCACGGTGAGGTGCACGACTAGTCGAGCGCGGTCCGTGGAACAGAAATGGAGGCCCCGATGTCGATCGCCTCACGTCCAATCCTTGTCTTGGCTCTGACTCTTTCCGCAGCCTCCGGGGCGGGAGGATGCGCGGGAACGACCGTTCAACCTGGCGAGCGCGGGCTGTTCTGGCATCCATTCACAGAGGGGCTGTCAACAGAACCCTTGCGAGACGGGTTCTATTGGCGGGCGGTCTGGAATTCCGTCTATGTCTATGACGTTCGCTGGCAGAGCTACACGGAAACGGTTGATGCGCTCAGTTCCGATGATCTCTTGGTGGAACTGAAGACCGCCGTCATCATGCGGCCGATCCCGCAAGAGGTCTATTTTCTGGCCCATGAAATCGGCACGGACTTCTACCCGCGGGTCGTCAAGCCTGAATTGTTGGCGGCCGTTCGCAGCGTGGTGTCCGGTTACGCGATGGTGCATGTCCCTGAAAAAAGCGCGGAAATTGCAAGCAAAGTTCAGGCGGTGGTCGTCGAGAAACTGAGCGGTCGGCATCTGGAGATTGCCAGTGTGGCGTTGGCGGACATCGAATTGGCCAAGGTCGTCCTGGATGCCGTTGAACGCAAACAGGCGAAAGAGCAGGAGAAGGAACAAAAGGAATTCGAACTCGTGATCGCCGAAAAGGACGCGGAGATCGCCCGCAGACGCGCAAGGGGAGAGGGAGATGCCGTTCGTATTCGGTCGGAAGGAGAAGCCGAAGGGCTTCGTATTCGCGCACTCGGCCAGGCCCAGGCGCAGGACACGATCACGAAAACTCTGACGCCGGAGTATCTCCAGTACAAGTTGTACGACAGTCCCAACGCCAAACTGGTCTTGCTGCCTGACAAATTGAACGTGCCGGTTCTCGTGAGTCCAGGATTAGATCAGCCGCATTCACTCTCTCAAGGGGAGGTCCCTTCCCGTTAAGCAAGGGGCCGAAACGATTCATCGAGCAGGACTTCTTCGATGGTGTTCCCTATTCCTCGGGGACACCGCGAGCGCGGATTCAACGCAATAGGAGGAGACAGTCATGGATGGCTATGGCAAGCGCGTTCTCATCGTCGACGACAATGACGACACCAGCGAGATACTTGCGGGTCTTCTCGGACGGGCCGGCTATAACGTTCATTTCGCCGCCGATGGCCTCTACGCATTGGAAGAAATGAATAAACGTCACTTGGACGCGGTGATCTCCAATGATCGGTTACCGAGGATGGACGGCCGTGAGTTTCTTCTCTTGAGTCAGGCCACCTGGCCTGACACACCGGTCATTATGCTTTCCAACGAAACAGACGGTGTCGAACGTCAGATGATTGAGTTGGGAGCCTTCGCATGGGTACGGACTCCTTATGACCATCACGTCATTCTCAGCGTGCTGCTGTCTGCGGTGCGTCAACCGCTGGACACCCACCGGGAGCCAGCGGCCGCCCGCATGCCCGGCTAGGACACGTGCCGGGAGGGTGCTCCACGATCCAGCCATAGCCGGACCCTTGAGATCCCAAGCTCCCTCCTCCCGGTCTTCGGCACGGCATCCCGACAATCCACGCCGGTTCCTCCATCCAGACTGATGGGATTCTGAATGCCGAGCCAGCGCGGACCGTCCGCTTTTCGACACCGTGCCGTCATTCCTGGCCGATGCCCCGGGATCGATCCGTCCTCGCGAGATCGCGCGAATCTCATTCGTTTGTGTTCCGTCCTCACGATGCCACTCGGGCATTTCCCAGTCGTTTGAACCCTCGGAAATGCGCCATAGTCAATGAAGACGTGGGCTCTTCTCACAGTGCAAGAATCCCAGGGACCGGGGCGGGGAATACCGTGTCGCTTCGTTTGAAACCCATTCGAGAACAGGTCATCGTCATCACCGGAGCCACCAGCGGGATCGGTTTGGTCACCGCTCGGCTTGCCGCAAGTCGATGCGGGCGGCTGATCCTCACCGGCAGGAATGAAGCAGCCCTTCGGGAACTCTCCCAGGAGATTCAGGGTAATGAGTCACATGGAGGAGTGGCCCATTTCGTGCCGGCGGACGTCGCGGATGAAGCGGCGTTGCGTCGAGTGGCCGACGAGGCCATCCGCCGCCACGGGCGGATCGATACCTGGATCAACTGCGCCGGCGTTTCGACCTACGGCCGGCTCATGGATGTCCCGGTCGCGGACCAGCGTCGAGTGTTCGACACGAACTTCTGGGGCGTCGTGCACGGCTCGCGCATCGCCGTGGAGCAGCTTCGCACGCACGGAGGTGCCCTGATCAATATCGGCAGCGCCGTTTCGGACCGGGCCATTCCGCTTCAGGGTCCCTATTGCGCCAGCAAACACGCCGTCAAAGCTTATACCGATGCTTTGCGAATGGAGATCGAGCACGACGGCTTGCCGATTTCCGTCACGCTCGTCAAACCCTGTTCGGTCGATACACCATTTGCGGATCACGCCAGAAATTACCTGACCAGCCAACCCCAAAATCCTCCGCCGCTCTATGCGCCGGAAGTCGTGGCCCAGACCATTCTGTCCTGCGCCGAACGGCCGGTCCGAGACGTATTTGTCGGGGTCGAAGGAAAACTGCTTGCCATGATGGAACATGCGTTTCCACGGTTGACGGATAAAATCATGGAACGGTCGTTCTTTCGCGCCCAACACACCCGGCGGCCCGCCCGCCGCACAAGGCAAGACAGTCTGTATCGCACTCCTGCCGACGCTGAGTTGAAGGAACGTGCCCGCGGGAGGGTTGGCGTTTCGGCATCCAGCTTCTATACGGAGGCGTCTCTGCGCCCTTTTGTCACCGGTGCCATGATTGCGGCCGCCGGAATCACGGCCGCGGCGCTGTTCGGAAGGGGAGGTTCCTCGTCGCGCCATACCGGCATTCTTCCACACACCTTTGAGAGGCCATGATGAAACTGCGTCGTTCTCAGTTTCTGATCGGGTTCGTCACCGCATTCCTCGTCGTGCTCACGATCTGGGCCTGCGTCTCGGACCGCAACAGTCTGGCTCAGCCGACATCGCCGGACGGGAAACCCGGTTCCACCCCCTCCATCGATGCGGCTAAGAAAAAGGGATTCGACGGGGTGGACTTTTCCTATGATCCATTCGGGGCCCCGCCGGGCCAAGATGCAGTCCTGAGCGCCGAGCAGGTCATGAAGAAGGACGTGTCGGAAAAACCGGCGGTCATGAAACGGCAACAGCAGCTCTTGCAAGACAGATATGACATGGCTTGTCGTTCCGCGTCGGGAGCCGTCATGACCAAAGGCAAGTCCCAACCGGTCGGCCCCGCCGTAAAGCTGCCGTCCGGCACAACCTGGGAGCAACTAGCGCAATTGACACCCGAGGAGATCAAAAAGAAGAGTGGGTTCCCGCGAGGTTTCGACCGCTTGCCTCACGTCAAACATGCCGTCGGCGGCATGGTGTTTCCCTCCATGCAGATCAAAGACTTTCCAAGGCTAGAGCGCTTCGACGTCGATTTCGACTTGCCGGACTGTTTTCTTCCGGAATTTCCTCCTCCCATTTTTCTCACGACCCATCCCGAGCTCGGAGACGTATCGCAAGGCGAAGTATTGAGCGCCGAGAATTTCGACCGCCTATTCCGCGGGCTCATCACCCCCGTGCAGCTGGACGGGCTGAGAATGCTGGTGACGCAATTTCCGCAAGAAGAGTTCAATGCCACCCATGACCGCAAGACCGCCAAACCCAGTCTCGGGGTCGCCTGCCTCGATTGCCATGTCAATTTCCATACCACCGGGCAGTTCCATTTGAATCCCGACACCAGACCGCAACTCGACCGGCTGCGGCTGGATACGACCAGCCTGCGGGGAATGTACAACCAACAGATTCACGGATCCAAACGTTCGCTCCGCTCGGTGGAAGATTTCACGGAATTCGAACAGCGCACGGCCTATTTCAATGGAGATTCAATACGGGCGATGAAAAAAGGCATCAATATGATCGATCGCCTGCAGGTCGCCCACATGGCGCAAATGCAGAGCATGATCGATTTTCCTCCGGCGCCACACCTTGATCCCATGACCGGCCGGTTGGATCGCGCCAAAGCGACGCAGATGGAAATCCGAGGGGAAGAGCTGTTTTTCGGCAAGGCCAAATGCGTCGCCTGTCATGCTCCTCCCTCTTATACGGACCATCAGATGCATGACTTGCAGCTCGAGCGGTTCGGAGCCATGGGAGACGGTCCCATCAAAACGTTCGTCCTCCGCGGTATCAAGGATTCTCCGCCCTATTTCCATGACGGCCGGCTACCGACGCTGGAGGATACGGTCGAGTTTTTCAACCTCGTCGGCGGTTTGAAATTGGAAGCGGAGGATAAAAAGGCGCTGACGGCCTTCCTGCGCGCGTTGTAAATCCGACGCGGCGGCAGCAGCCATCGTTGAGCGATCGGGACTCTGAGGCGAAAGGGGGCCATGCATGTCGGACAGCTCGGTACTCAGTCAGATCGAAACACTGGTTTTGCAACAGCATCTCATGCAGGGGAAAGAATCCCTTTCGGAAGACGAGTTTCTGAGGTTGCGACGCATTCAAGTCGAAATCGATCAGTGCTGGGATTTGTTGCGTCAACGCCGCGCGCTTCGCTCTGTCGGTCAAGACCCCGACAGAGCCCAGGTCCGTCCGGCCGAAATCGTCGCGAAGTATCGCCCCTAAGAACGCCATGGGCGCAAGAGGAGGAGACGTTATGAAGATTGTTCATTCTGCCTTCGTGTTCACCATCGGTTTCACGGTCGGCCTCAGTGCCGCGACGACCATGGCAGCCGATCTGCAACCGGATTCACCAACGACCGGGGCCGGAACCGTTCAGAGCGGTTCTCGCGAACAGGTCATCAGCCAGCAAACGGAGACCAACCTGGCCGGCAATCGCCTGGTCACCGGGCGCGTCAAGGAAATCCGAGGCAATCAAATGGAAGTGGATATCGGCAATCCAAAGTCGCTGTACATTCCACTGAAGCCGGCGGCGGACAAGGGGCAAACGTTCAAACCGGGCGACATCATCATCATCACCTTGAACGACAATAACGCCCTCGTCGACTACCATCGTCCAGGGGAAACATCGCATCATCAGGTTATCGAAGGGAAACTGCAGACCCCACTGACCGTCGGGCTGGACAAAGCCGTGATCGTCACGCCCGAAGGAACGAAGACCTTCGTCGTGGCCGAACGGGCGAAAAGCACGCTGGCTTCGATTCCCATCGGAGTGTCTGCCGTCTTCCTGGCCGATGAGACGGGACAACTGGTGGATGCCCAGCCCGGCGGCCTATCCGCCGCAGCCGACGCTGCGAAAAGCCATCGGGCGCCCATAAAAGGAGCCCACGAGCAATTGCGCGCCGTGTTTCGAGGGGCCGGTCCTGAAGGCCGGCTGAAGATCTCGGAGGGCGGCAGAGAACGGGAAGTACAATTCCGTCCTCCGCTGGAAAAACTGGACCGGATCAAGCCCGGTCAGGAAGTCGTGCTGTTGCTGGACGAACAAGGCTATGTGCTCGAAATTGCCACACCCGACGTGATCCCGGTGCGATGACAATCATGAGAGCACAACCGGGCCACAGGAGAAAACCGGTTCGGGACGTCGCGATGAAATGCCGTCGAAACGCCCCGGCGGGACAATCCAAGACGGCAGCGGAGAAGCTCGAAGAAGAAGTTCAGGAATTCAATAAACACATTGCTAATCCCAAGGAACGAACACGGGTCATACCGAGCAGCCCTTGCTGAACCTGGAGCCAACCCAGGAGTTTGCAGTCATTTCTGATCGTTACCTGTACCTGTGCGGCGCCGTCCCTGAATGGAGACGGCGCCGCGTTGCATGGAAAGGAGTCCATCATGCCGCACTTCCCTCCCTATCGCGTGAAGTCCTTCAACCTGCACGGCTTACAAGGCATCTCGGACAAAACCGTCGACCTCCACCTCTCGCTCTATGAAGGGTATGTCAAGGCGACAAATGCCTTACAAGGGCGTATCGCCGAATTTCTCAAGGACGGATCGGTAGACCAGGAAGAAATGCCGGCCTATTCCGAACTGACGCGCCGCCTCGGCTTCGAGTACAACGGCATGGTCCTCCACGAGCATTATTTTGAGAACCTCAGTTCCCAAGCCTCTCTGAAGCCGGAGGGCTCATCCGCCTTTCGCCGACGAGCGGAGGCCTCGTTCGACAGCTTTGATCGCTGGCAAGCGGATTTCTCCAGCGTTGGAAAGATGAGAGGGGTCGGCTGGGCCATCTGTTTCCAGGATCCGGAGAGCGGTCGACTGACGAACCATTGGGTGACCCTGCACGAGCATGGCAACGTGGCCGGCTTTGCGCCCGTCCTCGTCATGGACGTCTGGGAACATGCCTATCTCTTGGATTATGCCCCGTCCCAACGGGCGCAATATATCGATGCCTTCTTCTCCAACATCAATTGGCGCATTGTGGATCGTCGGGTGGAGGATACGGAGCGACTTCGCAAGCGCGCCGCATGACATTGGCGGTGAGGAATACGGGAAGAAGGGGAGACCCGGAAAACGGGTGGCGTGTCTAGCCGCTCACGCGCTAGACCGCCAATTCTCCGGCTGGTTGGGGACGGTACACGCCGGCCAACCGCCGGAATTGCCGGCTGGACAAGGCCGCCGCGCAGGCGGTGACAAGCAGAACGAGACCAATCCCCAACAAACTCACATGGGGTCCCATCGTATCGGCGGCCCATCCAAACCCGGCCATCCCGGCCATGGCCGAGGCCATAGACCCGGTGCTGAACGTCGTGAAGACACGCCCCAATAACGGAGCAGGCGTGACTTCCTGCAGCACGCCCCAGACGATCGGCATGAACAAGGCAGTGCTGCCGCCAATGATCAGAATCAGGGCGCCAGCGACCAACGGAGCAGTCAACACACTAAGTCCGCACATGGCAAGACCACCGACCACCATCGAACGGAAGATGAGGGTGAACCGGCGGGTCAGATCACCTTGGGCAAGGGAGGCCAGCCAGGTCGATGTCGCCAGCATTCCCGCTCCCAGCGCGGACCATAGGATACCCAGTTCCAACGCTCCCGCGCTCAGGTTCTGTTCCGCAAAAACCGGCAACATAAAGGCGAAGGCGCTCGCGGCCAGGCTATAAAGCGCGGCGGCCAGCATCAGGACCAGCATGGATTGATCGAAGCAGACGAAGCGAATTCCGGCCATTAACTCCTGCTTCCAACTGCCACGGGCGGACTCATCTGCAGCCATCTCTTTAGGCATGGGCCGGAGACGGATGCCGACGAGGCACAGCGCCGACACGAAAAACGTCGCGGCATTCACGTACAAGACGTTCTGCGAACCGACCAGGGCGATACCGATGCCGCTGATCAGAGGACCGATGAGCAAACCCACGTTCGTGGTGGTTTGGAGCAATGCATTGGCGGACGTCAGTTGGTCGCGCCGAACGATTTGCGGAACCGAGGAAGACAGGGCGGGGCCGAACACCGTCGACACGATGGCCAGCAGAAATACGGCCACGTACAATCGCTCGAGGGACAACTCGCCGATCGCATAGAGCACGGGGATCATCAGCACGAGGAACGTGCGAGCCAAATCCACCTTGATCATCACGGACTTCTTATCCACTCGATCGAGATAGACCCCGATCAGAGGACCCAACACCAGGGGGGGAATCGTTTGCAAAAGGCCGATCACGACCATTTTCATAGCCGAACCG
Source organism: Nitrospira japonica (assembly GCF_900169565.1). Lineage (NCBI taxonomy): Bacteria > Pseudomonadati > Nitrospirota > Nitrospiria > Nitrospirales > Nitrospiraceae > Nitrospira > Nitrospira japonica. The sequence goes on along the minus strand of NZ_LT828648.1, from coordinate 1,151,198 downwards.
GTCAATTGATAGACGAACCAGAGCAGCGCCACCCGATTCAAGCTATCGCCGACTTGGGATGTCATCTGTCCCCAGAACAAGAGGGCGAAATTCCGGGTCTTCAGCAAGCCCCAGCCGGAGGTGCCTGAGGGCTCTTCGGAAACATCTGGGCGGTCATTTGGAAGTGCGCGCGTCATGATAGGTTCAAGTCCTGGGTGTATGGTCGATATCGGTCAGAGTATTGATCGCGTTATCTGCCCGGATGAAATGCACAGACCTTGCCTCAAAGTTGTCCTGGAGATCAAGAGGGATTGCGTTCTATCCTGGGGGGTTAGCGTGGCGATTCGCCATGAAGCTCAAGACTATTTCGCCTCATGAGGACAATTTGTCTGACCAATCCGCTGCAGCTCTCCGAGGACCTGGACCTTTCCCTAGAGGTCCAAGCATACAAACCTCCAGTTAAGACTGACAGGTATCCCCTTCACCTTCAACCGGTTGCTGGACGACATAGGCTAGGGACCGTTCAGTCATCCGGCCCAGGAAATGCCCGGTCCAGAGTCCGGTACCGACCATGACCAGACCAATGACACTGATGCTGATCGGCACGCCGTACTCGCCTGTGACCCACCCGAAAAAGGTAATCCCTCCCATCGCCGCGCCCATCGCCCCCATCGTATAGAACCCCAGGACACGGCCCAACAGTTGCGCCGGCGTCACCTCCTGCAGCACCCCCCACGCAACGGGCGTGAGAACTCCGAGCCCGCCTCCCAGAAGGATGAGCAGACCGGCCGCCGCGGCCGGGCGGCTGGCCCAGACCAAGCCCAGCAGCGCGACGCCGCTTGCCGCACTCGCCATGGCGATGATCTTGAGGCGGCGCTTGACGCTCCAAGCGCTGATCGTGGTAAGCACCACGGAGACGCTCAGCAGACCGATACCGAGCATCGACCAGAGATACCCGACTTCAACGGGACCAAGGTCCAGAAGTTTTCTCGCAAACACCGGAAACAGCGTCGTGAACGCGGCCGTCGCAAAGGTATACAACGAGGCGGTCGCGGTGAGGAACAGCACCAGGGGCCGGCCTCTGACCACGTAATAAAACCCTTCCACGACGTCACGCCAGGTTGACGCAAGCGATTGGGACGCGCCGCTTGAAACGGACGGAGCGAACCGAATGGGTATGAAACAGGCCGCGGAGATGACGTACGTGGCGGCATTGAGGCACAAGACTTCCTGGGAACTCAACGCCGCGATGCCCAATCCGCTCAATGCCGGTCCCATGATGATCCCCAAGCTTGTCGTGACCTGCAGCAGGGCATTTGCGGATGTGTATTGAGCGGGGGCGACCAGCGAAGGAATGGAGGCCGTCAATGCCGGACCGAACACGGCGGTCGCCATGGCGTGCAGGGTCACCAGCACGTACAACGCCGAAACCGTAAAGGTATCGACCGGCATCCAGCAGGGAATCAGGCCGATGACGAGCGCCCGCACGAGATCCGACAGAATCAGCAGCGTCTTCTTCGGAAGCCGATCCACGGCGACGCCGATGAGCGGGGCCAATACGATGGCCGGCACCGTTTGCAGCAATCCAATGATGCTGGTTTTCAGCGGCGAGCCGGTGACGGAATAGACGAACCACACCAACGCCAGCTTGGAGATGCCGTCTCCGACCTGCGAGACGACCTGCCCCCACCACACCAGACTGAAATCGTGACTGAGCAGCCAGCGTCGCGGAACGCCTTGAATTGTGAGAGGGGCCGGACGGTCCTGCACTGACACGGTCCCCCATGCAAGGTTGAGGTGAGATTCCTATTGGAGCCGCTACTCTTTTGCGATGATCTGCACGCCGGAAGTATTGACCGCCCGAACGCCGGGAATGTGCCTGGCCGCCTCCGCCGCTTCCAGGGCGATGACCTGAAATCGGGTCTTGCCGCTCAACAGCACGACGCCGTTCTCCGCTTTCACGTCGAATCCCACGGCCTTCAGGGTTTCGCTGCGCGCCAACCGGTCTCGAACGAGATGGGCGATGGTTTCATCCTGCTTCTTGGACAGGGTGGCCCGGAGAGCGGGGGAAGGCGTCAACTTATTGACCACTGAGTCGACGCCGTCGATCTTCTTCACGATCTCCGCCGCCCGGGTCTTCTCTTCCTCCGTCGGCACGTTGCCGCTCAGCACGGCTTTGCGATTGTCCACCTCCACTTCAATATCGAACGGAAAGAGCAGCGGGTCGCCCATCAGCGCCAGTTTGATGGTCAAGTTGAGCGAGGTGACCGGTTTTTTCCCGGATTCCTCTGTTTTGGCTTGCGCCGGCTCTTCTGGTTTGGCCTTCTCTTCGACCTTGGCCTTTTCCTCGACTTTGGCCTTTTCCTCACTCTTTGTCTTGTCTTCGGCCTTGACCTTATCCTCCGCTTTTCCTTTTTCCTCGGTCTTGGCCTTCTCTTCCGTTTTCGGCTTCTCGTCGATCTTCGCTTTTTCCTCTGACTTTCCTCTGTCTTCGCTCCGCCCCTTGTCCTCGGCCTTGACCTTCTCGTCAGATTTACCCTTGTCTTCAACCCTGGGTTTTTCTTCCTTGGCTTTCTCTTCGGCCGCAGGTTTGGCCCCTGCGTCGGGCTTGGCCTCTGAGTCCGGTTTCTTCTTTGATTCCGGGGCTGCCCCGGAATCCTTGGACCGATCGTCGTTGTTGTCGGACGCGTCGAGACGCGCGACATCCCAAGACAGAACCAGAAAACACAGGAATGCGAGCCAACCTACGGCTCCCGCTTTTCGGATGATCCCCGACAACGCACCCAAATGCCGACTCCTGCCGATTACATTCACAGCGTTCACCGGCCGCGAAATCATCTTTGCCGCCTCATTCCGTAATTGCCTACCCGGTGACTCCCTAGGCATACCTCACCTTTCAGACATCCATACCACAGATCGAGGAGGATCGACAGCCCCCTGCCATGCAACCGACGATACATCGGGCGCACGCGACGCTGTGGCGACTGGCCAGGGTATTTCCCAGTTAGGGGAGTGGGAGGCGCTTGCTATGGTGCGAATGGCTTCCGGCGCAACCATGCGGCGGAACATCAGCGAACATAAATGGAACATCACTCATGAAATCGACGCGCGTGTTAGGGATGATCATGGCCGGCGGGAAAGGCTCACGATTGCTTCCCTTGACGGAAGTGCGGAGCAAACCGGCTGTCCCGTTCGGCGGGACCTATCGAATCGTGGATTTTGTCCTTAGCAATTTCGTCAACTCCGGCATCACGGCGCTCCACGTCCTGGTCCAATACCGGTCGCAATCGTTGATCGAACACCTGCGCAACGCGTGGCAGATCGGCGGCAGGAGCAAGGACAATTTCGTCAGCGTCGTCCCGCCGCAGATGCGGGCGCGCGAAGGATGGTACGAGGGCACGGCAGACGCCATTTATCAGAATCTCAATCTCATCGCGGATTTTCGACCGGACATCATCGCGGTATTCGGCGCAGACCACATTTACCGGATGGATATCGGCCAGATGGTGCGCCGGCACCTGGAAACGGAGGCCGACGTGACGGTCGCCGTACTGCCCGTCCCGGTCAAGGAGGCAACCGGCTTCGGCATCGTTGAAACCGAGGAAAGCGGACGAGTGGTCGGATTCCAGGAAAAGCCGGCACATCCCAAACCCATGCCGACCCGCAGCGACTACGCGCTCTCCTCCATGGGCAATTATCTTTTTAATACCGAGACCCTGGTCCCACTGCTGAAGCGCGACGCATCCCGTCAAGGCCCTCACGACTTCGGTCGCAACATCGTACCGGACCTGCTCGCCAACTATGTGGTCCATGCCTATGACCTGTCGTGCAACGACATCCCGGGACTTCGTCCGTACGAAGAGCATGCGTATTGGCGGGACGTCGGCACTCTGGACGCCTACTGGCAAGCGAACATGGACCTGCTTGGCGAGACGCCGATTCTGGACTTGCGCAATGCCGATTGGCCGATCGTCTCGGGCCGGTACGACGGCCCGCTGCCTTCGTTGATTCGCAGCCGCATCGACGATTCGATGATCGGACAATCCAGTCAATGCGTCGACGCTGAAATCCGGCGGTCCGTCATCGGGCGTGGAGTTCGGATCGAACGCGGCGCGCGGATCGAGGAGTGTGTCCTCCTCGACGACGTGCACGTGGGCCCGCACACCCGGCTTCGCCGCGTCATCGCCGACCGGGGCGCCGTGATTCCCGGACAGACCCGCCTCGGATACGAACGGGAGCGGGACGCCGCGCACTTCCACGTATCGGAATCCGGGCTGGTCGTGGTGCCGCACCCCTCGATCGACATGGAACCAGGCTCCCTTCGCCGGGCCTCCTGACCATCGACGTGACGCCATGTCGCCGTCTATTTCTTCACCCCTGCCGTTGGCCACCTACCGGCTGCAATTGCACCGCAGTTTCACCTTTGCGCAAGCCGCCGACATTCTGCCCTATCTGAATGCGCTCGGTATCACCGACTGCTACCTTTCTCCGGTCAACCGCGCCATGCCGGGCAGCGAACACGGCTACGACGTCATCAACCATGCAGTCTTGAACCCCGAACTCGGCACCGAGGAGGACTTCAGCCGGTTCGTGGATGCCCTCCGATCGCAGGGCCTGAACCTCGTGATCGATACGGTTCCCAATCACATGGGCATCGGCAAGACGCTGAACGGCTGGTGGCGCGACGTGCTGGAGAACGGCCCGGGATCCCGCTATGCCGCCGCCTTCGACATCGACTGGCATCCCACCAAACGCGAACTGGAGAACAAAGTCTTGCTGCCCATCCTGGGCGATCAATACGGAGCGGTCCTCGAGCGACAGGACATTCACGTCGCGTACGACGAAGGCGCCTTCCTGCTTCGCTACGGCGACCACGAATTGCCCCTGGCGCCGAAAACCTGGGTGAGTCTGCTGTCGCACCAACTGGACAAGCTGACCCGCGAAGGCGAACAGGACATGCCGGTGATGGAGCTGCGGAGCATCGTGACGGCGCTGAAGAATCTCCCGGCGCCGGATGTGCGCGATCCGGAGCTGATCGAGGAGCGGGGCCGTGAGAAGGAAGTCATCAAGAAACGGCTCGCCGCGCTATTGGGGGACAATCCGCTGGTGCGCGCGTTCGTGATGGACAATCTGCGTCTCTTCAACGGGGAGCGGGACCGCGCGGACAGCTTCGATCTCTTGGACAGCCTGCTGAACGAACAAGCCTATCGTCTCGCGTCGTGGAGGGTGGCGTCCGAAGAAATCAATTACCGGCGTTTCTTCGACATCAACGAATTGGCGGCCATCCGCGTGGAAGATGAGGCGGTGTTCCAGGAGGCGCACCAGCTGTTGCTGCGCCTCATCCGGCAGGGAATCGCCCGGGGATGCCGCATCGATCACGTCGACGGTCTGTACGATCCGGAGCGCTACCTCCGGCAGCTGCGTGACCTGACACAGCAGGGCGGCGGCGATCCCGGCGCGTCTCCCTTCTACATCATCGTCGAGAAAATCCTGGGCCGGGATGAATCGTTGCCGGAGACCTGGCCGATTCAAGGAACGACCGGGTACGAATTTCTCAATGACGTCAACGGCCTGTTCGTTGCCGCCGATCACAAACGCCTGTTCACGGAGATCTACGCCAGGGTGGTCGGCCATGATGACACCTATGCGGATCTGGTCTATGCAGGCAAGCAGCTGATCATGCAGGTATCGATGTCCAGCGAGCTCAATGTACTGGGCCATCAGCTCAATGTGCTGTCCGAGCGGGACCGCCGGTCACGGGACTTCACTCTGAACAGCCTGACGCACGCCATACGGGAGATCATCGCCTGCTTTCCGGTCTATCGCACGTATATCACCGACGGACCGGAGCCGGTGTCGGACCGCGACCGCGCCTATATTCATATGGCGGTCGCCAGGGCGAAGCGGCGCAACCCGGCGATCGACGGCCAGGTCTTCGATTTCATCCGTTCGCTGCTCCTCAAGCAGGGAGACGCCAGGACACCGGAGGACCGTGAAGAACAGATGCGGTTCGTCATGAAATTTCAACAGACCACCAGCCCGGTCACCGCCAAGGGGGTCGAGGACACGGTGTACTACCGCTATCACCGGCTCATTTCGCTCAACGAAGTCGGCGGCGATCCCGATCGGTTCGGCTTGTCGGTCGACGAATTCCACCGGCGCATGAGGGACCGGCAGACCCGCTGGCCGCACGGCCTGTCGGCGTCGTCCACCCACGACACCAAACGGAGCGAAGACGTGCGCGCGCGCATCAACGTGTTGTCCGAGCTGCCCCAGGAGTGGAAGACGCGGATCGGTCGATGGAGCAGGCTGAACCGCTCGCATCGACGGGAAATCGACGGGGAACGGCTGCCGGACCGCAACGACGAATATCTGCTCTATCAGACGCTGATCGGCGCATGGCCGCTCGAGCCCTTGACCGACGAGGCCTATCGGAATTTCTGCGACCGCATCCAGCGCTACATGCATAAGGCCGTGCACGAAGCGAAGATTCACAGCAGCTGGATCAATCCCAGCCCGACCTATGACCAGGCGCTGCACGACTTCATCCACACGGTACTGGACCGTGTCCCGGCCAATCGCTTCCTCGAAGATTTCCTGCCGTTCCAAGAGCGGGTGGCCCGGTACGGGCTCTACAACTCGATTGCGCAGGTCCTGCTCAAAGTCACCGCCCCCGGGATTCCTGACGTGTATCAAGGCGCCGAATTGTGGAATTTTCACCTCGTCGACCCGGACAACCGCGGCCCCGTGGATTACGTCGCGAGAGCCGCGGCGCTCGAGGAACTCCGCGTCACGATCGACCGAGCCGGCCCGGACCGCGCGGCCTTTGTGCGGTCGCTTTTCGAACAGCCGGAAGACGGACGGGTGAAGTTACTGGCGCTGATGCTCGGATTGGACCAGCGTCGGCGTCATCCCGAGCTGTTCCAGCAGGGCGATTACCTTCCTCTGGAATGCGGCGGCAGCAAGAAACAGCATCTCTGCGCCTTCGCTCGGGTGCGAGACCGACAGGCCGTCATGACCGTCGTGCCCCGCCTGGTCGCCACATTGGCTCCCGACGAGAAACGGCTCCCGGTAGGCACGTCCATCTGGGAAGATAGCTGGGTGACCGTGCCGCCGTGGCCGACGCTCGGCGAGTACCGCCACGTTCTGACCGGCGAAATCTTTACCGCAGAGTCGGTGAACGGCCGACGGGTCCTTCCGTTGAGTCAGGTATTTGGCCATTGCCCCGTGGCTCTGTTGGAACGGCTGTCCTGAACGTCCGGCAAGCCGCGCGGCAAAACGCCTATAGCGCAATACCCTCCTCCTTCTCCTCTTCTCTCATCCCTCGCTAGGGAGGCTCCCAGTTGGTGTGCACGGATCATGATTGCTAAGGTCGATTCCGATAGTCGGACGACCCGAAAGGGAAGGTTGTTCACCATGCAGGTAAAAAAACGGGAAGACGCCTTGGCGTTGCTGCTACGGGACCACGAGCGGGCTCGCACACTATACGAGGCGTTTGAAACCGCCGGCGGGGACGATCGCTACTTCATCGCGAGCCGCATCTTACGGATCCTGGAACTACATGGCCAGATGGAGAACGAGCTGTTTTATCCGGTCCTGGCAGCGCACATGTCGACCGCCGACCCCGGAGCCAAGGCTCTTGCGTCCGCCGCCAGGGACCACGAACAGTTACACAAGCGTATCGAGCAGGTCAGGGACGTGCTGGCGCACGACGAGGAATTCCAGGCCGAGATCGACCGGCTGATGGCCGACGTGTCCCGCCACTTCGAAGAAGAAGAGCAGCGCATCTTTCCGCTGGCGCGCACGTTGCTCAGCGCCGCCGAGCTCATGCAAGTGGCGGACGATATCCATCGGATGAAAGAAGAGGATCCGAGACGCGCGGCTTAGCCACCTGCCGCTCCAACCGACCTCTCAATGAGGTGATCGATGAACGATACAACGCCCCGGCATATCGGAGTCGTGACTCTCCTCGGCGGCATTCTCGAAGACCTTCAAACGTTGATGCGCCAGGAAGCGCAGCTGTTGCGTGATGAGTTCAGACTGGAGTTGTCCAAGACCGGACGAGCCGCGTCCGGATTCGGGATCGGCATTCTATGCGCGGCGATCGCCGCACTGTTTCTCCTGCTGATGCTCGTGCACGGTCTGACCGTGTGGGCGGGCCTTTCGCTGTGGGCCTCCTATGGTGTGGTCGGCGGTCTTCTGGCCGGCCTGAGCGTCGTCTGTCTCGTCAGAGCCCAATCCATGGCAGGACGCGTTCATCTGATGCCGCGTCGGAGTCTCTTCGCCATAAAGGAAAACGTGCAATGGATCAAAGAACGCGTGACGTACAAGAGGATCTGAAACAGATCGACCGCACCCGCGCCGCCTTGGACGAAAAGCTCCAGTTACTCGACCGCCGCATCGACGACACGGTCCGGGAAACCAAAGCGGCAACCCTGGAGGTCTTCGAGAGCGCCGGCGAGAAGGTCTCGCATCTCGTCGAGACCATGAGGCACGGACCGATTCCCTACCTGGTCTCGCGTGCCACCCGGCAGCCCTTGGCTCTCGTCGGCGGGGTCGTCGCGCTCGGCTTGCTGGCCGCATGGATTGATCGCCGCCGCCGGAGCAACGGCGGCATCTATCCCTATTTTCCCTCCACTATCAGAGGCGCGGACGTCATGCCGGACGACGGGCATGCGAGGACTCGACGCGGCGTGTATCCGTTTTTTCCGTCCGTGGAATCCCGACGACTCAACCACCGCCGGACGACCGGCGAGCCGGGGCCTGGATCGGGACGTCAACCCCGTTCCCTCTTACGCACGGTCGGGGAGGACTTGACCGAAGAGTTGCGGCACGAAGGTGTCAGACTGCGTGAGGCGGCACTTTGCGCAAGTCGCTCCCTGTTCCGCGACCTGGCCCAAACCGCCGGCGCCTTGCTGATTGCGCAGTTGAGCCGTCCATCCGGGCGCAGCCGTGATGATCATGTGGATCGGTTGCCGGAGATGAGACGGCTCACATGACCGTTCCAGCGGAACGACGGCATGCCTGGCATTTCATCGGTGCCGGGCTCGGTCTGTTGCTTGCGCTCGGCATTCTGGCCGCATTCCTCGTCGATGAGCCGCTTCGCCAATGGACGGAACGGACCGTCAACGACCGAATCAAGGGTTATCACGTCACGATCGGCGGGCTGGCCGTGCACCCGCTCACGTTATCGGTCGATCTCCACGAGGTGCTGGTCCGCCAAGACATCCATCCTGATCCGCCGATTGCGGCCATGCCACGCATCACTGCGGATGCCCGGCTCTCGCCGTTGCTCTCCGGGAAGCTCGCGGCGGCGGTGCGCATCGATCAGCCGGTCTTCTCGGCCACGAAACAGCAGGTGAACGGCGCGCTGCGGAGGTTCAACAAACCACTGGTGCAGGAAGGAACAGACGGCTGGCAGGAGCAGCTCCGGGAAACTATCGCCTTTGAGGCGGCCTTATACCTGACCAACGGCCATTTCGCCTACGACGAAGGGAAACCCGATTCCGTGCCGGTCCGCATCCAGCGATTCGACCTTGAGGTCGTGAATCTGACGAACCGGCCGGCCGACGGTGACACCCGTCCGTCCGCGCTTCGCCTGAGCGCGCTATTACCCGACGAATCCCACATCGAACTCACCGGCCGGGCCGATCTGCTGACGAAGCCGCTGCCGGCGGTCGAGGCCGACCTGAAGATCCGACACTTGGAGCTCAAGAATTTCCTGCCGGTCGTGCAGCGTTACAACCTCCAAGTCCGCGCCGGGGCGCTCGATTTGACGGGGCGAATCGAGCATTCGAACCGTGCGACGATCGTCTCGATCGAGGAACTCCTGCTCGACAGAGCCCGAATCGATTATGTGCATTCGGCCGCGACCAGCCGTGCAGAAAAGCGGCGGGCCAAAAAGGTCGTGGACAAAGCCGCGGAAGTGCACCGGGACCCGTCGGTGAAAGTCCTGGTCGTGCACGGCACGGTGCAGAACAGCGAAATGGGGTTCGTCAATCAAGCCACTTCACCTGATTACCGCCTGTACATCAGCGAGATGAATCTCGAAATGGACAACTTCAGCAACCGGCTCGAGGAGGGCGCCGGCACGGTCAAGGTGACCGGCAAGTTCATGGGCAGCGGGCCGACCGTGATGAAGGGCATCTTTCGACCGGAAAAGCCGAACCCCGATTTCGATCTGGACGTGAAAATCACCAAGACGAGGGTCGTGGCCTTCAACGACATGCTTCGCGCCTACGGAGATGCCGACACGAAAGCCGGCACCTTTGCGTTCTTCAGCGAACTGTCGGTGAAGAACAAGCGCATCGAGGGCTATGTCAAACCGTTGCTGAAGGACGTCGAGGTGTATGACCCGGCGCAGGACAAAGACAAGGCGCTGACGCGGAAGATCTACGAAGCGGTCGTCGGCGAAGTCCTGGGCCTGATGGAAAATACACCGCGGGATGAGGTCGTGACCGTCACCGACCTCTCCGGCCCCGTCGAAAATCCTCAGGCCAGCACCTGGCAGGTCGTCCAAAAACTGGTTCAAAACGCCTTCTTCAATGCCATTCTTCCAGGATTCGAGCACGGAACGGGTTGATATGAGCCGCACTTCCGACATGGCGTCCGTCACCAGTTCCTCGGCCGCGTACAATCCGTGGAAGTTGGGCGGTTTGACGTTGACCGATCTGGGACGGCGGCTGTGGCGCGAGGCGCAAGAGGACGAATTGCTGGGCCGCGCCGCGCAACTGTCCTACTACGCTCTGCTGGCGCTCTTTCCCGCTCTGATGTTTCTGACGGCCTTGATGGGGCTGTTCTCCGTCGAGGATTTCATGCCCGAGCTGATGCGCTATCTGCGCAACGTGCTCCCGACGGACGCCTTGTCCATGGTGGAGCGGTTCCTGATCCAGGTCGCCGAGGGCAGCGGCGCGAATCTTCTCTCCTTGGGAGCGCTCGGCGCCTTGTGGGCGTCGTCCAGCGGCATGACGGCCATCATCGACGCGCTCGACGTCGTATACGACGTGCGACAGGACTCGCGGCCGTTCTGGAAAATCCGCCTGACCGCCTTGCTGTTGACCGTCGGCTTGGCCGGCTTCGTCATCTTCTCGATCGCGCTCGTGCTGTACGGCCCGTCCATCGGACGATGGATCGCGGATGCTCTCGGTGTCGGAATGATCTTTACGTGGATGTGGACCGTGCTGCAGTGGCCGGTCGTCGTCACCCTGATGCTGTTCGTGGTGGCGGTCATCTACTACACGTGCCCCGACATCAAGCAGGACTGGCGGTGGGTCACCCCCGGCGCTGTCTTCGCCGTCGCGATGTGGGTGGTCATGTCGTTGGGATTCAAAGCCTATGTCGAACACTTCGGCGACTACAACAAGGTCTATGGGTCGATCGCCGGCGTGATCGTGCTGATGCTCTGGCTGTATTGGAGCGGACTGGCGCTTCTGATCGGAGGTGAGATCAATGCGGAAATCGAAGATGCAGCGACGGAACGGCAGGGCCGCCCACCCACCGGCCTCCACGGTGCCCCGCACCCGGCGTAACAGAGCCGGCGCCCATCGGCCCGCTCACCCCGACGGTACGGCCGATCACACGGACAACGAGGCCTCCGCATCCCGTGTGCTCTGGAAGGGCGCCATCAGTTTCGGACTGGTGCACATTCCGGTCGGCTTGTATTCGGCGGAGAACCGCAGCAGCTTCGACCTCACGATGCTGGACCGTCGCTCCATGCACCCGGTCGGCTTCAAGCGGTACAACAAGGACTCGGGCGAAGATGTGCCGTGGAACGACATCGTGAAGGGCTATGAGTACGAAAAGGGCCGTTATGTCGTGCTCACCGACGAAGATTTCAGGAGGGCCAACATCGAGGCCACCCAAACCGTGGAGATCGTGAACTTCGTCCCGCAGGAGGCGATCAGCCCCCTGTATTTTGACACGCCCTACTACCTGGCGCCGGACAAGCGCGGGGAGAAAGGCTACGTCTTGCTGCGCGAAACCCTCAAGCAAACCGGAAAGGTCGCCATCGCCAACGTCGTCATTCGCACCCGCCAGCATGTCGCGGCGCTTCTGCCGGTCGGCTCCGTCATCGTCATGAACACCCTCCGATATCCCAACGAATTGCGGCCTTCCGACGAGTTGGACATTCCGTCCGGAAACCTGAAGGCCGTCGGGGTCAATGCGAGGGAAATCGACATGGCCCGGCGGCTGGTTGACGAAATGAGCGAAGACTGGAAACCCGAGACATACCGGGATACCTACCACGGCGACCTGCTGGCGCTGATCGAAAAGCGTGTCCAAGCAGGCCAAACGGAAGCGGTCGAACAGCCGGCGGTCGAGGAAGAACAACCCTCGCCCAAAGGTGAGGTCATCGACCTGATGGCGCTGTTGAAGCGGAGCGTGGAAACTAGAGGAAAATCCGGTAAACCGGCGGGGCCGTCCGGAAGCCGCGGACGAAAGGCGGGCCGAAGCGCAGCTTGACCTGCTCGCCTCCACAACCCATTCATTCTTCTAGCGGAATTCCTATCTCTAGGGGTCTCCCCAGTGGTCAATGCCGCACGATCATCTAGACTCTCCCTGCCACTGGCAATCCCTCAGAATGGGCGCGCATACTGAAGTTCCGGCTTCGCCGCGTTGGAGGACCCCATGAATGGTTCCGCATCGCATCGGCCTTCATCAGCACGAATGTCCCCGCGACGCATCGCCCTGCACTCAACTCTTCCTGCTTCCGTCCTCGGTTCTCCACCTTCTGTACCGTCTTCCAACGGACGATGACGAATAGAGATGTAACGGGATGAACCAAGAACGCATCCGGGCAGGGCTATGGGGTATCGTCACCCTTCCGGTGATTGCGCTGGCTCTCGTCGCCGGCATGCTGATGTGGCAATTGGCCCGGATGACCGAGGCCAACAGTCAGGTCGCCCACAGTGATCGTGTGATCAGCGAAACGGACCGGGCGATGGGTCTGCTGGTCGACATGGAAACAGGTGTGCGAGGCTATCTGCTCACCGGCGAGCGTCTATTCCTCGAGCCATACCGCGTCGGGTCCCGAGATCTGGATCCGGTGTTGAGTCTGGTTCAGTCCCTCGTCCACGACAATCCCGCTCAAACGGCCACGCTCGAAGCCCTGCGACACGGGGTAGCAGATTGGCGTCGCTATGCCGAGCGCACGATGGCCTCGGAGCCCTCGACGGAGAGGCAACATAATTCCGCGCTCAGCGTCGAAGGGAAGAGACTGTTCGACGCCATGCGGAAGCACGTCAACGACCTCCTCACCACCGAGCAATCCTTGCGCGACGCCCGCAGCGTCGAGGCGGCCGAGAGCGCCCGTCTGTTCAGGGGCATGACCCTGTCCGCGTTGTTGGGAATCGGCCTGCTCATCGCCTGGGTCGTACATCGGCGCATCACACGCATTTCGGCCGTCTATGAGGACGCGATCGGATTGAAGCATCGGCAAGCGGCCATGCTGCAGGAACAGGCGCATATTTTGAACCTGGCCACCGTACTGATCCGCGATACGGACGACCGGATCGTTCAATGGAACGACGGAGCAAGCCGGCTGTACGGGTTCGACGCATCGGAGGCGATCGGGCGGATCTCCCATGAATTGCTGCGAACGCGTTTTGCGGAACCGCTTGAGCGGATTCGCACCGCATTGTTCCGCGACGGAAAATGGAACGGGGAGCTGAAGCACCAAACCAAGGACGGACGACTGCTCGTCATCGACAGTCAATGGCTGCTGCGACGGGACCAGAACGGCAGACCCACGGCGATCCTCGAGGTCAACAGCGACATCTCCGAACGTAAAGCCGTCGAGGAAGCGCTCCGGGTGAGCGAGGAGCGCCTGCGCCTCTCCCAGCAAGCCGGCGGCATCGGCACGTTCGACTGGAACATCCGCACCGGCGTCAATACCTGGACCCCGGAACTCGAGGCCCTCTATGGCCTTCAACCCGGCGGTTTCATCGGCACGTTCGAAGGCTGGTCGCAGTTTCTCCATCCGGCCGATCGGGGGGAAGCCCTGCGCCAGGTGCACGAATCGCTGGACAACCACGCGGTCGTGCGGTGCGAATTCCGTATCGTGCGTCCCGACGGAGCGGTGCGTTGGATGTCCGGACGCTGGCAGGTGTTCCGCGATGAGGACGACCGTCCCTTGCGGCTCACCGGCGTCAACATCGACGTCACCGAGCGCAAGCAGACCGACGAGGCCTTGCGCGCCAGCGAAGGCGAGTTGGCGGAATTTTTTGAGAACGCCAGTCTCGGCATCCATTGGGTCGGCTCGGACGGGACGGTTCTCCGTGTCAACCAAGCCGAACTCGACCTGCTGGGCTATGACAGGGACGAATACGTCGGCCGGCACATCGCCGGCTTCCACGTCGATCAGCCCGTCATCGACGACATCCTTTCCAGGCTCACCTGCGGAGAAACCCTGCGGGAGTACCCCGCGAGGCTCCGATGCAAAAACGGATCGATCCGTGACGTGCTGATCAATTCCAACGTGCGGTTCCAGGACGGGCAGTTCATCCATACCCGTTGCTTCACCCGTGACGTGACCGACCAAAAACGCGTGGAGCAGGCCCTGCGAGAGAGCGAAGCCCGATTCCGCCTGATGGCGGACGCCTCCCCGGTGCTGATCTGGGTATCGGACCTCGACCGGCACCGCACCTATTTCAACAAGGGATGGCTGGATTTCACCGGCCGCACGTTGGAAGAGGAAACCGGCATGGGCTGGACCATCGGCGCCCACCCCGACGACGAAGCGCGATGTTTCCATCTGCAGACCGAGGCGTTCGACCGGCGGGAGCCCTTCGAAACCGAGTTCCGCCTCCGGCGGGTTGACGGCGTCTACCGGTGGATCCTTGATAGAGGAGTGCCGCGTTTCGATGAGCACGGCACCTTCCTCGGTTACGTCGGCTCCTGCGTCGACATCACCGATTTGAAACACGCGCAGGATGCCTTGCGGGACAATGAGCAGCGGTTGAGCGGCATCATCACGTCGGCCATGGATGCGATCGTCACGATCGACGCCCAGCAGCGGATCACGGACTTCAACAATGCGGCCGAGGCCATGTTCGCCTGTTCAGCCGACGTCGCCTTGGGGCAGCCGATCGATCGATTTTTGCCCCAAAGTTTCCAGGCGCTCCAAGCCCGGGAACTCAAGGCGTTCGCCAAGGGCGCCACCTCGGAACGGCGCAAGGGTGCCCACGGCACCGTCCATGGGCGTCGCGTCGACGGCGAGGAGTTCCCCGTCGAAGCGTCTTTTTCACAGTTGCAAACCGCGGCCGGCAAGTTCTACACGATCATCCTGCGCGACGTGACCGAGCGACTCTGGCAGGAACAGGCGTTGCGGCACAGCGAGGCACGCTATCGCGATCTCATTCAGGCCCTGCCGGCGGCCGTCTACACGTGCGATGAGCGGGGCCGCATCACCCTCTACAATCAGGCGGCCGTGGAGCTCTGGGGCCGGGAACCGGAGGTCGGCAAAGACTTGTGGTGCGGGTCCTGGAAGATGTACCAACCGGACGGCCAAGCGCTTTCGCCGGATGAATGCCCCATGGCGGTCAGCTTGCGCGAAGGCCGCGCGATCCGAGGCCGGGAGATCGTCATTGAACGGCCGGACGGGACGAAGCGGCACGTCCTCCCGCACCCGGAACCGATCCGGGACGCCGGGGGCGCGGTCATCGGAGCCGTGAACATGCTCGTGGACGTCACCGAAAGCAAACGCGCCGGCCATGCCATCGGCCAGTTGGCGGCCATCGTGACGTCCTCCGACGACGCCATCATCAGCAAGGATCTGCGCAGCATCGTGACCAGCTGGAACGGCGGAGCGGAGAAACTGTTCGGCTACACCTCCGGCGAAATGCTCGGCGAATCGATCTATCGGCTCATTCCTTCCGACCGCCACGACGAGGAGGACACGATTCTCACGCAGATCGGCCGTGGCGAACCGGTCAGCCATTACGACACCGTCCGGGTCCGCAAAGACGGCACCATGTTGGATATCTCATTGGCCGTCTCTCCCATCGTCGACATCCATGGCACCGTGGTCGGAGCCTCTTCGATTGCGCGGGACATCACCGAGAAGAAGCGCGCCGAGGAGGCGTTGCAGGAACGGGACCTGGCTCTGACCGTCTCCAATGAAGCGCTCACGAGACAGAAGGCCGCCCTGGCCGAGGCCAACAAGGAGCTGGAAAGCTTCTCGTACTCCGTCTCGCACGACTTGCGGGCGCCGCTCCGCACGATCGATGCCTTCATCCGCATTCTGGAAGAAGACCACAGCTCGCAGCTGGACGCGGAAGCGCTGCGCTGCATGCGGATTGTCCGGCAGGCCGCCGGACGGGCCGGCGAATTGATCGATGACCTGTTGGAATTTTCGCGTCTCGGCCGTCTCGGCATGGATTTCCGTCCGGTCGCCATGGCCGACTTGGCGCGCGACGTGGCGGAGGAGCAGCGCGTCCTCCATCAAGACAGGACCATCGAGCTGATGATCGCGGATCTGCCGCCCTGTCATGGAGACTGGCGGCTCCTCAAGCTGGTCTGGACCAACCTCCTGTCGAACGCGTTCAAGTACACCAAGACCCGGGACACCGCCCACGTGACGGTCGGCTGGCTTCCGGACGACCAGCAGTCCGACGCCGTCGTGTACTATGTGAAGGACGACGGGGTCGGGTTCGACATGAAGTATGTGCACAAACTCTTCGGGGTCTTCCAACGCTTGCATTTGAAGGAGGATTTCGACGGCACGGGAGTCGGGCTGGCCATCGTCCACCGCATCGTGTATCGGCACGGCGGCCGCGTCTGGGCCGAAGGCAAAGTGGAGGGCGGCGCGACATTTTATTTCTCTCTGCGAAAGGCGTTGAGACCATGAACGATGTGGAGATTCTGTTAATCGAAGACAATCCCGAGGACGTCGAGATCACCTTGCGCGCATTCCGCAAAAACAACCTCACGAACAAAATCCACGTCGTGCGGGACGGCGAAGAGGCGCTGGAATGCCTGTTCAGCACGGGGCGATACAGCGAGCACAGCACCTGTCATCAAACGCGGCTGATCCTGCTCGACCTCAAGCTGCCGAAAGTCGACGGCCTCGAGATTCTCCAGCGGTGCAAGGCCGATCCGCGCACGAAAAACATCCCCGTCGTGGTTCTGACCTCTTCGAGGGAAGAACAGGATCTGATTCGCAGTTACAACCTGGGCGTGAACAGCTACGTGGTCAAGCCCGTCGACTTTCCGCAATTCAGCGACGCGGTCCGGCAGTTGGGCATGTATTGGATCCTCCTGAATCAGATCCCGGCCGAATTACCGGGGCAGCATCAATCGCAATAACCCTAGGCGATAGGAGCGCGGGCCATGGCACCATTGAATTTGCTGATCGTCGAGGATGACGCGGCCGACATCGAATTGGTCGTCCGTGAACTCAAGAAGAGCGGCTATGAACCCTGTTGTCTGCCGGTGACCGGCCGGGACGCCTTTCTGCAAGGCCTCGTCGAGCATCGGCCCGACCTCATCATTTACGACCACAACCTGCCGCAATTCAGCTCGGCGGAAGCCTTGAGGCTCACACAGGAGCACGGGGCAGGCATTCCTTTCATCATCGTCTCGCATGCGATCGGTGACGAGGACGCCGTGGCCCTGATGCGGGCCGGCGCCGCGGACTATCTGTTGAAGGACCGGTTGGGCCGCCTGGGCGAGTCGGTACGCCACGCGCTCGAGCAGCGCCGGCTGCGGGAGGAGCACGCGGCCGCCCGGCAGTCCATCGTGACCCTGAATGAAGAACTGGCGCTCCGGATCGCCGCGCGGACGGCCGAACTGCGGGTGGCCAACCATTCCCTCGAGCAGGAACTCGAGCAGCGCAAACGCGCGGAAGAGGCGTTGCTGCGGCTGAACAGCGAACTGGAGCAGCGGGTCGAGGAGCGGACGCGGGACATCATCGCCTCGCACAACCGGCTCCAGGCACTGGCTTCCGAATTGACGCTGGCGGAACAGCGCGAGCGCAAACGCCTGGCCGCTGAACTGCACGACTATCTCGCACAAATGCTGGCGTTGGGACGGATGAAGGTCGCGCAGCTCCGCTCGAAACTGTCTCAGGGAGGCCGGATCGAGCCGCACGTGACGGAAATCGACGATCTATTCAAGAAAGCCGCCGAGTACACCAGGTCGTTGATGGCGAAATTGAGCCCGCCCGTGCTCGACGAACTCGGACTTCCGGCGGCGCTGACGTGGCTCGCAAGCGAAATGCCGCTGCACGGCCTGAAGGTGGACGTGCGGCTCGGAACGGAGAAGGTCGCGTTGCCCGACGATCAGTCGGTCCTGCTCTTTCAATCCGTGCGGGAGCTGCTGCTCAACGTCGCCAAGCATGCCGCCACCGACTGCGCCACGGTGACGTTGGAGGTCGAGGACTCTGGCCGCCTCCGTCTCGAAGTGCAGGATCAGGGCCGCGGATTCAATCCCGCCGCTCCCGAGTCCAAGCCGGCCGGCTCGCACTTCGGCCTGTTCAGTGTGCGGGAACGCATGCAGGCAATGGGCGGATGGTTCAACGTCACGAGCGCACCGGGCGTGGGGACCACCGCCACGCTCAGTCTGCCGTTGCTCCCCGCCCCGGAAGCCAAGCGGGTCGACGCCGATCTGCAGCCCGCGGATGCCGCACCCCTTGTATCCGACACACCGCCGGATACCGATATTCCCCGCATTCGCGTGCTGCTGGTCGATGACCATGTCATGGTGCGCCGGGGCCTCAAGGTCATTTTGGAAGGCTTTCCCGATCTTACGGTCGTCGGTGAGGCGGGAGACGGGCGCGAGGCCGTGGAAAAAGTGGCGGAGCTGGCTCCCGATCTCGTGCTGATGGACATCAACATGCCCTGGATGGACGGCATCGAGGCGACCAAGCGGATCAAGCAGGAGTGGCCGGAGACTCCGGTCATCGCCCTGTCCATCGATAACCAGCCGCACACGCGGGATGCGATCACGGCGGCCGGCGCGACGATGTTCGTCTCCAAGGACGCCGCGGCCGAGCACCTGCATGACGTGATTCTCGCCGCAGGACGCACCGATCGCTCCGAAGGATTCGTCCAGCCCGAACGTCTGTCGTGACGTGCATGCAACGATCCAAGCCCACACCTGATGGTCAAGAGCGCATCGGGCGGGACCGGGTGCGGCTTCGGCGAGGACGGCAATCTCATCATGAGTGAACGTTCTCACCACCAGACCGGCTCCCAAGCCCCCTTTGACGGCGACGGCGAAATGGACCGTCGCGTCCGAGCGTTCGACTGGTCCAAGACACCGATCGGCGCCGTCGAGTCTTGGTCGCCGACGCTGCGCACAATGGTAAACTTTCTCCTCGCCAACCGATTTCCCCTCTTGCTCTGGTGGGGCCCCGACTACGTCTCGCTCTACAATGATGCGTATCGGCCGATCCTCGGAGCGAAACACCCCAACTCCCTCGGACAACCGGTGCGCGACTGCTGGAGCGAGATTTGGCACATTCTTCAGCCGTTGATCGATACGCCGTTTCACGGCGGCCCTCCGACGTGGAATGACGACCTCATGTTGGAAATTAACCGCCGTGGCTTCATCGAAGAGACGCATTTCACGATTGCCTACAGCCCCGTTCCGGACGACACCGTGCCGAACGGCATCGGTGGAGTCCTGGCGACCGTCCACGAGATCACCGACAAGGTTGTGGGTGAGCGCCGGCTCAATGTGCTCAAAGACGTCGGCATGGGAGCCCTGGATGCCAAGACCCCTGAGGAGGCCTGCGCCATCGCGGCACACGTCTTGTCCGGACATCCGCAAGACATTCCTTTTGCGTTGCTCTATCTCGTCGATACGCCGCGGGACTGCGCCCGACTCGTCGGTGTTGCGGGCGCGGCTCCGGACGGGCCCGTCGCACCATCCTCCATTTCTTTGAAGCGCCACGATGACACGGTCCCCTGGCCCTTGGCGGAAGTCATGGCCACCGAAACTCTTCTCTTGCTTCCGGGGTCGACTTCCCGGTTTCCGACTGTTCCGGGGCCGGGGACGGAACCATCAGCCGGAGCAGTCGTCGTCCCCATTCGGTCGAACGTCGCGCACGAGCTGGCCGGCTTCTTCGTGGCCGGTCTCAGCCCCCGCCTCCAATTCGACGACGGATATCGAAGCTTCCTGGAATTGATCTCCACACAAATTGCCACAGGCATTGCCTCTGCCCGGGCCTACGAGGAAGAACGGAGACGCGCCGAGGCTTTGGCCGAGCTCGACCGGACCAAGACCGCATTTTTCAGCAATGTCAGCCATGAGTTCCGCACGCCGCTCACGCTGATGATCGAACCCTTGCGGGACAGCCTGGACGACCAGACCACACCCTTGGCTCCGATCCATCGGGATCGCCTCGGCCTCGCGTACCGAAACAGCCGGCGCCTCCTCAAGCTGGTCAATACCCTGCTGGATTTCGCCCGCATCGAGGCGGGCCGGGCCCTTGCCCGCTACGAGCCGACCGATTTGGCGGCATTGACCGTCCAGCTCGCCGCGGTCTTCCGGTCCGCCGTCGAACGGGCGCAGCTCAGACTGACGGTCGATTGCCCGACCTTGTCCGAGCCGATCTACATCGACCGGGAAATGTGGGAAAAGATCGTCCTGAATCTCTTGTCCAACGCCTTCAAGTTCACGCTGCAAGGAAGCATCACCGTCGTGCTGCGGCAAGACGGGTCCGGCGCGGTCCTGGACGTCCGCGACACGGGGGTTGGGATTCCCGACGAAGAGTTGTCGAAGATCTTTGAGCGATTTCATCGCGTGCAGGGCGCGGGAGGGCGGACGATCGAGGGCAGCGGGATCGGTCTGGCGCTGGTCAAGCAACTCGTGCAGCTCCACGGCGGTTCACTGACCGTCACCAGTATCCTGAATGAAGGATCCGTCTTCACGGTCCGGATTCCCTTCGGTACCGCCCACTTACCCGCGGACCAAGTCGGACCGGTCGGCTCTCTCGAGTCCGGCGGCGCGAAGGCCGATCTCTATTGGAAAGAGGCGCTCCGCTGGCTTCCGGACGAGCAGGGTGACGGGCAACCGACGTCGGAGCCGGAGGCCGATCCGGAACCGTCGTTCCGGTTTCTTCATGGAGCATCGGATCAACCACGGCCCCGCGTGCTGTTGGCCGACGACAATGCCGATATGCGAACGTACCTCACCCGGCTGCTGGATCCCTACTTCGACGTGGACGCCGTGACGGACGGATCCGCCGCGCTGGCCGCCGCGCGAGCCCGGCCGCCCGACGTCATCCTGAGCGACGTCATGATGCCCTCGCTCGATGGGTTCGGTTTGGTGCGCGCGCTGCGCGCCGAGCCCTCGACCAGGGCCATTCCGATCATTCTGTTGTCCGCCCGGGCGGGCGAGGGATCCCGCATCGAAGGGCTGGCGCGTGGCGCGGACGACTATCTCATCAAGCCGTTCAGCGCGCGGGAGCTTCTCGCGAGGGTCGAAAGCCACTACGAATTGGCGCGCCTGCGTCGAGACATGCAGGGAGAGCTCGCGCGCAGCAAGCTGTTTCTCGAACGTATGGCGGCGGCCACCCCTGACATCCTGTTTGTCCACGACATCCAGGAAGGCCGCAACATTTACTCGAACAAACGTGTCGACACCATACTCGGCTACAACTCGGCGGAGATTCGGGGAATGTCCGGTGACGTGATTGATCAGATCGTCCATCCCGACGACCTTCGGACGACGCGTGAATGGTTCGCACGGTTCGACGGAGTCGAGGAAGGAGAAGCCCTGGAACATGAGCACCGGATCCGGCACGTGGACGGGTCCTATCGCTGGCTGCTTTCGAGAGCGACGGCGTTCGAACGAGGCCCGGACGGACGGGTGAAACAGATCATCGGCGTGGCGACTGACATTACCGAACGCAAGCAGGCCCAGGAAGAATTACTCGCCCGCAGCCGGCAGCAGCGCTTGCTGTTCGAGTTGGCCGAAGCCGTCAACCATGCGGACGCGCTCCCCCAGCTGTACGAACAAGCGCTCGACTCGATCATCCAGACGCTGGACGCCGACCGGGCGTCCATCCTCCTCCTCGAGAACGACGGCGTCATCCGGTTCAAAGCCTGGAGGGGCCTGTCGGAGGCGTATCGGCGAGCCGTGGAAGGGCATTCCCCCTGGAAGGCCGATGAAACGGATCCCCGGCCGATTACCATCGGGGACATTGCCGCTGCCGATCTCGAACCGGGACTGAAGGCGACGATCGTCGCGGAGGGTATCCGCGCGTTGAGCTTTATCCCGCTGATGTACGGCGGAAGGCTCCTTGGAAAGTTCATGGTGTATTTCGATCGGCCCCGGATCATGGATCCGAACCAGCTCGCCCTGGCCCAGGCGATCGGAGGAACCTTGGCCACCGGCATCGACCGTCGCACGGCGGAAACCCGTTTACGGGAAAGCGAAGACCGGCTCCGTTCGTTCGCCACACAGCTGGAGCAGATGGTCGCAGACCGAACCGACAAGCTGATGCAGTCGCAAAAACGGTTGCGGGCCATGGCGACGGAGTTGAACTTCGCCGAACAGCGGGAACGAAAACGGATGGCCATGGAACTGCACGATCATCTGGCGCAAATGCTGGTGCTGTGCCGTCTCAACCTGGGACAACTGAGACGGTCGACGAAATTGGACGACAAGGGAGCGGAGTTGGTCCAGCAGACGCAGGACGTCTTGAGCGAATCGCTCACCTATACGAGAACCCTGGTTGCCGATCTGGCCCCGCCCGTGCTGCATGAGTTCGGCCTGGTCGCCGCGCTTCGATGGCTCGCCGACCGCATGGTCCGCCACAGCCTTCAGGTGGACGTCCGAGCCGACGGTGTCGGCGAGGTGGTGCTCGCGGAAGATCAAGCCGTCCTGCTTTTTCAATCGGTGCGGGAGTTGCTGATCAATGCGGCCAAGCACGGTCAATCCGGCCGTGCGCTCCTGTCGATCGAGCGGCAGCCCGGAAGCCTGTGCATCGAGGTCGGAGACGATGGAAAGGGATTCGATCCCAGCACCGCCTTCGCCGTCGAAGTGCCGACGGCCCTGTCGTCGAAGTTCGGCCTCTACAGCATTCGCGAACGGATGACTGCGCTCGGTGGACGCCTGGATTTGGTCTCTCAGCCCGGCAATGGGACCAAGGCGCGGCTGGTGCTGCCGTTGAGGGAAAAGGCGGAAGCCCTGAGTCCGGCGTCCGACGGCAGCGTGGACTCCTTGCCCCATGTCGCCCCACCCCTTCTTATGACCCAGCCGGAAGACCTGCTGAGGGAATCGCGGCTCGCCAGGCTTATGCCGCGGCAGAAGACGATGATTCGGGTGCTGCTCGTCGACGATCACGCGATGGTACGCCAGGGTCTGCGCAGTGTCCTGGAAACCTACGCCGACGTCGAGGTCGTCGGGGAGGCCCGGGACGGCTTCGAAGCCCTCGCGTGCGTGGATCGTCTGCAGCCCTCCGTCGTCGTCATGGACGTCAATATGCCGGGGATGAACGGAATCGACGCGACCAGACGGATCAGGGCGTCCCATCCGCACACGATCGTCATCGGCTTGTCGGTAAATGCCGGCACCGAGAACGATCAGGCCATGAAGCAGGCGGGCGCCGCCGTCCTCTTGACCAAGGAAGCCGCGGTCGACGAACTCTACAGCGCCATTCAGGTTCACCAGACGACGGGCGCTGCCGGGCACATGCGGCGGATCTGATCCGGATTTTAGCGGCTATTCCTGCGGGTTTTCTGTGCCATTCTCCCGTTGCTAGGGGTTCCCCTAGTTGGCAATTCTCCGCCTGGGCGTATGTTCCGTCGGGTCGATCCTACGCCGTTTTCCACCCCATCGTCCCTATTCGAAGGAGGCCGGCATGAAGGGCACTGCCGTGGACTTGAAGACATCGAAGGCCTCCATGAAAAACGGCCATCTTCGCCAGAACGTCAACCAACAGCTCGGCGAGATTCTGGATGTCATGACGGCATATCGCAATGGAGATTTTTCCGTGCGGCTGCCCGGCACGTGGACCGGCATGCTCGGCAAGATGGCGGACACGATGAACGGCATCCTCGACGTCAGTGAACGGCGGGCCAACGAAACCGTGCGGGTCTGCCGCGTCGTTGGAAAAGAAGGGCGATTGAGACAACGCCTGTCCGTCCCCGGCGTGACCGGCGGATGGGCGGACGAGATCGACTCCCTGAACCAATTGATCGACGACCTCGTCTCTCCGACCACAGAAGTCACCCGCGCAGTCGGCGCCGTGGCCAAGGGGGACCTCAGCCAGGCCATGGCCCTCGAAAAAGACGGCCGGCCGCTGGAAGGCGAATTTCTCCGGAGCGCCAAACTGCTCAATAAGATGATCGAGCAACTCTCGGTGTTCACCTCCGAAGTCACGCGCGTCGCCCGTGAAGTCGGCACTGAGGGCAAACTCGGCGGCCAGGCCCAGGTCAAGGGCGTCAGCGGCGTCTGGAAGGAATTGACCGATTCCGTCAATCAGATGGCCGGAAACCTCACCGCCCAGGTCCGCAATATCGCGGAGGTCACGATCGCGGTGGCCAATGGCGATCTCTCGAAAAAAATCACCGTCGACGTGCGCGGCGAGATTCTCCAGCTCAAAGAAGCCATCAATACGATGGTCGAACAGTTGCGGTCCTTCGCCTCCGAGGTCACCCGCGTCGCCCGCGAGGTCGGCACCGAGGGCAAGCTCGGCGGCCAGGCGATCGTCCCCGGCGTCGCCGGCACCTGGAAGGATCTCACCGACAACGTCAATTCGATGGCCTCCAACCTGACGGCCCAGGTCCGCAACATCGTCGAAGTCACCGTGGCTGTCGCCCGCGGCGACCTCTCCCGCAAGATCACCGTCGACGTGCGCGGCGAAATTCTTCAGTTGAAAGAGACGATCAACACGATGGTGGAGCAGCTCCGGTCCTTCGCCTCCGAGGTCACCCGCGTCGCCCGCGAGGTCGGCACCGAGGGCAAGCTCGGCGTGAACGCCGCCGTCCCCGGCGTCGGCGGCACCTGGAAGGACCTGACCGACTCCGTCAACGCCATGGCCAACAATCTGACCGCCCAGGTGCGGAACATCGCGGAAGTGACGACCGCCGTCGCCCGCGGCGACCTCTCCCGCAAGATCACCGTCGACGTGAAGGGAGAAATCCTGGAGTTGAAAAACACGATCAACACGATGGTGGACCAGCTCAACGGATTCGCCGCCGAGGTCACCCGCGTCGCCCGCGACGTCGGCACCGAGGGCAAGCTCGGCGTGCAGGCCGCCGTCCCCGGCGTCGCCGGCACCTGGAAAGACCTCACCGATTCGGTCAATGCGATGGGCGTGAACCTGACCGCCCAGGTCCGCAACATCGCCGAGGTCGCAACCGCCGTGGCCCGCGGCGACCTCTCCCGCAAGATCACCGTCGACGTGAAGGGCGAAATCCTGGAGTTGAAAAACACGCTCAATACGATGGTGGACCAGCTCAACGGATTCGCCGCCGAGGTCACCCGCGTCGCCCGCGAAGTCGGCACCGAAGGCAAGCTCGGCGTGCAAGCCGTCGTCCCCGGCGTCGCCGGCACCTGGAAGGATCTCACCGACAACGTCAACTCGATGGCCAACAACCTCACCGCCCAGGTCCGGAACATCGCGGAAGTCGCCACCTCCGTCGCGCGCGGTGATTTGTCGCGCAAGATCACCGTCGACGTCAGCGGGGAGATCCTCCAGTTGAAAGAGACGATCAACGTCATGGTCGAGCAGCTCCGGTCCTTCGCCTCCGAAGTCACCCGCGTCGCCCGCGAAGTCGGCACCGAAGGCAAGCTCGGCGGCCAGGCCCAGGTCAAGGGCGTCAGCGGCGTCTGGAAGGAATTGACCGAGAGCGTCAACGAAATGGCGGGGAATCTGACGGCCCAGGTGCGCAACATCGCCGAAGTCACGGTGGCGGTCGCTAACGGCGACCTGTCCAAAAAGATCATCGTGGACGTCCGCGGCGAGATCCTCCAGCTCAAGGAAGCGGCCAACAGCATGGTCGAACAGTTGCGGTCCTTCGCCTCCGAGGTCACCCGCGTGGCCCGCGAAGTCGGCACCGAAGGCAAGCTCGGCGGCCAGGCCCAGGTCAAGGGCGTCAGCGGCGTCTGGAAGGAATTGACCGATTCCGTCAATCAGATGGCCGGGAACCTGACCGACCAGGTGCGGAACATCGCCGAAGTCACGATCGCGGTGGCCAACGGCGACCTGTCCAAAAAGATCACCGTGGATGTCCGCGGCGAAATCCTCCAGCTCAAGGAAGCGGCCAATACGATGGTCGAACAGTTGCGGTCCTTCGCCTCCGAGGTCACCCGCGTGGCCCGCGAAGTCGGCACCGAAGGCAAGCTCGGCGGCCAGGCCCTGGTCCCCGGCGTCGCCGGCACCTGGAAGGATCTCACCGACAACGTCAATTCCATGGCCTCCAACCTGACGGCCCAGGTCCGCAACATCGCGGAGGTCACGATCGCGGTCGCTAACGGCGACCTGTCCCGCAAGATCACCGTGGACGTCCGCGGCGAGATCCTCCAGCTCAAGGAAGCCATCAACACCATGGTGGAACAGCTCCGGTCCTTCGCCTCCGAGGTCACCCGCGTGGCCCGCGAAGTCGGCACCGAGGGCCGTCTGGGCGTCCAAGCCGTGGTGCCGGGCGTGGCCGGCACGTGGAAAGATCTCACGGACTCGGTGAATGCCATGGGTGCGAACCTGACCGGACAGGTCCGCAACATCGCCGAGGTGACCACGGCGGTCGCCCGCGGCGACCTCTCCCGCAAGATCACCGTCGACGTGAAAGGCGAAATTCTGGAGTTGAAGAACACCATCAATACGATGGTGGACCAGCTCAACGCCTTTGCGGCCGAAGTCACCCGTGTGGCCCGCGAAGTCGGCACCGAAGGCAAACTGGGCGGACAAGCTCTGGTCACGGGCGTGGCCGGCACCTGGAAGGACCTGACGGACTCGGTCAACGTCATGGCGACGAATCTGACCGACCAGGTCCGCGGCATCGTCAAGGTGGTCACGTCGGTGGCGAACGGGAATCTCCGGCAGCGGCTCATGGTGGAAGCCAAGGGGGAAGTCGCCGCGCTGGGCGAGACCATCAACAACATGACCGACACGCTCGCCACGTTCGCCGACCAGGTCACCAACGTCGCCAGGGAAGTCGGCGTGGAAGGACGGCTCGGCGGGCAAGCCAACGTGCCCGGCGCCGCCGGTACCTGGAAGGACCTCACCGGAAACGTCAATCTGCTGGCGGCTAACCTGACGACCCAGGTGAGGGCGATCGCCGAAGTGGCCACGGCCGTGACCAAGGGGGACTTGACCCGCTCCATTCAGGTGGAGACCCGCGGCGAGGTGGCCGAGCTCAAAGACAATATCAACACGATGATCAACAATCTGCGCGAGACGACGGAGCGCAACAAGGAGCAGGACTGGCTCAAGACCAACGTGGCGAAATTCACGCGCATGTTGCAGGGCCAGCGCGACCTCTTCACCGTCGGCCAGATGCTGTTGTCCGAATTGGCCCCGCTGGTCGAAGCGCAGGAAGGCACCGTCTATCAAATGGACGCCGCAGAGGGCCAGCATCCGTCCCTGGGGCTTCTGGCCTCCTATGCGCGGCAGCGGGGACAGGCCGAGCGGTTCGCCGTGGGCGAAGGCCTCGTCGGGCAGTGCGCCCTGGAGAAACAGCGCATGCTCCTCACCGACGTGCCCGCTTCCTATGCGGTAATCCATTCGAGCCTCGGAGAATCGACGCCGGCCAACATCGTGGTTCTGCCGGTGCTCTTCGAAGGACAGACGAAGGCGGTGATCGAGCTGGCCTCGCTGCGCCCCTTCACGGTCACCCACCTGACCTTCCTGGAACAACTCACGCAGAGCATCGGGGTCGTCCTCAATACGATCGAAGCCACGATGCGGACGGAGAACCTCCTGCAGCAGTCGCAGCAGCTCACGATCGAGCTCCAGTCCCAACAGAAGGAGCTGACCCAGACCAACGAGGAGCTCGAGCGCAAGGCCAAGCAGCTGGCCGAGCGAAACACGGAGGTCGAGCGGAAGAACAAGGAAGTCGAGCTGGCTCGGCGGGCCCTGGAGGAAAAGGCGGCGGAGTTGGCGCTGACGTCCAAGTACAAATCGGAGTTCCTCGCCAACATGTCGCACGAGTTGCGCACGCCCCTCAACAGCATTCTGATTCTGGGCCAGCAGCTCGGCGAGAACACGAGCGGGAACCTGACTCCCAAACAGGTGGAATTCTCCAGAAACATCCACAGCGCCGGGTCGGACCTGCTCAATCTGATCAACGACATCCTGGATCTCTCGAAGATCGAATCCGGCACGGTCACGGTCGAAGCCGAGGAGATGACGTTTCCGTCGCTCCGTGACAGCGTCGAACGGAATTTTCGACACGTCGCGGACTCCAAGAATCTGCCGTTTTATGTCGAGTTCGACGCGAGCCTGCCGCGTGCCTTTACGACCGACCCGAAGCGGCTGCAACAGATCCTCAAAAACCTCCTGTCGAACGCCTTCAAGTTCACCGCGCACGGACAGGTGGCGATGAACGTGCGGTTGGCGGCGGAAGGATGGACGGCGGATCATCCCGTGCTGAGCCGGGCTCAGACGGTCGTGGCCCTGTCGATCGCCGACACGGGCATCGGCATCGCGCCCGAAAAACAGAAACTCATTTTCGAAGCGTTCCAGCAAGCGGACGCCGGGACCAGCCGCAAGTACGGAGGGACAGGGCTGGGGCTCGCCATCAGCCGGGAGTTGGCGACGCTGCTCGGCGGAGAGATCCGCTTGTTCAGCGAGCCCCGGCAGGGCAGCACCTTCACCCTCTACTTGCCGTTGATCTATACGGGGCCGTCGTCGTCGGAACTCCGACCCGCCGGCGCGCCCACGCCCCTCGGCCATGCGACCCCGTCGCTGCCGATTCTGCCGGTTTCGTCGGACGACAAGATTCCTGACGATCGCGAGTCGGTGACGCCCGGCGATGCGGTTCTGCTCATCGTGGAGGACGACCCGCACTATGCGAGAGTCCTCCTCGGCCTCGCGCGCGACAAAGGCTTCAAGGGCATCGTCGCCACCAAGGGCGGCCAGGCCCTGGCCTTGGCCGCCGAATACTGTCCCGCCGCCATCACGTTGGACATTTTTCTTCCGGACATGCTCGGCTGGACGGTCCTGAACAATCTCAAGATGGATCCCAAGACCCGTCACATTCCGGTGCAGATCATTTCGCTCGAAGAGGAGCGGCAGCACGGCCTCTCACACGGCGCCTTCTCCTACATGGTCAAACCGGTCACGACCGAGGGGCTCGAATCGTGCTTCGACCGGATCCGCAACTTCATCACCCCCCACCTCAAGCGGCTGCTGGTCGTCGAGGACAATGAGCTGGAAAGCCGCAGCATCCGCGAACTGCTGTTGCACGACGACATCGAGATCGTCGAGGCGGGCACCGGCGCCGCCGCCCTCCAAGGCCTGAGGACCCAGCCGTTCGATTGTTGCGTGCTCGATCTCCGCCTGCCCGACATGAGCGGTTTCGATCTCCTTGATCAGATCAAGACCGATCCGGAGCTGGGCAATGTGCCGATCGTGGTCTTCACGGGAAAGGATCTGAGCCCGGAAGAAGAGCGCCGGCTCAAGGCCGTCGCCAAAAGCATCGTGATGAAGGACGTCCAGTCGCCCGAGCGCCTGTTCGACGAAACCGCGCTGTTCCTCCACCGGGTGGTCGCGGATCTTCCGGAACCCAAGCAGCAATTACTGGCGCGCCTGCACGACTCCAACGAAGTCCTGCGCGGCCACAAGGTGTTGGTCGTCGACGACGACGCGCGAAACATTTTCGCGCTGACCACGGTGCTGGAAAACCAAGAGATGGACGTCGTCAGCGCCACCAACGGGCGCCAGGCGATCGACATCATCCACGACGCCTCGAATTTGAGCGTCGTCTTGATGGACATCATGATGCCCGAAATGGACGGCTACGCGACGATCCGCGAGATCCGCAAGCATCCGCAGTTCCGGTCGCTGCCGATCCTGGCGTTGACCGCGAAAGCCATGAAGGGCGATCGGGAAAAGTGCCTGGAGGCCGGAGCGTCGGATTACGTGGCCAAGCCCGTCAACACGGACCAGCTGCTTTCGATGCTGAGGGTGTGGCTGTACCGATGACGCGCCACACCGACGAACCGCAAGGGGACCGACCGGTCCGACTGTCTATGGACGCCAAAGGCGGAATCAAAGACCGCGCCAACATTCTCCTGGTGGACGACGATGCCAGGAACCTCGACGTGCTCGAGAGCATTCTCGAGTCCCCGGACCACCGGCTCGTCCGCGCCAGAACGGCCGACGAGGCATTGCTGTCCCTCATCGCCGAGGAATTCGCCGTCATCGTGCTCGACGTCCGAATGCCGGAGGTGAGCGGCTACGAACTGGCCCAGCTGATCAAACAGCGGAAACGGACTCAACACGTTCCCATCCTGTTTCTGACGGCCTACTACCGGGAGGACGCGGACATCCTGCAAGGCTACGGCGCCGGCGCCGTGGACTATCTGAGCAAGCCGGTCAATCCCCTCATTCTCAAGTCGAAGGTCGGCGTCTTCGTGGACCTCTTCCGAAAGACGCGCGCGCTGGCAACGATGAACCGCGCCATGGAAGCGGAGATCGAGGAACGGTTGAAGCAGTTGAAGGCGTCGCTCCACGAAAAGGAAATCCTGCTCAAGGAAATCCATCATCGGGTCAAGAATAACCTGCAGGTGATCTCGAGCCTCATCGACCTGCAAGCCGACCGGCTCACCGATCCGGTCGTCCGCGCCCTCTTCAAGGACGCGCGAGACCGGGTGCGGTCCATGGCGCTGGTCCACGAGAAGCTGTACCAATCGCCCGATCTGGCCCATGCCGAACTCGGCGCGTACATTCGCAACGTCATGGACGAGCTCTTTCTGGCCCACGGGGCGACCTCGTCCAAGGTCCGCTTGCGCATGGAGCTCGATCCCGTGCTGCTTCCCGTGGACATGGCGATCCCGTGCGGCCTGATTCTGAACGAATTGGCGACCAACAGTCTGAAACACGCGTTCGTCGGCAGGGAATCAGGCGCCATCGTGATTCAGTTGATCTGTACCGAGAGCCACGCGGTGAGGCTCGTGTTCCATGACGACGGCCGCGGACTTCCGGAAGGGCTCGACTGGCAGGCGGCGGGTTCGCTGGGATTGCGGCTCATCCGGATGTTGAGCCGGCAACTCAACGCGGACATCGCGCTCCGCAACGGATCCGGCACTACGTTCGAATTGCAATTCAATCTCCCGGCGGGCTCCCGAGGTCCCTCGTCAGAAACCAAGGCGGTCGAAGATGCCAAAGGGCAACATTCTCATCGTTGAAGACGAAGCGGTCGTGGCGGCGGACCTGGCCGGCAAGCTCGAGCGGGCGGGCTATCGAGTCGTCGGCATCGCCGCGGACGGGGAGGACGCCCTCGAAACCGCGGCCGCGCAACTGCCGGACCTGGTGCTGATGGATATCCGGCTGGCCGGCCAGATGGACGGCATCGAAACCGCGGAGCGGATCCGGGAGGCACGCAGCATCCCCGTCATCTATTTGACGGCCCATTCCGATGCGAGCACGCTGCAACGGGCCAGCATGACGGAGCCGTTCGGCTACATTCTCAAACCCTTCGACGAACGCGACATCACCACCCAGATCGAGATCGTGCTCTACAAACACGAAGCGGAGAAGTCCCTTCGTGAAAGCGAAGAGCGGTATCGTACGCTGGTCGAAACGGCGACGGACGGCATCATCACGCTCGATGCCGCAGGCGTCATTCTCTCCTGCAACGCCGCCACTGAACGGATGTTCGGTTATCGCCGCGAGGATCTCCTGGGTCGCAAGGTGACGATGCTGATCCCGGCCTGGTTCGAGCGTCGCGAGCCTGAACCCGACCGGATCGACAGTCGCCGGGCTCCGCGAGACGGCCTTCGCCGCGACGTGACGGGACAGCGGCGGCAGGGAGCGGAATTTCCGCTCGAAGTCGCCGTGAGCCGCTCGTCCATCGCCGGGGAAGCCTGTTACATGGGCATTCTGCGCGATGTGTCGGAGCGGAAGCGCGCCGAAGCGGAACTCCGTTGGCGGGCCGACCTCCTCGAACAAACGCACGAGGCCGTCATCGTCTGGCGGATGGGGGGCGGCATCCTGTATTGGAACCGCGGCGCGACCGAACTCTACGGGTGGACGGTCGCGGAGGCGACGGGACGGTCCGTGCATCGTCTGCTCGAGTCCGCGCTGCCTTGCCCCCCGGCAGACTTCGACCGGCGGCTGCTCGAAGCCGGTCATTGGTACGGGGAAGTCCGACAGCGGACGAAGGATGGCAGGACCGTCGTCGTCGAAACGCGCATGGTCCCCATCCCGGACGGTCCGGAGGACGTGCTGGTGCTGGAAGCGAACCGCGACGTGACCGACCGTCACACCATTCACGAGAAAGTCTGCCGGCTGGCCGAAGAATTGGAACAGCGGGTCGCGGAACGGACCAGAGAACTGGTAACCTCCCAGGATCTGCTGCGCGCGCTCGCGTCCGAATTGACCGTCACGGAACAACGGGAACGGCGGCGGGTGGCGACCGAGCTCCACGACTACCTGGCCCAGCTGCTGGTCTGCGCGCATCTCAAGGTGTCGCAAGCGCGCCCCAAGCAGGGCAATTCGGAAACGGAGGGGTGGCTGGACCAAGCCGCGGAAGTGCTCCAACAGGCGCTCAGCTATACCCGGTCGTTGGTCGCGCAGCTGACCCCCATGGTCCTGCATGAATTCGGCCTGCCTTCGGCCATTAGATGGCTGGCCGAGCAAATGCACAAGCATCAGTTGACCGTGGACGTGGAGATCCAGGCAGCCGACCCCCTGCCGCTTGCCGAAGACGAGGCCATTCTTCTCTTTCAATCGGTCCGGGAACTGCTGATCAATGTGTCCAAGCATGCGCGCGTCGATCGCGCGACCGTCCGCCTGACGGTCGCCGAGGGCATCCTGCGCATCGAGGTACGGGATGAAGGCAAGGGCCTCGACTCGGCGGGCCAAGAGCCGTCGAAGGACGATTCCACCGAACTCGAACAGTCGGCGCGGTTCGGTCTGTTCAGCATCCAGGAGCGGATGAAGGCCCTGGGGGGATGGTTCACCATCGCCTCCACGCCGGAGACGGGAACGGTCGCCGCCATTACGCTCCCCTTGCGCGAACGGACGGAACCGCACGACCGGGACGCGTGGATCGAGCATCCGGACAGCGGGCCGGAAACCATACTACGCCGGTCGCCCGAGACGGATCGTGCCGCGGCGGATCCGCTGCAGACGCGTTCCCCCGTCCGGCCTCCCATCCGCGTGTTGCTGGTGGACGACCATGCCTTGATGCGGCAGGGACTGAAAGGCCTTCTGGAGGACGGCACCGACATGACGGTGGTCGGCGAAGCGGCCGACGGAGAGGAAGCCCTCGCCATCGCCGAGACGCTGCGCCCCGAAGTCGTCATCATGGACATCAACATGCCCAAAATGGACGGCGTCGAGGCGACGAGACGCCTCAAAAAACGCCTGCCATCGACCGTGGTCATCGGACTTTCGATGCATACGAGCGCCCATCACCGCGACGCGCTGAAAGACGCGGGGGCCTTCGCCTATCTCACGAAGGGGTCGGTCTCCGACCAATTGAAGCAGACGATCCTCGCCGCCAGCCTCGGGCAGCGGCCGACACCCGGGACGGAATCCCCGATGCCGGCCGACGAAGTGTCGCCTTCCCAGCCGGCTTCACAGACATTTCCCCATGCGGAGTGATCCGATGGATTCGATCATTCCGCCCGACATCAGACGGTTCGTCCTCGATCGCATCGACTCGATCGCCGAATTGGAAGCATTGCTCTTGTTGCGGAACAGCCCGGACACGTGGTGGGAAGACGCGGCCGCCGCCCAGCGTTTGTATCTGGGAGCCGAACAGGGACGCGCGGTGCTGATCAGGCTGGAGGCCGCCGAGTTGTTGATCTCACAGGACGACGCCCCGGGTCGACGCTGGCGGTACCGGCCGCAGTCGGGAGACTTGCGCGAAATGGTCGACCGGCTCGCCTATTACTATACGAAGCATCTCGTGCCCGTGTCGAACCTCGTGCATGACAAATCCAAGAGCCGCATCAAAGAATTCTCCCGCGCCTTCGAACTTCCGGAGACACAGGATCCATGATGGGAATGATGATCTATGGTCTGTGCGCGTTGACCTCCTTTCTGTGCGCGTGGTTGCTGCTCCAGGCCTACGCGCGAACCGCCTACAAACTCCTGCTGTGGACCGGCATGTTCTTCGTGGTCTCGACGGTGAACAACCTGCTCCTGATGATCGACAAGATCGTCTTTCCCGTGACGATCGACCTCAGCATACCCCGCTATCTGATCGCGTTCCTGGCGCTCGGGGTTCTGTTTCGCGGATTGATCTTCGAGGAGGAATAGCCCCGCATGCACGATGTCGGCGTGTTTCTGCTCGGCGGGCTCGCGATGGGAGATCTCATAGCCGGTTTGTTTTTTCTCCGGTACTGGATCGTCACGCAGGACCGATTTTTCCTGTATTTCGCCGCGGCGTTCGCGATTCAGATGGTCTGCCGGATGCTCCTGATCGGCACCACGGCCAACTCGGAATCCGAACCCCTGGTCTACGTGTTCCGCCTGCTGTCCTACGGCGTGATCTTGGCGGGCATTTTCGATAAGAACCGCGCAAAGATCGCGAAAGCGCTGTCAGGGCCACCCTGATCCTCAGCGCCCGTAGCCGGCGACCCAGGCCGCGTCCACAAGGCGAGCCGTGGATTCCTTCGCGGCGAGCGTCTCGTCGAACAACGTGGCGTAGGACTGCTGCATGTGCCGGCCGAACTCGCCGCGCTGATCCTGCGGCACGCCGGCAATCGAGGCGAGCGAGCTGAGATATTCCCCCTGTCCCTTGGAAATGTCCGTCCGCAGATTATCCCGGGTGTACAGGGTGAAGACTTCGAGCTTTCGCTTGGCTTTGGCCCGGTTGACGCCGGCGACGGAACCCGGCGTCGTGCTCGAGGAGAACTCTTTGGTCGGCTCGAGGAATTCCGAACTGGCATTGGAGATTCCGTCCGTCAAATCGGAGGTCGCGTCGAAGGGAGCTTTCGTCAACTCGACCGTCGCGTCGCAGCCGGACAAGGCGGCCGCGAGCCCCCACAACGAGATCCAGTACCCACGCCCCTTGTATCTGCCTCGCTCCATGATGATGCCTCCCCAGAGATTTTCCGGTGTCGCGTTGCCCTCCTCGTACAGATACTAGGTGCAATTGCCGCCCGCGCCTGGGAAAAGCCCTGGGCCATGACGACATGATCCCGAACGAACTCAGTCGTGTGAAATCGGCCTTCGCATCCCAGAATCCGCGCAAGGAATCGGCCATTATCCGGCGCTAGGGTCTTCCCCAGTCTTGAAATGCGGACCGTAAATGCTACATGTGAAGGACGCTGAAATTGAGGACCATTGATGACTACGGCCAGGTCGCTATCATCCCATGACGTCGCTCCTTCCCGACACCAGCGGCATCGGCAGGGGACCATGACGCTCGGCGCGCAAGTTCAGGAGACGGGAGTCGAATTCCGGGTCTGGGCCCCCAAGCGGGAACGGGTGGAGGTGGTATTCGAATCGGGCGGAAGCCTGCCCTTGACGAAAGACCGGCTGGGATATTTTTCCGGGACGGCACCTGACGCCGCGGCCGGCATGCTGTACCGCTATTGCGTGGACGGGGGGGACCGCTTTCCCGATCCCTGCTCGCGATTTCAACCCGAAGGACCCCACGGTCCGTCATTGATCGTCGATCCATCGGCGTATGCGTGGCGCACGTCAGCCTGGCGCGGGATGACACTGCGCGGCCAGGTACTGTACGAGCTTCACGTCGGCGCATTCACGCCGGAAGGCACGCTCGATGCGGCAGCGGATCAACTGGACGAGCTCAAGCATTGCGGCATCACCCTGATAGAGCTGATGCCGCTGGCCGAGTTCCCCGGCCGCTTCAATTGGGGGTACGACGGGGTTTCGCTGTTTGCTCCCTACCGGGGCTACGGCGACCATGAGGCGTTGAAGCGCTTCGTGGATGCCGCGCATGAGCGGGGACTTGGAGTCATTCTGGACGTGGTCTACAACCATTTCGGTCCCGACGGCAATTACCTGCCGGTGTACAGCGACGATTACGTCACGGATCGGCATCCCAACGATTGGGGGCAGGCGGTCAACTTCGACGGACCGAACGCACACGGTACGCGGGATTTCGTCCTGCAGAACGCCTGCTACTGGATCGACGAGTTCCGTCTGGACGGCCTGCGCCTGGACGCCATCCATGCCATCTATGACGACGGGCCGCGTCACATTCTGGCCGAGCTGTCCGAACGAACCAGGGCGGCGGTGCCCGAACGCTCGATCGTCCTGATCGCCGAGTGCGAGTCGCAGCGAATCGAGGCGCTGCATCCGGTCGAGCGGAACGGATGGGGACTCGACGGGATTTGGAGCGACGACTTCCATCATACGTGCCGCGTGGCTCTGTCCGGTCGGCGCGAGGCCTACTACACCGATTACCGGGGGGGCGCGCAGGAGCTGTTATCCATAATCAAGCGAGGATTCCTGTATCAGGGTCAGCGGTATGCCTGGCAGGGGGTGCCCCGGGGAACCGTGGTGAAGGACGAGCCTGCCCAAGGGTTCGTCTTCTATTTGCAGAATCACGACCAGATCGCGAACCATTTGCGGGGAGACCGCGTCCACGCATTCGCGTCGCCGGCTCGTTACCGGGCCCTGGTCACGCTCTTTCTGCTCGCCCCGGAGACGCCGTTGTTGTTTATGGGCCAGGAATTCGCCGCATCCGCCCCGTTCCTCTTTTTTGCCGATCACGTGCCCGAACTCGCCGAGAAAGTCCGCGACGGGCGCAAGACGTTCTTGTCCGAGTTTCCACCCTATGCCACGGTAGAGGCGAAGAACGCGATGCCGGATCCCGGAGACGTCGCCACGTTCGAACGCTCGCGCCTAGACCTGTCCGAACGGTCGCGCCACGCCGCGCAGTATCGCCTCCATCGGGACCTGCTGCGCCTGCGCCGGGAGGACGGCGTGCTGTCCCGCCAGGATCGCCGATCCATCGACGGGGCGGTACTCGGTCCACAGGCGCTGGTGCTGCGCTATTTCACCGATTCCGACGAGGATCGTCTGCTGGTCGTCAATCTCGGGGAGGATCTGCCGTTCATCCCGGCGCCCGAGCCGCTGTTGGCTCCCGTCGCGGGCGGGTCGTGGATGCTGCACTGGTCGAGTGAGCATCCGCATTACGGAGGGTCCGGTACCGTCAATCCGTTATCGGAACAGGGCTGGGTGGTGCCAAGCGCGACGGCCACGCTGTTTCTCGCCGCGAAATCGGAGAAGTCCCAACCCTGATCGCGCATCATCCATATTCACGCCACGCACATGTCTATGACCATGACGGCCCATGAACCGATTCATTCCATATCGTCGCACGACGACGTATCGTCCTGGCTCGGCAAGGAATGGCTGGTGACGAACGGTATAGGCGGCTACGCGTCGACGTCCCTTCTGGGTATCGCGACCCGCCGCTACCACGGCCTGTTCATCCCGGATATCCCGAGACGAGGCCGCATCGTGATCGTTCCGCGCCTGGATGAAACGATCGAGCAGGGAGGAGAGGCGCGGCTATTGGCCGGGGCGGAATACGCCGACGGCACCATCGACAGCGACGGACTCCGCTGTCTCGAGACCTTCCACCGCGAGCGCCAGGTTCCGGTGTGGACGTTCAATATCAAGGGGTCGGTGGTCGAAAAGCGGGTGGTCGCGCCTCACGGGCAAAACACGGTCTATCTCCATTATAGGTTGCGTGAGGGACCGGCGGTGCGGCTCCGGCTGCGCCCCTTCATCACCTGCCGGTTACACGACGCGCCGTTGTCCAATCACGCGGCGATGCCCCTCCCCCTGACGATCATGGACGGGCGGTACGAGATCGCGCTGCCTGACGGGATGCCCGCCTTGAAGCTGCGCCTGCAACGAGAGCCCGGACTCTTCACGGCCGACGCCCTCGTCAGTGCGAACGTCTCTTACCGGGTGGATCGTGACCGTGGGTCGGACCATGTCGAAGATCTCTTCAGCCCGGGATATTTTTCCGTTGATCTTCAGACGAAGGCCCCGGTGGCCATCCTGTTCAGCGTGGAACCCTGGGAGGGACTGGAAGGGGACGCCTCGGAGATCTTCGACACTGAGCGGCGCCGGCTGGAGAAGCTGCTACCGTCTCCGCAGGAGGGACACCCGGACCATGACGCCGAACAGCTGATGCTGGCAGCGGACCAATTCATCGTCATGCCGGGGGCGAGGCCCCAGGAACAGATGCTGGCTCACGCATCGGGCGATGAAGCCCGGACCGTCATCGCCGGCTACCACTGGTTCGGCGATTGGGGCCGCGACACGATGATCAGCCTGGAAGGGCTGACGCTGTGCACTGGACGGCATCAGGAAGCGAAGGCGATCCTTCGCACGTTCGGGCGGCATGTCAAAGATGGCTTGATCCCCAACCTGTTTCCGGAAGGCGCGCGTGAGGGCTTGTACCATACGGCCGATGCGACCCTCTGGTATTTCCATGCCCTGGATCGATATCTCTCGGTGACGCACGATCATGAGACTCTGTCGCTGCTGTATCCGCTGCTGCGGGACATCCTTCAGCGGCACCGGGAAGGCACCCGCTTTCACATCGGCGTCGATCCGCGGGATGGGCTTCTCCACGCGGGTGCGGCGGGTTATCAGCTGACGTGGATGGACGCGAAAGTGGATGACTGGGTGGTCACGCCGCGACGTGGAAAACCGGTCGAGATTCAGGCGCTCTGGTATAACGCGCTGCAGCTGATGGGGGACTGGGCCGAACGCCAGGGAGAGTCGCCGGATTCGTGGCGCGGCCTGGCTGCCGAGGTGGAAGCTTCTTTTCACCGCCGTTTCTGGTACGAACCGGGCCGGCACTTGTACGACGTGATCGACGGCGAGCAGGGCGACGACGCCAGTCTGCGCCCGAACCAGATCCTTTCCCTGTCGCTCAGGTTCCCGGTGCTCCGTCGGGAGCGATGGCGGCCGGTCGTGGAGGCCGTGACCGAGCACTTGCTCACGCCCTTCGGCTTGCGCACCCTTTCGCGGACGCACCCCGACTACAAGTCGACCTACGCCGGCGACCTGCGCGCGCGCGACGCCGCGTATCACCAGGGGACGGTATGGGCCTGGCTCATCGGTCACTATATCGATGCGCGCTTGCTCGTCGAAGGCGACAAGGCGGCGGTCCACGGCCTCCTTGCCGCGTTTCATACGCATCTTCAAGATGCCGGGATCGGAACGATCAGCGAAATTTTCGACGCCGACCCTCCGTATCGGCCGCGCGGGTGCATCGCCCAAGCCTGGAGCGTGGCGGAGGTCCTGAGAGCCCACCTCAAGACACGGAGCGCATGACTCAAACCCGGCACGAATCAATGGACGGCACCATATTATGGGAGGCTGCCGTCCGGCGGACGGAAACCACGGGCACGGAAGGAGCCTCATGGCCGACACAGTCGCGGACCTGCTCATCGACCGGTTGATCGACTGGGGAGTCGATACCGTTTTCGGTCTGCCCGGGGACGGGATCAACGGCCTGTTCGAATCCTTGCGCCGTCGCCAGGATCGTATCAAACTCGTTCAGGTCCGACATGAAGAGGCGGCGGCCCTCGCCGCCTGCGGATATGCCAAGTTCACCCGGCGGTTGGGCGTCTGCCTGGCGACGTCCGGTCCCGGCGGCCTCCACCTCGTCAACGGCCTGTACGACGCCAAGTCGGACGGTCAACCGGTCCTCGCCATCACCGGCCACACGTATCACGATCT
Organism: Nitrospira japonica; assembly: GCF_900169565.1. Lineage (NCBI taxonomy): Bacteria > Pseudomonadati > Nitrospirota > Nitrospiria > Nitrospirales > Nitrospiraceae > Nitrospira > Nitrospira japonica. Next base: position 1,111,411 of record NZ_LT828648.1, on the reverse strand, counting down.
GATCGGTACCCGCTATCAGCAGGACGTGGATTTGGAGCGGGTGTTAGGGGACGTCGCGGCCTACAGCGAACGGGTGATGAGCGCGTCCCACGTCTGCAACGTGGTCGACGAGGCGGTCAAGACGGCCATCGCACGGCGCACCGTGGCGCACATCACGGTACCGAAAGACATTCAGGACTGGCCCTCGTCGGGACCGCGGTCCAAGGCCAACGTCGCGCGCCACAGCGGCGATCTGTATGCGGACGCCATGCCGCTGCCGCCGCAGTCGGCGCTGCAAAAAGCGGCCGATCTCCTCAACAGCGGGTCGCGGGTCGCGATCCTTGCGGGACGCGGCTGCCTGACCGCGCGGAAGGAACTCCTGGCCGTGGCGGAGAAACTCGGGGCGCCGATCGTCAAGGCGCTGCTCGGCAAGGCCGTCGTGCCGGACGATCATCCGCTCACGACCGGAGGCATCGGATTGCTGGGAACGGCGCCTTCTCAGGAGGTCCTGGAAGGATGCGACCGGCTGCTCATTGCCGGCAGCAGCTTTCCTTATCTCGAATTCTACCCGCGCCCGAACCAGGCGAGGGCGGTGCAAATCGATCTCGACCCGTCCCGCATCGGCCTGCGCTATCCCGTCGAGATCGGATTGACCGGACATTGCTGGGATGTCCTGAGGGGACTGTTACCCTTAATCGAAGACAAGTCCGACCGCAGCTTTCTGACACAGGCGCAGCAGCGCATGGCGCAGTGGAACGAGTTGATGGAGACGCGGGCCACCCGCAACGATCTGCCGATGAAACCACAGGTCGTCGCCCGGACTCTGAACGAATTCCTCCAGGACGACGCCGTCATTTGTTGCGATACCGGGACGGTGACGACATGGGCGGCCCGGCATATTCTGATCCGCGGCGCCATGGAATTTTCCGCCTCCGGCACCCTGGCGACAATGGGTAACGGATTGGCTTACAGTATCGGCGCAGCGGTGGCATTCCCCGGACGCCAGGTGGTCTGCTTCGCGGGGGACGGAGGACTCACGATGCTGATGGGCGAGCTGGCGACCATCGCCAAATACCGACTACCGGTCAAAGTGATCGTCATCAAGAACAACCAACTCGGCATGATTAAGTGGGAACAGCTGGCGTTTGAAGGCAATCCGCAGTACGGTGTGCAGTTACAACCCATCGACTTCGCGGGAGTGGCGCGGGCATGCGGGGTTCCGGGGTGGCACCTGGCCGATCCCCGATTGGCGCGCGGCGTCCTGAAGGAAGCGTTCGACCAGCCCGGCCCCGCCTTGGTCGAAGCGGAGGTCGATCCCAACGAGCCGCCGCTGCCGGGAAAACTCACGACCGATCAGGCCTGGCAGTTCGTGAAGGCACTGGCCAAAGGGCAGCCGGACCGCTGGGACATCATTCGAACGGTCGTGGAGAACAAAATCCGGGAAGTGGTCTGACCGAAACGGTGGCTCCCGGCGCAACGGGCTGACGCAAAGAACAGAGAGGACGAGAATACCGTGGCATACAGCATCGCCAAAGCCGTCGTCATCAAGCAGGGCAATGTGTTTTTTCTGTCGCAGCCGGAAGGCCACGTGCCGTTGACCCGGGAGCACGGCTTCGGACTCTATTATCACGATTGCCGCTATCTCAATGGCTATGAACTGATGGTGGGGGACGAGCATCCGGAGCCGCTGGCGGCCCGCTCCTCGGAAGGGGCCCGGGCGGTCTTTCAGTTGACCACGCCCGAGTTCCAATCCGTCGACGGTCGAACCATCGACCGGGAAACCATCGGCCTCAAGTGGGAACGCGTCATCGACGCCGAGGCCTGCGTCATGCACGAGCGCCTCGACATTCAGAATTTCGGATTCGAGCCGGTCGAGTTCATCCTGCGGATGCGCTTTCGCGCGGGATTCGAAGACGTTTTCGCCATCCGGGGCATCGTCACGGAGTCCGAAGGAAAGCGCTGGCGGCCCCGGTGGATCGACAAACGCCTGGTCTTTTCCTATTCGGGGGGAGACGGGGTCCTTCGAAGCCTGGCGATTCACTTCGATCCGCTCCCCACGGCCGTAAAGGGCGCCGGCGTTGAATTCCGCCTCGCGTTCAAGCCCGGAGAAAGCAAGCAGCTCCGGACCGCGCTGGCGATCGATGAAGTCGAGAGACCCGTCAAGCGGCCGGCCGCTCACTTCCGCTCTTCCGTCAATCTGCCTGTCAGCCATGCGTCCCGCGACGAGTGGACGAAACCGGAAACGGAATTCGACTGCGACAGCCTGCTGCTGAGCCGGGTCATGCGCCGTTCGCTGATGGATTTGCAGATGCTGAAGACCTCGCTGGGAGGCGACGAATTCTTCGCCGCCGGCATCCCCTGGTTCGCTACGCTGTTCGGACGGGACAGTCTGATCGCATCGCTGCAGGCGCTGGCCTTCTGGCCGGAGACGCCCGCGCACACGCTCCGGCTCCTGGCCCGGTACCAGGGGGCCGAAGTCAATGGATGGCGGGACGAACAGCCCGGAAAAATCCTGCACGAGCTCCGGGTCGGGGAATTGGCGAGAACGAACAAGATCCCCCACACGCCGTACTATGGCACAATCGACGCCACTCCACTGTTTCTGATTCTTCTCAGCCAGCACGGGCAATGGACCGGAGACCTCGCCCTCTTCCAGGAACTCCGGTCTTCCGTCGAGCGGGCGCTCGAGTGGATCGACCGCTACGGCGACGAGGCGGGAGACGGCTACGTCAGTTACTCCGGCAATACGAAGAACGGATTGCTCAATCAAGGATGGAAGGATTCCGGCGACGCGGTCATGACGTCCGAAGGGCGGCTCGCCCGTCCGCCGATCGCGCTGGCGGAAGTGCAAGGGTACGTGTACCTCGCCAAGGCGTCGATCGCCGAATTGTTCGAGCGGTCCGGCGAGCCGCGGCAAGCGGCACGCCTGCGCGCGGAGGCAGAGGCCCTGCGCGTACGGTTCAACCGGGACTTTTGGATGGAGGACGAGGGGTGCTACGCCCTGGCGCTGGAAGCGGGCCACCGGCCCTGCCGCGTCATTTCCTCCAATGCGGGGCAAGCGCTCTGGGCCGGCATCGTGGACGAGCGCCAGGCGGGCCGCGTCGTGAATCGGCTCATGCAACCGGACATGTTCAGCGGGTGGGGAATCCGAACGCTGTCCCTTCAGGAGCGCCGGTACAACCCGATGGGCTACCATCTCGGCACCGTATGGCCGCATGACAACTCGATGATCGCGGCGGGATTCCGCCGCTATGGATTCGATGAGGAGGCCCGGCGCATATTCGTCGGATTGCTCGACGCCGCCATCGAATTCGAAGACCACCGGCTGCCCGAACTGTTCACCGGATTTGCCCGCAGCGAATACGGTGTGCCGGTCCGCTATCCGGTCGCCTGTCACCCGCAAGCCTGGGCGGCTGCCTCCGTGCCGTATCTGGTCCAAATCTCGCTGGGATTGACCCCGAAGGCGTTCGAGAAGCGGCTGGAAATCGTGCGCCCGTGTCTTCCCGACTTCGTCCGCCGCGCGGAAATCAGGCGTCTGCGGGTAGGAAAAGGTTCCGTCGATCTGCGCTTCGAGCGCAATCGGGACGGCGTTCTGGAAACATACGTGAGCCGCGTCGCCGGCGACCTGTCCGTCGATATTCTGAATTCCCCTGCCTAAGCGGGCGCCCGTACTCCGGCCACGCCGGATAGCCGCCCGACCATGCCGCCGGCTCACGGCTCTCGCATCGGATCATGCGAACCTCACACAGGGACAGACACAAGGTGGACGACCGGCAACACATGCTGCGCGAGCCGAACGTGCGCTGGCTCTACGCGGGCCAGCTCATCTCCCAGATCGGCGACGGTGTGAGCAAAGTCGCGTTGCTGTGGTTCGTCTATGCTCTGACCGGCTCCGCGCTCAAGATGACGCTGATCGGCGTGCTGCAGACGTTGCCGCCCTTGTTGTTCGGACCGTTCGTCGGCATCATCGTCGATCGCGTGTCCAAACGGACGCTCATGATCGTCCTGGACCTGGCGCGCACCGTCCTGCTCGCGTCGATTCCGGCCCTCTATGCATGGGGCTTCTTGAGCCTGGCGGGCCTCTACACGCTGGTCTTCGCCGTCGCGATGTTTGCCGTGGCCTTCGGGCCTGCCTTGAGTTCGACCCTTCCCTTGATGGTGGAGGAGAAGCAGCTCACGCGCATCAACGCCCTCATGCAAAGCGCGATGACGATCGGCCAGCTGCTGGGCCCCGCACTGAGCGGCTTGCTCATTGCCGCGATCGGAGCACAGAACGCCCTCTATGTGAACGCCGCGGCGTTTTTCCTGTCCGCGCTGTGCAAGCTGCCGCTCCGCTTGCCGTCGGCCGCGCAGAGCCGGCGGGGTCGGCGCGCCGTCGCCCAGATCCTCGAAGATCTGCGCGAAGGCGTTTCGTTCATCTTCGTGCGCCGCCGCCTCTTGTTTCTGCTCATGATCATCGCGTCCGTCTTCTCTCTGGGAGAGACCTCGTTCGTCGCCCTGCTTCCCCTCATCGGGGACCGACTGCTGCACGTCGGGCCGACCACGCTGGGATGGCTCTGGTCTTCGCTGGGGTTGGGGATCTTCGCGTCGACCCTCTGGTTGTTCTGGGCCAAACAACCCGAGGTTTGCGTGCGCCTGCGGCTCATCGCGGGCGCCGCTGCGATCGGCGGCGTCGCCGTGCTGGCGTTGCCCCAGTCGGGATCGACGAGCCTGGCGGCGGTGTTGATCGCGGCAGTCGGGGCGGGATCGGGCCTGATCACGCCGCTGATCTCGGCCTCGCTGCAGGAACGGACCGCTCGCAACCTGCTGGGACGCGTCTTCGGGGTATTCAATACCGGCACCATGGCGTTTGCCATGATCGGCATGACCCTGTCCGGCTGGCTGGCCGACGGCTTCGGAGCGGTGGCCGCGCTGGTGGCCATCGGATCGATCAAGTTGATCGCGGCCGGACTCTCGGTGACGATGATTCCATGGTGCCGCCGGCTGGCGGCGTCAGATCCTCGCGGGTAGGACGGACCACGGAGATCATGAACGACAGGCCGCGCACGTCATCCGGCCGGGCTCGTCAGACATTCCCGTACCGCTTCGACCACGGCCTGCTCACTTCCCCTGGTTTTCTCGATGTACGCGCGGACGCCCAATGCCGACGCCGTCGTGCGGAGCGCGACGTGGCTCAGTACGGTCCAAATGACGACGGGGACCCGCCTTCCGGCCAATTCGTCCTGGATGCGTCCCAACACTTCCATGCCGATCACGTCCCGCATCCGCAATTCGAGGACGATGCAATCCGGCTGCACGGCCCTGACCCAATCCAGTCCGGTTTCCCCGCTGGAAGCCTCGAACACCCGGACATGAGACCCGACGTCCAGAAAGCATCGGCGAAGGGAGGCACGATCCTCCTTCTGTTCGTCGATCAGCAGCACCGTGACCGGATGCGCAGTCATGTGCCTCTCATGCAGTCGTCTCAATAGTCGGAGCCCGGCTCGCCCGCCGGACGGTCCGGGGATGGATCGGGAATCTGGGCAAGAGGCGCTTCCCGGATATGCCTGGCGAGAATGCCGTAGCACTCGCAGGTCCGCCGTTCGAGTTCCTGCCGCTGAAGAATGATGGCGGACCCACGGCGCGAGGCCACGGCCCCGGCCCGCTTGAGATTGTTCGTAATGGCGTTGATGGTCGGCCGACGCCCGCCGATCGCCTGGGCGAGTTCCTCATGCGTCAATCGAATCTCGGAAATGCCGGACCGGTCATGCATGGCCAGAAGCCACCGGCACAACCGCTGCTCCAGGGAATGGAATCGATGGCACACGGCGGTTTGTGTGAACTGCGATACGCAGACGGCCGCATAGGTCAACAGGCGGCGGCGCAGGGGCTCGCTGACGTGGAACGCCTGATCCAGCAGGTGGGCCGGCATGCGCCAGGCTGTTCCGGCATGCTGCACCATCGCATGACCGCGGTAGACGGCCTGACCGGAAAAAATCGGCATGCCGAGGTAGCCTTCCTGCCCGATCATGCCGATCTCGACCTTACACCCGTCCCCTATGGTGCCAAACAACGAGAGGACCGCCTGGACGGGGAAGTATGCATAGGCCGTCGGCTCATGCGTCGTTTCGAGGATGGTCCCGCGGGCGAGCGACACCAGTTCCATCGAGGCACACAGTAACCGACGATCGGTCTGGCCCAGAGAGCCAAGAATGCGATTGTCCGTCCGTGAGTCCGCGCCGACTGTGTCTGGCTGGGTGTAGTTGATCGAATCCACGTGGATCATTCACACTACCTGACCGGCATACTCCTGTCTGTAATATGGCTGACGATGGCCGGGCGATTGCGGATCCGTGATAGGGGGAACGCAGAAACTCTTTTGCTGAACCATGGCAAGGCGATGAAAAGTGATGACCGGTGGCTACGATTGACGGCTGGGCAAACCCCGGAGATATTCGGCCAACGCATCGCACAAGATGGCGTAACATTCGCACGACGCCGTTTCCAGTCCGGACCGATCCTGAATGATCAGGCACCCCCGCCGATACTCGATCAGCCCTTCGCTCTGCATTCTCCCGATCAACGACGTGACGACCGGCCTCCTGGCACCGACCATGGCGGACAGCATCTCTTGTGTAAACTCCAATTCCTGTTTGCCGGTGCGATCACCGGCCGTCAACAACCACCGGCTCAACCGCTGCCGTACCAGGTGAAACCTGTTGCAGATTGAGGTCTGCGCCAGTTCTCCCAACCGATATCCCGCATAGCGCAGGACCAGCTCATGAAAAACGGGCAATGACGCCCGACGCAGCCATGACAACGAGAGTTGGCACACCGTTCCCCCATGCTGAACCATGCATTCGAGCGACTGGTTTTGATACCCAAACAACTGGCGAAGGCCAACCATCCCTTCCTGGCCGATCAGCCCGGTTTCGATCGAGAGACCTTCCTGCGTCACCGCCATCAATGAGAGGGCCGCGCCGGTGGGAAAGAACAGCCACTCGCACGGGGCGCCGGCCGGCTGCAGAATTTTGCCCTCATGAAAGGACACCCGCTGGCAGCGCTCGCGAACCAACTGCCATTCCTCCTCCGGCAATGCGCCCAAGATCGCATTGCGGCCTTCCACCCGATCCTGTTCCATACTTCGGTCCATTCGCTCCATTTCCACATCCGTCTGCGTAGGCATTGAGTACCTGACCTGCTTATTTTTAACTATCCCTGACGATCCCGCACGCCTTGTACTGGAAAAACCCCTAGTATCGCCGGTTCAATCTTCTGTGAAATTCTTGTCCGGAAGACTCACGCCCGGCGGAGGATCATGGATGATCACCGAGGAGTCCAGCCAGTCATGAAACGCGGCAATGTCGCCCGGCAGCTTCAACGCTACCGCCTCAAGCGCGACTTCGTACGGACTCCGGAGCCGAGCGGACGACGGGCTCAGGAACGCTCCGTTGAAGACCGCCTCTTCGTCATTCAAAAACACGCGGCGACACGTTTGCACTATGACTTTCGCCTGGAACTCGACGGAACGCTCAAAAGCTGGGCGGTCCCCAAAGGGCCGAGTCTCGATCCCTCGCAGAAGCGATTGGCCGTCCATGTCGAGGACCATCCGCTCGACTATGCCGAGTTCGAAGGGACCATTCCGTCGAAACAGTACGGAGCCGGCACGGTCCTCATCTGGGATCGTGGGACCTGGCAACCCATCGGAGACCCACACGACGGGTACCGCCGAGGAGTTCTGAAGTTTCGGCTGGACGGGAGGAAATTGCATGGCGCATGGGCGTTGGTGCGCATGCATCCTCGAGGGAAATCCGATCGGAAAGGGGATGAGAATGATAACTGGCTGCTCATCAAGGAAAAAGACGAGAGTGCCGAACGGGGCAGCCGGGCGGAGATCGTCGAACGATCGACCGAAAGCGTCAAGAGCGGCCGGCAACTGGAGGAAGTCGCCGAATCTCACGTCCCATCTTTGAAAGCAGGCGACCTTACCGGCGCTCGACAGGCGCCTCTACCGGAACGACTGTCGCCCCAGTTGGCCACACTCGTCGACGCGATGCCGTCCGGCGAAGGTTGGATTCATGAAATCAAGTACGACGGCTATCGCATCCTCTGCCGGATCCGGCGCGGAAAGGCGCAGCTGTTCACGCGCAACGGCAACGACTGGACCGAGAAGCTTTCAGTTCAGGTACAGGCTGTCGAATCGCTGGGGTTGACCGATGCCTGGCTCGACGGAGAGGTGGTCGTCTTTACCGAAGAGGGCAAGACAGATTTCCAGGCCCTGCAAAATGCCTTCGACGCCAATTTCACCGGCCGGATCGCATACTGCTTGTTCGATATCCCGTACGTGGACGGCTATGACTTGCGGGCGGCGCCGCTCATCGAGCGCAAACGCCTGCTGGCGGCGCTCCTCGATCCATTGCGGCCGGGACGGGGACGCGGCTCCCGCTCACGCCAGCGGCACGCCGGCCAGACAGTCTTGCGCTACAGCGATCACATTACCGGACAGGGCGAAACCTCTTTCGAAGAGGCTTGCCGCCGCGGCCTCGAAGGGCTGATCGCCAAGCGAGCGGATTCCGTCTACCGGTCCGGACGAGGCCGGTCCTGGCTCAAGGTCAAATGCGAACGACGCCAGGAATTCGTCATCGGCGGATTTACGGAGCCGGCCGGGTCCCGGTCCGGGTTCGGCGCATTGCTGGTCGGCTACTACGAGCAGGGACGGCTCCGCTATGCGGGAAGGGTCGGAACCGGATTCTCCATGACGTCCCTGCGTACGCTGCGACGCAGATTGACATCTCTCGAACAGTCGCGGCCGCCTTTCGCCGATCCGCCGACCGGTCGCGAGGCGCACGGGATCCGCTGGGTAAGCCCGGAACTGGTCGCGGAAGTCCGCTTCTCGGAATGGACCAAGGACGGCCTGCTCCGGCAACCCAGTTTTCAAGGGCTTCGAACGGACAAGGCGCCTCGTTCAATCGGGCGGGAACGTTCCGCTTCGGAAGACACGGCGACGTCACCAGCCTCACCCGAGCCGAACGCCGCGCGAGCAGCAGTCCGCGGCACGACCGAAACCATCCGGCTGACCCATCCCGATCGCGTGTTGTATCCCGACGTCGGCCTGACCAAGAAGGACCTGGCTCGCTATTACGAGTTGGTAGCGGATCGGATCCTTCCACACTTGCGCGGACGTCCGTTGACCCTTGTTCGTTGTCCGCGCGATTACCAGGATTGCTTCTATCAGAAACACGTCAACGAACGCATGCCGCCGGGCATCGGTCGTGTTCCGATCGAGGAAGACGGCGGCCGTGCCATGTATATGACGGCGGACTCGCTCGAGGCATTGCAGGGCCTCGTGCAGATGAACGCGCTGGAACTGCACACGTGGGGCGCAACGCGAGACCGGTTGGACCGGCCCGACCGTTTGACCTTTGACCTGGATCCCGATCCTTCATTGCCATGGCCGCGGGTCGTCGAAGCGGCGCAACTGATGAGGGAATTGCTCACCGAACTCGGGCTCGCGTGTTTTCTGAAGACGACGGGCGGACACGGCTTGCACGTCGTCACGCCAATCCAGCGCAACATGGATTGGGAGGACGCGAAAGGTTTCGCAAAATCGGTCGCCGATCACATGGCGGCCACGATTCCGCAACGATTCATATCCGTCATGGCGAAGCGGGCGCGGAAAGGAAAGATCTTCATCGATTACTTGCGCAACGGGCGGGGCGCGACGGCGATCGCCGCCTATTCGCCCAGAGCCAGGTCCGGCGCACCGGTGTCGATGCCGATCGCCTGGGAAGAATTACACTCGGCGAGGCTGAAATCGGATCACTTCACCGTATTGAATATAGAGGAGCGGCTCAAGGATCGGACGCGCGATCCGTGGGAGGACTATGCGCAATCCGCGCGGACGGTGACGAACGCGATGAAAGCCAGACTGTCGCGACGGTGACCCGGGTCACCGTCGCGAGCTGCGGCTACGCCGCGTCCGTCTTCGTCAATGTCGTTCCAGCCCCCACCAGCCCATGCTCGCCGGCCCGGACGTGCGCATGCGGCTTCGTCCGAACCGGTTGCGCAATCATCCGCTCGTACAGCGCCACGTAATTGTGCACCATGCGCTCGACGGTAAAACGCGATTCGAACACTTGGCGGCACCGCCGGCGGTCGATCGATGCAATGCGGGGAACTGCCGCGACCATCTCGTCCAGGTTGTCGCAGACGAATCCCGTCACCTCATGGTCGATGACCTCAGGAATGGATCCGCGTCGATAGGCCAGAACGGGCGTTCCGCAGGCCATGGCTTCGATCAGGACGAGGCCGAAGGGTTCCGGCCAATCGTAGGGACAGACCAGCGCCGCTGCATGGCCGAGGAAATCATCTTTCTCCGCATCGTTGATCTCGCCCACATATTCGATCAGCGGATGGTTGAGCAACCGTTCGATCTTTTGCTTGAAATAATCTTGGTCGGCCGGATCGACCTTGGCGGCGATTCGCAGCGGCATACCGACGCGCTTGGCCAATTCGATGGCTTGATCCGGGCATTTTTCGGGAGAAATGCGCCCGAGGAACGCAAGGTAGGAACCGGGCCGGTCGTGAGGCCGATACAGATCGGCCGGAATGCCGTGATAGACGGTATCCGCCCAATTCGCACCGGGCAAGGGAGTCCGTTGCGCGTTGGAAATGGAGACCACCGGCATCTCGGCGTACTCCTGGAAAATCGGGCCGAGTTCCGGCAGGTCCAGTCGCCCGTGCATGGTCGTGACGACGGGCACGTGCGCACGCCGGCTCATCGGGAATCCCAGGAAGTCGAGATGCGAATGCACGACGTCGAATTCAGCCGAGGCGGCTCCCAGAGCCCGTTCGAGTTGGAGCACCAGCGGCGCGTCCCGGTTCACCAGGCCGGTATGCAACCGTAAGGCATGGGGACAGAAGGACTGTAGTTTCGCCTTGGTCTTGGAATCCCCGCTTGCGAAGAGCGTCACCTCGTGGCCCTGGCGGACCAATTCTTCCGTCAAATAGGAAACGATCCGTTCGGTGCCTCCGTAAAGTTTTGGCGGTACACTTTCCCAGAGCGGAGAAATCTGCGCAATCTTCATGTCCTCATCCTTTCTTCTTTTTTATTTATTTAATGGCGTGATATTTTCGCGGCAATGAACCAGTGGGATCAGGGTCTTTCCTCGATCAGCCCCATCGTATGAGGTGCCGGGTACCGATCGAACTAGGGAAAGCCCCAGCGAACCGGTCCGACAACTTCGTTCCGGATCCGCGACCTGCGTCGATGCCCATTTCGATGCCGACCCATGATCCTGCCAAATTAAGCCCCCATTCGGCAAGCCCACTCTCAAGCCCACTCTAGTGATGCATGTGGATGCGCCGACATACCGGCTTTTCTCTGACGAACCCCCAGAAACCGGAGACCGATGATGTTGGCCGATAAATATCACGACTTTTACCGGCTATACGGCCCTCGCAGCGAGCGCACCCTGGTCAGTCCACATTCTCGACCTAGAAACAGCACCTATGGTAGGCGTTTAAGGCCGGACATTCTATCTCTGGGTGGACAATCTGTCGTCATCGGCATCGATTTCGGTTCGGCATTCTCCTGAATATTCCGAAATGCTGCCCCCGTCCGCGGGTCTGAGGTTTGCACAAGACTCATCTGATCCGTGAGTAGGTGTTCCAACACCGTCCTACAACAAACCAGGAGGATGCGATGCGCAATGGCGATTACGAGTACTACGAAGACGACGCGACCGGTTGGTCCGCTTTCATCGCGGGAGCATTGATCGGAGCCGGGGTAGCGCTGCTATTCGCACCGCAGACCGGATCCGAGTTGCGCGGCATGCTGCGAAACTATGCCTCGCGGGCGAAGGACGAGGCGATGGAAAAAGGCAGGGCTGCATGGGATACGGCGGTCGAGCGCGGCCGAGAATATTATGAGCAAGGACAAGAGGCCGTGCAGGAAGCGGGCAGGACCGCGAAGGAGTACGCCCAAAGCGGTAAAGAAGCGCTTCGTGAAGCGAGGGAATCCTCGCACAATCGGGGATGAGTCGATGACGTCGTCGGCTCGGCCTCGAACGAGAAAGGGGAACTCCGCGGCAAAGCCGGCGGGGTGAGTCCATGGGGGCCCAGCACGGTACGGTTCGCATCGCCGCTGTGGGAGACCTCCATTGTCCCCGCACGTCCGAAGAAGAACTGCGCGGACTCTTTCACCGGCTCCCGGAGGAGGCCGACATCTTATTGCTCTGCGGCGATCTGACGGAATTCGGGCGGGTGGAGGAGGCGCGCCGGCTGGGAGAGCATCTGGCGGCATTGCGGCCGTTGCCGATCCTGGCGGTCCTCGGAAACCATGAATTCGAGTCCGGACAGCAGGAAGAGGTGTCACGCGTACTGACGGATCAGGGCGTGACCATCCTCGACGGCACGGCGGTCGAAGTACACGGGATCGGCTTCGCCGGCGTGAAGGGATTCTGCGGAGGGTTCGGGGAGCGGGCCCTGCAGCCATGGGGTGAAAGCATACTGAAACACTTCGTCCGCGAGTCCGTGGACGAAACCCTGAAGCTGGAATCGGCGTTGGCCAAATTGCGAGCCCCGTCGCGCGTCGTAGTGACGCATTACGCGCCGGTCGCGGAGACGGTCCGGGGAGAACCGCCCGAGATCTTTCCGTTCTTGGGTTCGAGCCGCCTCGAAGAACCGGTCAACCGGTATGGCGCAAGCGTGCTGTTTCATGGCCATGCGCATCACGGGAGCCTGGAGGGTCGAACAATGGGAGGAGTGCCGGTCTACAACGTGGCGTTTCCGCTGCTGCGCCGACATTTTCCCGATGGACGGGCGGTCCGCATTCTCACGCTGCCTGTCTCGTCCGAGACGCCTAACGCAGGCAGGGAGGACTTTCATGCAGTCCAACGGAATGCTTGAAGACCGGGCTCATGACGTCTACCGGCAGGCGCTGGCCACCCTTGAGGCCTGCGGGGTGCCATTTCTTGTCGGCGGCGCTTTCGCATTGGAAAGCTATACCGGGTTGGTCCGCCGTACCAAGGATTTGGACCTTTTCGTTCGATCGGCGGACCGTCACCGGCTCATGGATGCTCTCGGTCGGGCCGGCTTTCAGACCGAATGGCGGTTCACCCATTGGTTGGGCAAAGCTTGGCAGGGGGAGTATAGCGTCGACGTCATCTTCAATTCCGGAAACGGGCTCTGCGTGGTCGACGACCTGTGGTTCGAGCACGCCATGCCATCAGTCGTTCTTGGTCACAGCGTCAAGGTGGTGCCGGCGGAAGAAATGTTGTGGTCCAAGGCGTTCGTGATGGAACGACACCGGTATGACGGCGGAGACATTGCGCATCTCTTGCGTGCGCGAGTCCATCTGATGGACTGGGCCAGGCTGCTCCGCCGTTTCAACGTCCATTGGCGGGTCCTGTTCAGCCATGTATTGCTGTTCGGATACATTTACCCCGCGCATCGCCTCCGGGTTCCCGAGTGGTTCATGCAAGAGATGCTGCGGCGCATTACGCTCGACATGCAAAGCCTTCCCTCCGATCCTCGCGTGTGCCAAGGGACGCTGCTCTCATGGTCCCAGTATCTGGTCGACATGGACCCGGGCGGATACGAAGACGCGCGGCACCCTCCCCGCGGCAGCTTGACGTGGGCCGAAACGCGCCACATGACCCAAGTATTGACCCAGGAGATGAACGCACCATGACTCTCTTCTCAACCCTCATGGCCAGGTCAGGACGTTCGAGGCGTCGGGCCGATGGATTCGGCTCCAGTGAATCGGTACCGTGGGACGCGGACTCGTTTCCTTATCACACCGTCAGACGCTCCATCGATCTGGCCTCAATGGTGCCGGACGGAGACCGCGAACGGGTGCAGCCTGCGACAGTCGGCAAGCGAACCCGCGCACGATTGTCGCTGAGCCGGCGCGCGATCGTGTTCCTATGCGCCGCCGGCGGATTGGGACTGGTCCTGCTGTCGCTCGCCCATGCCGCGAGGACACAGTCCTCACTGTCGCCCGAGCGCGGGAGACGCAATTCCACAGTTCGGCCGGCTCGAATCGGAGCGGCCCATCCGGCACGCTTCGACGATCACCCGGATCGGCGAATAGCGGCAACCAGGCGACGATCGGCGCCCGGAGCTCCACCGGGATCACGCATCACGAATCCACGGTACGGGGACGTCGCGTCCACCGATCGGCCGAACCGTTGGGATCGGTTCGCCTGTAGCAATCCCAACGATTCTTCGGAGGACAGCCATGCCGCTCACATCGATTCAAGATCTATCAAGAGCCAAGGACTTTTTTGAGGCCAAGATGGCCTTTACCATCGGTCCCGTCGAACTGGAACGCTTGATGAAGAGCGGCGAGGTCAACGTCGTCGATGTCCGTGCCGCAGACGACTATGCCGAAGGCCACATTCCCGGCGCGATAAACCTGCCCAAGGAGGGATGGTCGGCGGCGCAGGGGTTACGTACGCAGGGATTGCCTCAACGTGCTCTACTGCTATTCAATCGTCTGCCACCTGGCTGCCACGGCAGCCGTCGAGTTCGCGGGCCGCGGTTTTCCCGTGATGGAACTCGACGGCGGATGGCGCTGGTGGAAGGATGACGGATTCTCCGTCGAGAAATAACCACACGCTGTATCCTTGACCAATTATCCGCCCATCTCCGATTATGCCTTGGTGGGCGATTGCCGAACCGGCGCGCTTGTATCCCGCGACGGATCGATCGATTGGCTTTGCCTGCCTCATTTCGACAGCCCTTCCTGCTTCAATCGCCTATTGGATCGCCACGAGGGCGGCTATTGTTCCGTCCGCCCAACCTCTACTTACCGCACCACCCGGTCTTATCGGCCCAATACCGCCGTGCTCACGACCGAGTTTCACACGGTCGACGGCGTGGCATGCCTCACGGATCTCATGCCGGTCTCCGACGACGGACGATTTCCGTTGCGACAGGTGTTACGACGGCTCCAGATCCTGGACGGGACGATGGAGATGGCGCTGGTCGTCAAGCCGAGGCCGGACGACGGGCAGAAGATTCCGGATTTCAAACGGCGCGGCCAGGCCGGTTACTGCGCCGACATCGGCGGCCGCATGCTGTGTGTGGCGGTCGATGCTCCCGTGCTGGTGGAGGCCGGTGAGCTGTCGGCACAGGTACGCTTGTCGCGCGGACAATCGGTCACGCTCTGGATCGTATATGCCGAAGACGCCCCGGCGGTCTATCCCAGACTGGCCGAGGCCGAGGATGCCATCCACGACACGGTCTCGTACTGGACTGCTTGGGCGGCACGCTGCCGGCACGTCGGCCCGTCGCGCGATGACGTGGTCCGCAGCGCGATCACGCTCAAACTGCTCAGTCATGCACCCTCCGGCTCGATCGTGGCGGCACCGACGACGTCCCTTCCCGAACGGATCGGAGGGGACCTCAATTGGGACTACCGGTACTGCTGGCTGCGCGACGCCTCCTTTACAGCCCACGCATTCTTTCGGCTGGGCTTCGAGCAGGAGGCGGTCGCCTTTACACACTGGATGACCCACGCGACGACCTTGACCTTCCCGGCCCTCCAAGTGTTGTACAGCCTCTACGGAGAAGCCTCGGTTCCGGAGCGTGTATGGACCCGATGGGAAGGCTATCGGGGATCCCGGCCGATCCGGCTGGGCAACGAAGCGGCGGCACAGTCCCAGCTGGACGTCTACGGAGAGGTTCTTGATACCTTGCTCCTCTACGTGGAGTGCGGCCATCCGGTCGACCGCGACACCAAACGCTGGCTCGTTCGGGTCGGAGACCTCTTGGTGGCGGACTGGGCGCAACCGGACCATGGAATCTGGGAAATCCGCGGCAGCCGTCGGCATTATGTCCATTCCAAGGTCATGTGCTGGGTCGCGCTCGAGCGGCTTGAACGGCTCGCGGCCCGCCTCGGCCTGGCCGCTTCCGTCCATACGTGGAGCAGGACTCGCGACGCGATCCGGCACGTCGTGCTCAGATCCGGGTACTCGGTCAGCCGTCGCAGCTTCGTCCAAGTGCTGGGCGGTACGAGTGTGGACGCGTCCGCACTCACCTTCGGAACCTACGGCTTCATCAATAGTCAGGATCCCCGCATGCGGTCGACGATCGCCTCGGTGCAGCGGGCGCTGAGTCGAGGTCCGCTCGTGTATCGCTATCTTCCGGAAGCGGCCTCCGGCGGAAAGGAAGGCCGGTTCCTGGCCTGCAGCTTCTGGCTGGCCGAGGCACTGGCAGCGGCGGGACGCACGGCCGAAGCCGAGGAACTGCTGTCACAGATGCGCGCGTATGCCAACGACGTCGGGTTATTCCCCGAGGAAATCCAGGACGATAACGAGGCATTTCTCGGAAACTTTCCCCTGGCGTTGACCCATGTCGCGCACCTGCGCGCGCTATTGATGGTCGAGGGGGATCGAGCGACGGCGGGCTTGGCGACCGACGCTCAGACGTTGTAGAAGGCGCCCAGCACGGCACCGTAGACGAGGTGGGCGATCAGGACCGCCGCCGGCGTGCGGACGCCATAGTTCAACGCCAGAAATCCCGGAGGTTCGAGCATGCGCGTCGGGGTGGGCCCACTCTCGTCGGAGGCCATGCGGGGATGAATGCCCGGCAAACTGGGAAGGACTACCAATAAGACAAACGCCGTATGGGCGACGGCCAGCAGCGCCCCCAACCACCATTCCGCGAACCCCAATGCATGGAAGAACAGGACATAGACGAGGGCGATCCACCAGCCGTTCAGAAAATGGATCACGAATCCGATCATCTTGGCCCGGTCGCGGTCCGGCGTGACCATCGTACCCAGCAGCAGCGTGGGATCCATGCGAGTGAGATGCAGTGCTTGACCGGCGCGCAACAAGGTCGTCAACAATCCTGTCGCCAGCAGGCCCCACAGCAACATGTCCCCGGCATGAATCACGATGTCCGTCTTCCGTCCGGACCGCTCATGCGGCCTTTCGGCGGCGAGGCGCGGAAGACTTTTTTCCTCCCCCATGCCGCCGCATCAGCGCCGCCTTTCGCTTCATGACGTCGCGCGACAAAGATTCCGTGTCAATGCCGGCCTCCTCGGCCTGGGGAAACATTTCGCCTTCCTCCTCTTCGATATGATGCGACACGAGTTCGCCCAACACCTTGAACTTCGTCGCAAAGGCGTCCTCGCCCGGTTTCATCCGGCGCAGTTCCTTGATCAAGAGCTTGGCGACGTGGTGTTCCTCGATGGCTTCCTTTATTCCATCCTCGTCGTCGATCACCTCGGCGATGGCGGGATAGACGAGTTCCTCCTCGATCGCCGTATGGACCTCCAATGCCGCGAGTGTGTCCTCCGCGATGGACGACTTGGTGGGCTTGTCCGCTTCTTCGAATTTGGCGAACCACTCTTTGACCATCCGATGATCGGCTTTCAAGCTCTCGAACACATCCGTCGTTTCCTCGACGTCCTGTTCCTGGGTTTTATCCGACGTATCGTGACGCATGGGCGTTCTCCTTATCGATTTTCATATGCCTCGGATTCGACATGTCTCAGTGGCGGAACCTTCTGTTCCGCAGACGGATCCGGCTCAAGCTTCCTCGCGATCCTCGCGCTGCACGATGCGCTCGAACACCTCGAATTGCTCCTGACAGGCCACACAGCGGCGCGCGAACGGGAGTGCCCGCAGCCTGCCTGCGGAGATCGGCTCCTCGCAGTCTTCACAGACGCCATAGGTGCCTTCATCCAGGCGCCGCAGAGCTTCATCCAGTTGGATCCGCTGCCGCGTTCTGGCTTCCAGCAAGGCGATCTGCTGCGCCGCCGTGGCATCCCGTAACGACATGTCTTCGAGATCCAGTACCGAGCTGTCTTGAAAATGACCGTGCTGATCCCGATGTTGGGCGATCAACCGATCGATCTCTCGTTGCAAGGTCGCACGTCGCTCGAGGAGCAGGGCCCGCAGGACGTCCGACTGCCGCTCGGTTTCCGTTGTGGTCTTGTTCATGGCAACTCCTTGGATGAAAAAGTGAGACCGTTCAGCATGATTCGATAGCCTCGTGCAAGTCCGGAGCCGCGAGAGACCCCGCACGCCTCCGCACGATCGACCGAGGGTTTTGTTTGATTTTCCTGCAGTGGAGGCGGAGACGGACGGCTCCCGTCCCATTTTGAGATCGACTCGTGTGGGTCAAGTTGTCTCGAACGGGGACAATCCGTCAGGTGGGTGGAATGCACGCCGCCGATTGCGGACGGACGTTATGAAAAAGGCAGAGGAGACGGATCTCCTCTGCCTTGCGCCATCTCTCGTTGAACTCGCCGGTGCAAAAGAGTCGCGGGGTGAGCAGTGGGCAACTCTCACGTCCGCGACGAAACGGTTCGAACGGGGGCGCGTCCGACTACGTTCCTTTCCTCGGCCCGTGCGTCAACGAAAGACAACGGTCTCTTAACAGTATCTCCGACCATCCCACGGTGCCACCCCTCCAAGGAGGCCGTTCAGTGACGCCGTGATCGTCACGTCGGACGGCAACGGTATCATTCCCATCCGTCCCGCATAAGGACCGCCTATGTACAGCCGGTCGTAGTGGAATCGTTTGCGCAAATCCGCGGCCATTTTCCAGAATCGTCTCGTCCATGCGGCGGGTCCGTCGAGTTCGAATCGAGCGGGGTCCGGCCGATATTTTCCCAGCGTCATATTCGGAACCGGAACTCCGTCACGAAACAAGGCGACATCCATGCGGGAGCCCACGGCGAGCAGCAGTTCCGTACCGCGCCCATGAATCACTCCCCACCCGTGCAGATCGATCGCGCGAACCGCCTTCACAGGGCAACGCAAGCGCAGTTCCATGAGAGGTGCGAGCGGGACTTCCATCCACTCCGGTCCAAACACCGCCGAGCGGCAGACGATTCCGTCGTGCAGCACGCCGGGAAATCCGATGGATGCCCGCCCAAACGGTTCGGCGCGTGTTCCTAAGCTCGCCACGGTTTCCATGAGTGCTTCCGGCGTTGGATGCGATGGAGTCTTGGCGAACCCCACCTCATGCAACGGCCTGACGGGGTGCCCCCGTCCATCCAGTACGAGCGCCCTGATCCATGTCGATCCCACATCGACGGACAAGGTATGGGGGCGTTCGTCATCGGATGCCGAGGCAGCCGATAGAGACTTGGGGGCGACCGACGGAACGGGTGCGACGCAGGTCATGCGACCCTTCCTCCTCTCGGAGACGGCGCCGCACTAGGCGGCGAGAGATGCGCGCGACGTCAACTCGTCTTTGCGTCGCTGCAGTTCAGAACCCAATGCGCGGATGTCGGACGTATCGGCCAACAGCGGAAGAATTTCGTTCTCTTCTTCCGCGACGTGTTCGATCACGACTTCCTCCAGTTCGTCGAACAGTTCATGATAATCGTCGTGATCCGTCTCGATGGAACGGAGTTGCTGGATGAGATCCCTGATGATCTGATGGCTCTCATACGCCATCGCGACCGCCCCATCCGATTCCTCGTCATCTTCTTCGGGAAGATCCAGTTCCACGCCGTTGAGCGGGGCCATCTCCGCGTCCTCTCCGTCGTCGCCCTGGTCCGAAGCGTCATGCGCCTGGATAGAAGCCGACGATTCCATGCTTGCCCGCACTGCGGGGTAGACGAGTTCTTCCTCTATCCGGCCGTGAACGTCAAGAAAGACGAACAGGCGGGCGGCCAGGGACGCCTTGTCCCCGGCCGGAGCCGCTTTGAATTGCTCGAACAATTTTTGAACGTGGCGATGATCCGCTTTCAGCAGCTGAACCGCATTGACCGGCTGCGACGGTTTCCGTTGCTCGTCCGGTGACTGCTTCGGCATCCGCTTGGCCATGACTTCTCCTCCATTTTGGCTTCTTTCCATTTGGCTTCTTATTGGCTTCTTTGTCGTGAATAACGACGCACTCGACGGCTCCGGCTATCCGTTGACGATGGTGCCCCCATTGGGATGCAGAACCTGTCCTGTCATGTACGAGGAATCCTCCGAGGCCAGGAACACGAAACTCGGCGCGACTTCCTCCGGTTGACCCGCTCGCTTCATGGGCACGTCGGATCCGAAAGTGGCGACTTTGTCCGCCGGAAACGTCGCGGGAATCAGAGGCGTCCAGATCGGGCCGGGAGCGACGGCATTGACTCTGATCTTGCGATCCGCCAGCGCTTGCGACAAGGAGCGGGTAAACGCCACGATCGCCCCCTTGGTCGAGGCGTAATCGAGCAGGTGCGCACTGCCCTTGTAGGACGTCACCGACGTGGTGTTGACGATCGCGCTTCCCTCCTTCAAGTGCGGCAACGCCGCCTTGCTCATATAAAAAAATGAAAAGATGTTCGTGCGAAAGGTGCGCTCAAGCTGCTCGGCCGTGATTTCTTCGAGACGATCCTGAGGATGTTGTTCCGCTGCGTTGTTCACCAGCACGTCGAGCCGGCCGAACTCCTTGACAGTCCGTTCCACGGCGCTCCGACAAAACGCCTCGTCACCGATGTCCCCGGCAATCGTCAAACATCGGCGGCCCTCCTGTTCGACGAGGCGCTTGGTATCCTCCGCGTCTTTGTGCTCATTCAGATACACGATCGACACGTCGCCTCCCTCTCGGGCATAGGCGATGGCTGCTGCCCGGCCAATTCCGCTGTCCCCGCCGGTAATCAACAC
Source organism: Nitrospira japonica (assembly GCF_900169565.1). Taxonomy (NCBI): domain Bacteria; kingdom Pseudomonadati; phylum Nitrospirota; class Nitrospiria; order Nitrospirales; family Nitrospiraceae; genus Nitrospira; species Nitrospira japonica. Next base: position 1,090,844 of record NZ_LT828648.1, on the reverse strand, counting down.
GACTTTGTCACGCAGCTTACCGCTCCCATGGCGAGTTTCCCGGTCGCTGGCCGGCCGCGGCGTCATCTCGTCCTCTTGCCCGGGCTGACCTTTTTGGCGCTGAGGCGGCCGTTGAATCTTTTTTGTCTCTGTCATGACCATGACTCCAGCGGGCTTCCTAAGCGCTCACCGAATGAGTATTCGTTCGTTACATCGGCTGCAAGACACAGACCGGCTCACACCCTTGTCCGCTGCCGACGAACGTTCTGCTCTCTCCATCAATACTGCCTTCAGCCACCTCCTCTTCGGCGACAGGCCGCCTCGCGCTGAAGCGACAACTCGCAGCTCCGCCGCAATCCCGGCCGGACAAAATGTTCTGCGCGGGACAGGCTGGTTCGCCGGTCCGAAAGGACAGACTGTCTGTCTTATCACGGGTGCATGATCCATCCCGTTTCCTTGGCGCCTGTGGCCCGGGGCATTCGCTTTGCACCATCAGCGCCGCCATGACTCTCTCTCAGGCCGACGATCCTCACAGTTCGACCCGTCGCTTCCCGACTGTGCCTCATTCCCCGTGGTCCGACTCGCAATTCGATGTCGGCCGCAACTGCTGGAAAGTCGAACGGGCCGACCGGGTATCCTTCCTTGTCGATGGCGCCGCGTATTTTTCCGCCTTCCGCGAGGCTGCGATTCGTGCCCGCCATGGCATCCTGATCCTCGGATGGGATTTTGACAGTCGAATCCGCACGCTTCCCGACGGCCGGACCCACGAGTTTCCGGATCGCTTGGGTGAGTTTCTTCACCATCTCCTGGCTCGGCGAAAACAACTGCATGTATATGTGCTGACCTGGGACTTCCATATGATCTATTGGCGCGAACGGGAGTGGTGGCTGCCCTCCAAGTTGTCGGCACACCGTCGGCTTCATTTTCTTCGAGACGGCGCGCATCCGGTCGGGGCTTCACACCACCAAAAGATCGTCGTCGTCGATGATACGGTCGCGTTCGTCGGTGGAATGGACTTCGCCGCGTGCCGTTGGGACACGGCCGGACACGAACCGGGCCATCCGGCGCGCCGGCCGTCGGACGGGGATCCGCCCTGCCGACCGTTTCATGACGTGCAAATGATGGTGGACGGATCCGCAGCTGCCGCGCTGGGGGAACTGGCCCGCGATCGATGGCGGACGGCATCGGGCACCTCGATTCCATTCCCTCCGCCGGGATCGGGCGAGGCCTGGCCGCCAGGAGTACGGCCAGATTTGACCGACGTCCGCGTCGCCATCGCGCGCACCGATCCGAAATTCGGCCGCCGGAGGCCCGTCACGGAAGTGGAAGCGCTGTTCGTCGACAGCCTGCGCGCCGCCCGTCGCCACATCTATATCGAGACCCAGTATCTGACGTCCCGCACCATCGCGAATTGTCTAATGGAGCTGTTGCGAAATCCCATGGGCCCCGAAGTCGTCATGATCCTCCATCCGAACAGCGACGGCTGGCTCGAGCAACATACGATGGACGTCCTCCGCAGCCGGATCGTGAAGCGTCTGCGCTCTTCCGATCGGTTCCACCGGCTCGGCCTGTACTATCCGAAAATCCCGGGCTTGCACGAAGGCATCAATGTGCACAGCAAGGTGTGCGTCATCGACGACGAACTGGTCCGTGTGGGATCCGCAAATCTGAGCAACCGCTCGATGGGAGTCGACACGGAATGCGACCTGGCGATCGAAGCCGAAGGACGGGCGGCGATTCGTCGAGGCATCGCCGGATTTCGCGAGGCCCTGCTGGGCGAACATCTGGGGGTCACGCGTGAGGCGGTGCGGCAGGAGTTCCAGCGGGACGGCTCGCTCATCGGAACAGTGGAGCGGCTTCGCAGTGCCGGACGGTCACTAGACAGCTTCGACGATACAGGGGCTGACGATATCGCCGACATCGTGCCAGACGCCGAATTCGTCGATCCCAGGCTTCCGTACGAAGCGCGGCTCTTTCCGATGGAACGGCGCAAGCCCGCCCTGCGGCATGTCGTCAAGGCGGTGATCGGCCTGTTGGTCATGGTACTGCTGGCCGCCCTGTGGCAATGGGCGCCGGTCCGGGAATGGCTGGACGTTCGGTACGCAGCCGCCTATCTGAACGAGCTCGCCGCCGGGCCCGCCGCGCCGGTCGCCGCCGTCGCGGGATTCGTCGCGGGCGGCCTGCTCGTCGTACCGGTGGTCCTGCTCATCGCCGTCTCCGTCCTCACATTCGGGCCGTGGTGGGGATTCATCTACGCGCTGATCGGCATGACGCTCAGCGCCGTCGTCACGTTCGGCATCGGGCGCTTGCTGGGGCGCACGCTGATGGACCACTTGTCCGGATCCAAGCTCTATCAAGTGAGCCGGGCACTCGCCGCCAAAGGCGTGCTGGCCGTCGTGGTCCTCAGGCTCCTTCCGGTGGCGCCGTTTTCCATCGTGAACGCGGTCGCCGGCGCGTCGCACATCCGTTTCAGAGATTTCTTTTTCGGCACGTTGATCGGGGAATTGCCCGGCCTGGTGAGTCTGGCATTGTTCGTCGAACAGGTCCTCGACACCATCCGCCATCCGGGCCTCGGCAGTCTCGGTATGCTTGCCGCCATTGCAGGTCTCCTCATCCTGGCTCTCACGGGCATCAGCAGATGGGTGTCGGCGCAGACGCATGGATACAGGGAGCCCTAACCGGCGCATGCGTCTCACGCTGGCCACCTATAACATCCACGGGTGCATCGGGCGAGACGGGCGCTATGCGCCGGAACGCATTCGGGACGTCATCCTCGAACTCGACGCCGACGTCGTCGCAATCCAAGAGATCGACGCGCCCGAGCGACACGGGCTCGAACTGGCCTACTGGCTGGGAAAGGAATCGAAGCTGCGTGTCATCGCCGGACCGACGCTGCTCGAGCGCAAGGGCCACCATGGCAACGCCGTGCTGACCCGCTGCCAGTATGACGACATCCGTCTGGTGGACCTGAGCCGCCCGCATCGCGAACCGCGAGGCGCGATCGATTTGGACTTACGGTGCAGCGGAGCGACGATACAGGTGATCGCGACCCATCTCGGCCTCCAGACAAAGGAACGCCGGGTTCAAGTCCAATGGTTGCTTGAACGGGTCGGACAGAACTGCGTCCTGATGGGGGATTTCAATGAATGGTGGCTGTGGGGATTCCCGCTGCGACGGATCAAGGCGGCCTTCGCCAGTTCGCCCGCGCTGCCGACGTTTCCTTCAGCCAGACCGGTCTTCGCGTTGGACCGAATCTGGATCAAGCCGCCGGCCTCTTTTGTTTCGCTGGGAGTTCATCGGACGCGCTTATCGGCGATCGCGTCCGATCATCTGCCTCTCAAGGCCGTCGTGGAATGGCCCCTCCGGGAAACCGAACCGGTGCCTGAGGAGCAGCGTTCGACTCATGCGCCGGCCTCCGAACAATGAGACCGTCATGGAGGGTTCGTTCCTCCAGTGTCGGTCGAATCGGATGAGAAGGTGTCCGCAGACGACTGTTCCGGGGTGGAGCCCTCCGGCGGGACGACATCCGCCACGGACGTATCCATGACTCGAATCGCATGGGCGTATCGGTCCAGACGTATGGCGATTCTCGCTCCCACCGTGACGTTCTCAAACAGATACGCATTCGGCACGTCGAAATAAATCGGACGCCCCAGATCCGTCGTCAGAACCCCCCGGCCGTTTGGGAGATCCAGCTTCGACAAGGTTCCCGCAACTAAGTGCAGTCCCGCGTCGGCAGGCTCTGCTTGGCCGACAGGCTCCAGCGACAGAAATGAACCGCCCACGACAAGTGTCACGGCGACCCACATGGACATGGCGCGAACCATATGGAACCTCCTTCCCCAATCTCTGAAATTTCGGAGGAGTCGGCAACCCGGCCTCTCCCATCGATTCCGAACGGTGTTACGGCTGCGGACGCGGCTGGGGAGGAGGATTGGGCTGTGGCGATGGCGGAGGGGGCGCCGGAGGCACGGGAGTCGGCGGTTCCGGTGCAGGAGGATTCGGAAACGTGGGACCGGTGCCAGGCGCCGGACGGGGGTCCGCCATGGTTTCTCCTGCTTTCGGGTCAAGTTGGGGATCCGAGGATGCCGCGGCCACCGATTCCCCGGTAAGCAGCCAATACAAAATCGCCAACGTCATTCCCGCCCCTTCCGCCGTTCGTCTGCGCATCATATCGCCTCTTGCAACCAAATCCGTTCTCTCCCGATACTCACTGTTCCTATGATGACACGGCGGCTTCATACGACGACTAGGAAAACCCCTACGGCGACCCCGGATTTCAGGCCGCTGCGGAGGCCATCTCGCGACAGATTCCCGCACAGCGACGACATTCCTCGGCGCAAGTCCGGCACAACGGGTGATGGGAAGCATGCCGTTCGCAGACTTCGGCGCAACGATCGCAGATGTCCGAGCAGGCTCGGCACAATGATTCGGCGGACGGCGAGAACCGGCTCATCCACCGCGTCGAGAGTGCGCAAATATCAGCGCAATCCTGGCATAGCCTGATACACAGCTGCTGCAGGTGCTGATCATGCTTACCCCCTCCGGCCATCCCAATCATGTCGTCCGCACAGCGGTCGCAGATCTGGGCGCACGCCACGCAGGCATCGATGCACTGCTGCATGGATTCGGTAGTCATTCTATCGTCCTGATGCATGGAACTCCTTTCCGCCGTCGAGGCCGGTCGATCCGGTCCTCACGGCTACTAGAGAAGAGGCGGACGGCTCAATCGATCCAACGGAACCTGGGTCACTCCGCGCGGGCTTGAGAGTGCGATCAATTGCGAGGCTTCCAGCAGAGTCCCCGCAATATAGTCAGGCCAGCGCGGCTCGGTTAGATTCCACTCGGTTTCATGGCCGTTCGTCAGCAACACCGTGCGGCAACCGGCCCAGCGGCCCGTCTCGATGTCATCGAGAGTCGCTCCGACCATCCACGATTGACCCATGTCGACCCTCAATTCGGATGCGGCACGAATCAGAAGCCCCGGTTGGGGCTTGCGACACAAACAATGAACCGCATATCTCCGGACCTTGCCGTCGGGGTGGTGAGGGCAATAATAGAACCCTCCCAATGGAATATCTTCTTCGATCAGGCGGGCTTCGAGATATGCCTTCATTCGATGTACGTCCGGTTCGCCCAGAAATCCTTTTGCCACGCCGCCTTGATGCGTCACGACGACGACCGCGTATCCGGCGCGCTGCAACAACCGCAGTCCTTCGAATGTATCGGACATCAGACGGGAGGGCTCTGTGCCATAGCATGGACTTTCGAGCGCCCCGCCCTGGTCCAGAAATACGGCACGAATCATGACGTGTAACTCCTCCTGCGAATGGATATTGTGAACAGTTGGTGAATCGCGGCATGACCGGGAACCCGCCACAGCACCGCCATGCCATTTCATCGCCTTCACTCGCCGCTCCGACCCAGGCGTCATAGCCATGACACTCCGACAGGTGAGAGCCGACCTTTGACGTTTCTCGTAATTTGCAAAGAACAGACCTGCCGGCCCGGTGCGAGAAGTGCGATTTATATGAGGAATGGAGGGGCCTTTTACGCCGGCAAGTGGGCTCCGGATGGCGATTCTGTCCGACAGCCTGTCCTTCCTTCGACAGTCTGTCTCGAAGATGGAGGGCGAAACGGCTGCCTAGAGAACCCTGCTCTTGAAGATCATATAGAGATAACGAAGGAGAGGGATCAGCAAGACCGAGCCGGCCGCAAGGCTGACGAGCAAGATACGCAGGGTCGCCGGTTCGGCCGACTGGTAGATCGTCACATCCGGTTCGACCAGAAAGGGAAATTGGGAGAGCGCCCATCCCCACAGCATCAGCACGCTCACCGCGGCTGCACCCAGCCGGGCCATCCGATCGCGTCCTCGTAGAAGAGAGAGCAGGGCGACCGCCTGTCCCGTCGCCGTCAATGCAAGCGTCGCGAGTCCCATCCCCGTACCCGTCAACCCTCGATAGATTTCCGGAGCGCCGGTCCGGGACAGGTAGAGCGCCACGAGCGCAGCCACACCGACCACCGCCCAGGCCGCGACGGCACGGCGGCGAAACAGATGTTTGAGGCCCGCCTCCCGACTTTCGACTATCAAATAGGTCGCCGCAAGATACGCCACCAACAAGGCCGTCAAGAGGCCGACGCTGAATGGAAAACTCGAGAGCCACGGAGCGACGAAGGTCTCATAGAATGATTCGCCCGTCCGGTCCCGCAAGCGTCCGGACGCGATCGCCCCCAAACTCATGCCGAGCAGCACCGGAGTCAGGAGGCTTGAACCGGCGAAGAGATACCACCAGAGCTCAGACGGACCGCTGCCACTCTGCCTGGAAGCGACATCGTGCGTACGCAGCGCGAACGTCGTTCCCCGCAGCACGATGCCGACGAGCATGAGCGAGAGCGGAATATGCAGGCCGACCACAATCACGGTATAGGCCTCGGGGAATGCGGTGAAGAGAATCGTCACCGCCACGATCAACCAGACGTGGTTTGCTTCCCAGATGGGACCGATCGCCTGATCGATGAGCGCCCGCTGTGCCTTCCCGCGGTGGTGGAAGGTGAACAAGCTCCAGATCCCGGCCCCGAAATCGGCTCCGCCAAGCAGCAGATAGAAGGTCAGCGAGCCGACCAATGCCGCGCCAAGCAATAATTCGAGCATAGACGACCCTCACTCGCTCGCCGATCCCGCAGGATCGACCGGTCCGCTAGCGCGGGATCATACGTGCTCGGTCGCCGCCACGTGGCGCCACATCGCCCAAGCCACCACGGCCCCGAGCACGAGATACAACAGGGAAAACGTCGCGAATGGAATCCACAGGCCCGGCATCGGCGTCACGGCCTCTGAGGTCCTCATCACCTGATCGATGATCCACGGCTGGCGCCCGACCTCCGTCACCACCCATCCCGCCTCGATGGCGATGAAGCCGGCCGGCGCGGCGACACACAACCCGCGCAGCAGCCAGGTATCCCGCTCCAGGCCGCCAGATCGGCGCCAACGCCACGCGCTCCACAGCGCCAAGCCGGCCATGACCAGTCCGCACAAGACCATCACCTGAAACGCGAGATGCACGACGGCCACGGGAGGCCAATCGGCTTTGGGCACTCGATCGAGGCCCGTCACTTCCGCCGACGGATCCCCGTGCACCAGCAGGCTGAGCCCCTTGGGAATCGTCACCGCGTACCGCACCGAGGCCGTCTCATTGTCCGCCAACCCGCCGAGAAGGAAGTCGGCGCCGGCGGCCGTGGCGAAGTGCGCCTCCATGGCGGCCAGCTTGGTCGGTTGGCGGTCGGCCACGGTCAGCGAGATGAGATGCCCGCTTGCCAACTGCAACACGGCGGCGGCGCCGCCCATGGCCACCGCGATGCCCAACGCACGTCGATGGAAGAGGCTGCGGTTGTCGCGCAGGAGCCACATGGCATGAAGCCCCGCGACGAGGAGTCCGGTGGCTGCGAACGCCGCCAGCAGCATGTGGATCGTTTCATGCCGCGCGAGCGGCTGGGCCAGAACGGCCAGCGGTTCGAGCTCGGTCAGATGCTCACCGGATTTCGTGAATCCGATCGGTTCGTTCATCCAGGCGTTCACCGCGATGACGAACACGGCAGAGGCCGCTCCGCTGGCCGCCACCATCAATCCGGCAATGAAATGCTTGACGGGAGAAATGAGGGACCACCCGTACAGATAGATGCCGAGAAAAATCGCCTCGGTGAAGAAGGCAAAGCCTTCCAATGCGAACAGCGGACCGATCATGGGTCCGCTCAGTTTCATGAACGCGGGCCACAGCAGGCCCAGTTCGAAGGAGAGCACGGTGCCGGACACGGCGCCGACGGCAAACAGGATCGCGGTGCCTTTGGACCAGCGCTTCGCCAGCGACAAATAGCCTTCGTCCCCGGTCCGGAGCCACCGCCATTCCGCGATCGAGATCATCAGGGGCATCGCGATGCCGAGGGCGGCAAAGATGATGTGAAAACCCAGGGACACCGCCATCTGGGAGCGCGCGGCAAGAAGGTCGGTCATGGCGATTCGGCGGACAGCCGGAAAAAGATGCCCCGGTTCAGATGTGTCTCACGAAGGGTCGCTACGGGCTGTGCCATGCTAGAGCGCCCAAACCGGTTTGACCGGACGCCGAAGACGAGCGGCCGACCGGCCTTGCGCCTGGCGGCGACGGGATCCATAGCGTCTGCTCCACCACCAGGCGAGAAGGCCGACCCCTCCAGCCGCCAGCCAACCGCGATGACGGTTGGCCCAGACCTGCGCGCTATAGTCACAGGCCTGCTCGCTGAATCGCCCTCTCGCACCATAGTCGCCCGGCAGCGGTTCGTAAAGATTGTCGCGCCGGTCCGGATCGACTGGAACGTCGGTCTGCTGCGACTCGTAACCGACGTGTGCCAAGTAATGATCCAACAGGCCTGGAATGAATTTGTCACCGACGATCGCTTGGACGGTGGGATATCCTATCGCAAATTCCCGCCGATGATGATGGGACACCCAGTAGATGGCCTCCGCGATGACCTCGGGCTGATAGATCGGCGGCACGGGGCGGGGATGTCGAGGCATGCGCGTCCTGATCCAGGAAAACTGCGGCGTATTGACGGCCGGAAGTTGGACGGCAGTCAGGCGCACACGGCTGCCTTCGTGCAGGAGTTCCGATCGCAGGGATTCGGTAAAGCCCTGTATGGCGTGTTTCGCCGCGCAATAGGCCGATTGCAGCGGAATGGCACGATACGCCAGCGCCGAGCCGATCTGGATGACCACTCCGCGGTCCCGCGGGACCATGCGGCGTAACGCCGCAAGCGTGCCGAAGACGTAGCCGAGATAGGTCACGTCGGTGACGCGCCGATATTCCCCGGACGTCATGTCGAGCGCCGGCGACAAGACGGAGACCATGGCATTGTTGATCCAGACGTCGATGGGGCCGAAGGTCCGTTCCGCTTGCTCCGCGGCCGCCTCGACCTGGCGATCGTCCGACACGTCGGTTGGGATGACCAGGGCGCGGCCGCCGGCCTGCTCGACGTCTGCTCTGGCTCCTTCCAGACCGTCTAAGCCGCGGGCCAGCAGCACCACGGATGCGCCTTGAGCGCCGAAGCGGCGGGCGATCGCCCGGCCGACGCCGGCCGACGCGCCGGTCACGACGACGACTTCGGATCGATGGTTACCGGTCATCCCTACACCCACACGTTTTCACACGTTCCCATCGCAACCGTTGCGAGCGATCCGCGCCACCGTCAGAAGGAGGGTTCATCGGTGATTCCAAACCACACCGACAGCACCGTGAGAACCGCAAGGAGATAAAAGGTCCATTGAAACGTGCGGAACGTGCCGCGAGACGGCGCATTGATGAAACCAAATGCATAAAGGGCCATCACCATCGCGCACAGAAACAGCACCAGGGTCGTCAGGGTGATCATACATACCTCCGATCGGTCCGGTGTTTCAATCACGATCGGACCACATAGCCAGCCCGTCTGTTGCGCCTGGCGAGGTTCTGCGGACTCACCACGGATCTCATTCGTCGCATGCGAACGCCACCGTGCTCATGAGCGCGTTCTCGGCCTGGCGCGAGTCCAACCTCGTGTGCTGTACGACGATCGGGACGTCGGAGTCGATCACGGTCGCAAAATCCGTATCGACCGGAATCGGCGCCGGATCGCTCAGATCGTTGAGGCGCAAATGGAGGGTACGCCTCGCCGGTACGATAATCCGGTATGGCCCCACGGGTTCCCGATCGCGGTAGAACACGGTCACTTGCACGTGCGCATCGCGATTCCCGGCATTGAGCAGACAGAGCGTCTCATGGCTCGTCATCTGCGGATGCGGGCCGGTACTGGTGGCAGGAATATAGCCTTCCGCAACCGCCCATCGTCGCTTGCCGATGCTCGTCATGATCTCTTTCCTATTGGCCTGTCTTCCGTGCTCATGCTCGTGTGTCGCTCGCTCCATGAGGGCAGCATGGGTCTTCGCGGCTGCAAGCCCAGTGCCTTCATCGGTCAAGCTGCGCCGTCTACGCGATAAGGATTGTAGGCGGAATCGCGCAACTGACTATCGGTTGATGGAGACCTTCTGTCCCGGCTCCCGGACAACCTGTCGTGCCGGGCGTTCCGATTCAAAGACCGGCGGGGAGTCGCCATCGTCGTCACAACTATCGGAACAATGGCGGAACTCGTGCGGAGTGGGGGATGGGTGACGATTGCGGCCTGTGACTTGCACAAATGCTCTCGTGAGCGACGCCGGAGCGACGGCTGGGCGCCATGGCGCCGTCCAGAGTTGGAAATTTCCGAGCATTCACCGTTTAACAGGAGGCATGCAATGAAACAAGCGAAGGTTACGATCATTATCGGAGCAGCCGCGGCCGTATTGGTTTGTACCGGCACCATGACGCCGGTGCGCGCGGATTCCTCGAATGCGTCATCCCAGGTCGGCGGGGGGATGCCGTCGCCGGACAGTGTGCCGCGTGACAAGCAGACGGATCTGACAGGTGGAAAATCCGGCATTCCTGATGAATATTCGACCACGCCGGTTCGTCAGGGCAAACTGAAAGAGATCACGGACAGTAAATGGCTCAATCAAACCGTGACGAACAAGCAGGGAGAAAAGCTCGGCACGATCAAGAAAGTCCTGAAGGACGAGAAGACTCAGGATATCGAGTACGTATTCTTCGAGGTGACGGATTCGCGTTATGCGCGTCCGATGAAATGGAGCAGCTTCGAACAGAAAGGCGACAAGCTCGTCCTCAACATGTCGAAGGAGCAGTTGCTCCCGAATGTGGACCGTTCGGAATCGAAAGATCTCTCGCCCGATCTAGCCATGTACATGGAAGAAATCGAGCACAAGCGTGAGGAGACGAAACCCTACGTCGGGCCTGGCGACGGGCGTGGAACGCAGCGAGTCGCGCCTTCGAGCGGTTCTATGGGCGAGGATTCCGCCGCCGGCAACCTGGGCGACCGGGGAGGACCTCCGGGCCAGGCTCCCGGCTTCGAGAACGATGCCAAGAAGAAGCACTGAAGACGGCGTGCTGATTCTGTAATCGGAACCGCTCGGCGGCCGGAAGGAGGGGCCAAGGACTCTCCTGCCGGCCGCTTTGCCGTGACAGCCGGTGATTGCAGACGACATGTTCGCCACACACCACCGACCAGCGACTTGCTATGCGTTTCGTAGCGGCTGCCATCGACTTTGACGGGACGCTTGCCATGGACGGGAAAGTCGCGCCGTCCACCCTTGCGGCGGTGGAGCAACTGCTTTCTTCGGGGCGCAAGTTCATCATCGTGACCGGCCGGTTGCTCCAGGAACTCCTGGACCTTTTTCCTCAAGCCGTCCTCTGCTCCAGAATCGTGGCCGAAAACGGAGCGCTCCTCTATCATCCGGCGACGCGGGAGCAACGCCTGCTGGGCGGGGCCGTGCCCGGTCCTCTTGTCGAGGTTCTGCGGCGGAAGGATATCCCGTTTCAGCAGGGCGAAGCGATCCTGGCCACGGTTCGGCCGCATGAAGTGGCGGCGCTGGAAACCATTCGCGACCTTGGCCTGGCTCATCATGTGGTGTTCAACCGCGGTTCCGTCATGATTCTGCCTCCCGGTGTGACGAAAGCGAGCGGGTTGCAGGCGGCCTTGGACGACCTTCAGCTTTCGGCCCACAATGTGGTGGGAATCGGCGACTCGGAAAATGACCATGCGCTGCTGCAGGCCGCCGAACTGGCGGTGGCGGTGAGCGGCGCGGTCCCAACCCTTCGGGAGGCGGCTGACGTGGTCACGCCGGAGGACAACGGACGCGGGACCGCATGGTTTTTCTCCGCCCTCGTGGGATGACGACGCCGCGAAGCACGCCGCCGCCATGACCCGGCGCGATATTCCCCTCGGTTTCCGGGCGGACGGAACCGAGCTTCGCATTCCACCTGTCGGCTCAAACCTCCTGATCGCCGGGACCTCCGGAAGCGGGAAATCCAGCCTGGCCCACGGTCTGCTGGAACGGCTGTCGGACTGCGGCTATCAGGTCTGCATCATCGATCCGGAAGGCGACTACGCCTCCGTCGATCAGGTCATCGTCTTCGGAAACCCGCAACGAGGACCTTCGATCGAGGAAGTCCTGACGGCACTCGACAGTCCCACGGCGCAGGTAGCCGTCAATCTTGTCGGACTGCCTTTGAAAGACCGGCCCGCGTTCTTCTCCGATCTGTTGCCCCGCATCCAGGAGCGGCAGGCGCAAATCGGCCGGCCGCACCGCATTTTGATCGACGAGGCCCATCACCTCATGCCGAAGCAATGGGAACCTGCCTCGGAGCTCACCGGACGCATGACCGGGATGATCTTCGTGACCGTCCACCCGGAGGAAGTCTCATCCGGCGTCCTACGGTCGGTCGACGCCGCCGTCGCGATGGGCGAGGACCCGGCACGTACGCTGGGCGCTTATGCGGAACGAGTCGGGTTGTCGCTGCCGGCCGGTTCCTGGACCCTGGACCAAGGAGAGGCGGTCGTATGGCCGGTCAGGACCGGCGGAATGCCGGAGCAATTCGGCATCGCACCGTCACGCGGCGAAAGACGTCGGCACCTCAGGAAGTATGCGGAAGGCGAACTGCCTCAGGATCGCAGCTTTTACTTTCGCGGGCCGCGGGAAGAGTTGAATTTGCGAGCGCAAAATCTCATGCTGTTCTGCCAGCTGGCTGACGGCATCGACGATGCCACGTGGCTCTACCATCTTCAGCGGCACGACTATTCCAACTGGATCGAGGGATCGATCAAGGATTCCGATCTGGCCGGGATCGTCAGGGACGTCGAATCCCTTCCGTCCTTGTCCGCGAGGGAGAGTCGCCTCCGGATCGCTCAAGCGATCGAAGCCCGTTATACGCTGCCCGCCTCCGGCGCCCAATCCTGACATATCCGCTCTTGACTGTCGCGTGACTTTGGAATGATCGAGAGACGTCCGTTCGCGCCCCCCATGAACCGGCACCGAACGGGCGAAGATGAACCGAAGTCATGTCGGAGAAGCGAACGGTCCGCAGGGGGGAACCGAAGGGTTTCGAACCAGCGTCATCAAGCGGCCGGCTCACGGCGAGAGAGCCGCGATTTCGAGGCCGGACGCCTTGAACGCGTTGCCCGCTTGATCCGCTTCCGCGACGCGGACCGGCGGGGTGTTCGCCCATCCCTTGAGGACGAGGCGGCAACCGGCACCGTGAGAACGGCTAAGAGCCCCAGGAGCATGAATCCGATCATCAAGCGCATGCCGATCCTCCTCCCGTGGAAACCGTGGTCTCGTATATCGTCATCTCCGTACGTGTCTACCAGATTCAACCCGCGCGAACGTCCGGCTTACTCGACGGAGGAAGGGGTTCGAGGGGCGCTGGTGAAGATCGACGCCAGCCAAGTGATCGCCCCCCATATGGCCAGCCAAAATACGACGGGGCCCGCGTGATCGAGCAATTGCCCTCCAATCGAAGGAATAGGACTCGTCTTCTCAGCCCTCAGGTCGGGCAAGACATTGGCGACGCGGGCGGGCCCCATATTTCGATCCAGTGCCGCATCGGTCGCACCCGTCTGCTCAAATGCGGCCTCGCCTATTTGATCTCCGGCCGGAATCGACCACGTGGGAGAGACCGCGGATCGATCAGCCATGAGCGCCGACGCGAGTTGCTGGCGTAATTCCTCCCCCGCCGACCGCAAGTCGATCGCACCGGCACCCAAGCCGAATCCCAGAAACAGCAAAACCATCTGCAACGCGACGGCGAGCGCCCATCCTGCCGCCATTTCCAACCAGTTGATCCGCGGGCTCTGCATGGGCCTCCGGGAAATGACGGAATGCGCGACTTCGATCCTCGGTGCCATGGTGTCATCCCATCCATGCCGAAGCGATCGGAGCAGCCTCCGGACGACGACGGCCTTGTTGAATGACGCCGGGACCGGCTCCCTTGGCTGCGGCGATGGCGACCAGACTCAACAGATGCGCCCGGTCGAACGGCTTGTCCACGACGGCAAATGCTTCCGCGCCGAGACGATCATGCTTGAATGAAGCTCTGTCGCCCGTGACCATGATCACCGGAAGATCCGGCCACATCGCTCGTACCATGTCCAAGAGCTCCAATCCGTCCATCTTGGGCATACGATAGTCCGTCAGCAGGACGTCGTACCGCCGACGCTTCAAGCATTCGACGGCCTCGAGCCCGTCTCCGGCTCCATACACATTGAATCCTGCCGCCTCCAGTACCGTGGACAGAATAAACCGCACATCGGCATTGTCATCGACCACAAGAATCCGTTTTCCATACCCTTCCGCCATGTGACACCTCCTGCATGACGACATATGAATGTAATGACAATCCGCCCGTGGGGTAGATGAGCAAGGATCGGGCCTTAAGATCTCGATGGAAAATCGTCCCGATTTGCACCGGCAAGTAGGACGGCCTGTCCTTTCCTCGACAACCTGTCCTCAGCAGGGGTACCCGAAATAGCGCAACTTTCTGAGCAGCGTTTTACGGTGGATACCGAGGATGGCGGCGGCGCGGCCGAGATCCTGGTTGTGCGCCTCCAGTACGCGGAGAATATGGTCTTTCTCCAATTCGGCCAGTGTCACCCATCCGCGGGCCTGAGCCGCCGCCTGCACGGTGGCGGTCTGAATCGACTGCGGCAGATCCTCGGGGAAAATGACGGACTGCGGCGTCAGGGCGATGGCCCGTTCGATCGCATGCTCCAACTCCCGGATATTGCCCGGCCACCAATACCGGGTGAGCAGCGACATGGCCTCCGGCGCGATGCCGGTGACCGGCGGGGACTTCTTTTGCCCGTACATTTGAATGAAATACTGGGTCAGCAAGGGGATGTCTTCCGCACGTTCCCGAAGCGGCGGAATCTGGATCGTCACCACGTTCAGTCGATAATACAGATCCTCGCGGAACGTGCCGGCTTTGACAAGCTGATCCAGGTCCTTCTTGGACGCGGCGATGATGCGGACGTCGATGTTCATCGGCGCGTTGCTGCCCACGCGCCGGATCTCCCGCTCCTGGATCACCCGTAACAGCTTTCCTTGCAGAACCGGAGACAGGTCTGCGACTTCGTCCAGGAAGCACGTGCCCTGGTGCGCTTTCTCCAGCAGGCCCTTCTTGGAAGCGACCGCGCCGGTGAAGGAGCCGCGCTCGTGTCCGAACAATTCGGATTCGAGCAGAGTCTCCGCCAACGACCCGCCGTCGACGGCGACGAACGGACCGGCGCTCCTCGCGCTGTTCGCATGGACCGCCCGCGCGATCAATTCCTTTCCCGTGCCGCTTTCTCCCTGAAGCAGCACCGTGCTGTCGGTATGGGCCACACGGGCGATCGACTTGTAGACCGAGACGATGCCGGCGCTGCTGCCGACCAGGTTGTCGAACCGATAGCGATCGCGCAGCTGCTCCTTGAGGGCCTGGTTCTGGCGGGAAAGATGCTTGTGCTCCAGCGCGCGCCGAACCACCAACCGGATATCGTCGACGATAAACGGTTTGCTGAGGTAGTCGAACGCGCCGGACCTGAGCCCGTCGACGGCGGTCTTCAGGGAACCAAAGGCGGTCATCAGGATCACCGGTACATCCTGGTTACGGCTCCGCAACTCTTCCAACAAACTCATGCCGTCCAGGCTCGGCATGTGGATGTCCGACATCACGAGGTCGGGCGGCCGGTCCGTGATCCGTTCAAGGGCGGTCTTGCCGTCCGAGGCGGTTTCCACGTCGTAGCCCTCCTTCGCCAGAATCTCGCTCAGCAACCCCCTGGTATCTTCGTCATCGTCCACCACGAGCACATGAGAATGAACGTCCATCAGTTTCTCCATTGTTCCGCCGTGGGAAGGAAAATCACGAAGCTGGTTCCCTTTCCCGGCTCACTTTCGACTGTAATGCGCCCTTCGTGGGCCCGCACCGTTTCCTGCACGATAGCCAGTCCCAAACCGGTGCCGCGGCCCGCCTGCTTGGTGGTGAAAAACGGCTGGAAAATCTGCGTCAGATGATCGGGATTGATGCCCTGGCCCGTATCGACGATCTCAATCGCGACTCCAGTCGATCGGACCGATCCGCGCCAGGTGGCCGCGCCCTCCGCCGCCCGCGTCCGCAAGCACAGCGATCCTCCGTTGGGCATCGCCTGCAGCGCGTTCTCGATCAGATGGTTGACGGTTTCCTGTATCTGCTGGCGGTCCACTTCGGCCGGCGGCAGATCGGCCGCCAATTCGGTGATGCAGGCGACGTGCAGGCGTTCGCATTCGGTCTTGAACAACGACACGCAGTCCTCAAGGCATTCGTTCACGTCGGTCCGCGTCCGGACCGGCGGTTCGCGGCGCGCGTACAGCAACAGATCCTGGATGATGCACGAAGTCCGTTCGATTTGCGCTTCTACCATCTGCAGCCGCCCGCGCACTTTTGACGGCAGGGAGAGGTCCTCCATGAGCAGTTGCACGTGCCCGGACAAGGCCGTCAACGGCGTGCCGATTTTGTGGGCGACGGTAGCGGCGAACTGCCCCACGGCCGACAACCGCTGCGCCCTGGCGGCGGCCCGTTGGACGGCCGAAAGGATTTCATTGGTGCGCGCAAGGGCTTCGTTCTTGGCACGCAATTCTTCTCCCGCACGCTGCAAATCCGCTTCCGCCTGCCGTCTTGCGGTGATGTTGCGGATCATCAATGCGAGGCCCGACATCGAGCCGTCGGGAGCCGCCACCGCGAAGGCATGAACGTTCAGGTATTCGGGCGCACGCTCGTCCGGACGATACAGCGTTTCATAAGAGATAGGGATGCCGGTTTCCTGCAGCCGGTGCAGCCGCTCGGCCGGAAGCTCCAGAGCCGCCCAGAGGGAGGCAGACGCCGGCCCCGGCCCGATCAACTCCTCACGCATCTGCCCTGACAAGCGGACAAACGCATCGTTGACCTCCAGGAAGGTTCCCTCGAACGTGGCATAGGCAATCGCGTCGTGGGATGAATGGAAAATGCTCTTGAACCGCTCCTGCACCGCTTGAAGCGCCGCTTCCGCCCTGGCGCGAGCGTGCTCGGCCAGGAGAAGCCGATACCGATCCTCGCTGGCCTGCAGCGCTGCCACGGTACGGCGGTGCTGCAACAGGAAGAGACCGGTAAAGACCAGCACAAGAAGTCCCAGCCCGCGACTGGCGACCGCCGTTTCGTAGGACAGGCCTCCATTCGAATCGATTAAACCCGCCAGCAGCAGGCTTCCCCCGACCGTCAAGGCGATCCCCGTGTACTGCGGTAACAACTGTGTCGTCAGGACGACCGGTACGAAGTAGAGAACCCATACCGCCGCGCCGAGCGAGAAATATCGGTCCGCCGCAAACGTCGCGACCGTCATCACGACCAACAGGACAACGGTCGTCGCCGTGCCGGAAAACAATATCGAATGGGCCGGCTCGGATTTCTCCATTACGTTATGCCCTCTCTCGGGACAAGTTGTCCCGCTCTGGAAGGCTCGACCATTCACTACCCGACAGGATGATCCGACGTAAGTTGCAGAATTTCCGTCGATTCATACTTGTGGCAGTCTTTGTGCTTACCGCCGATATACAGGGCGTAGCGCCCGATCGGCGGCAGACTCTTCCGCTCCGATCGAGGACCTTGCCGAGCACCGCACCTTTTTGAAGAGGAGACTCCAGCATGAATTGTGAACGATGCGGCGGTTTCAAAGTTTTCGACTACTTCTATGGTCCGTTGCAATGCGATGGATTTCGCTGCGTCAATTGCGGCGCGATTACCGACATGCGAATTCTGACGCCTCGTCGGGAGCCGGCGTCCAGAACCCGCGTGAAGCTCGGCCGTACGCCGTTGTTTGCGATGGCGGGGGTGGCTTCAGCCAACCGACAGCCATGAATTCGTGCTCCACGCTCGGACGCGCCGGCGCTCCACCGGCCGGCGCCCGAGTTTAAATCCTGTCTCGGCCGACCGATGGTATCCGGAAAGAGAAGTATGAATTCGCGGCCATACGAAGCAGTCTGACTCACAAAGCCGGGAATCGTACACTGGGAGAAGCCCTAGCAGGGAGCA
The DNA here is from genome assembly GCF_900169565.1 of Nitrospira japonica. NCBI lineage: Bacteria > Pseudomonadati > Nitrospirota > Nitrospiria > Nitrospirales > Nitrospiraceae > Nitrospira > Nitrospira japonica. The sequence goes on along the minus strand of NZ_LT828648.1, from coordinate 1,072,893 downwards.
ATGGACGTAACCCTGTTCGTGCGAGGATTACGGCCGTTCGAAATAGACATCCAGCCAGGGCGCCAGGTGAAAATCTCCTCTGACCGGTTGCCGAGAAACCGCGCAGGCGGTGCGACACCCACCCTTGACCATTCGCTCTTCCAAACCGGCCCACCATTTCAGACGAGCGGCGGGAACGGACGGCAGGGTATCCGCGTGGCAGGCACGCAACGTGAGACCGAAGCTGCTCATAAAACTGGTGAGCCCTACGGGAGAATACCCATAAAGATAAGGGAAGGTCAGGAGGTCGTTCCATGCCAGCGCGGCATCGAGCGGCCGTCGCCATGGCTTGGGTAGCTTCGCCCGGAGAGCCATCGCCCATTCAAAACAGGCGCCGTTCGGAATTCGGATCACCAGCATCCCGCCGCTCCGTATGAGTGGAACGACGGAGTTCAGCAAGGGATGAGGATCGGAGAGCTGGCCAAAGGAGTTCCAGATGGTGACCGCATCGAAGGTCTCTCCCGACCATCCTGCGTCCTCGATCGTGCTTTGCAGCGTTGCCGATCCTCGCCGGCGGCCAAGGTCCGTCAGCGCGTGATCCGGATCGAGGTCCAGCATCTCCCAGCCCAGCGCTTGTCCTTCAGCGAGGAATCCGCCCGTGCCGCCGCCGATCTCGAGAACCCGCGGCGCGGTACGGGACCGAACCGGCAGATACCCGCACAACATTCCGGCTTTTGAACGAAACCATCGGCCCTGGGTCTCGAATTCCGTCCGAACACTCTCGTGATCGTTCCGCGTGGCCAGGTACGCACGCGTGATGGCTTCGGGGCGAGGGCGGGGATTGCGATACAGCAATCCGCACTCCAGGCAGGCTACGATACTGGTCAGATAATTCTGCGTGAAGATCCATCGATCTTCCGACGTCCCTGAAGGCTGCGCGTGCCAGCGACGACGATAAAACCGTTCCAGCTGTCGTCGCTGCGAGAAAATTTCACCGGACGAACAGACGAGGGTCCATTGCGTGGCATGACAGACGTGACATCCGGCCGACGGCCTCGGCCGTTCATGGAGACTCGTTTCGGAGATGCGATCGGCGTCCGAACGGGCAGCCTGCGAGAGCGGGTGACGAGGCCCTTCCGATTGACGACTCATCAAGTAATCCGTTCAATGGATCCGAGCCAGCAGACATCAAAACTCTCTTGCGACACGCAGCAATAATCCCGCCAGGACTCTATCATGGACGGATGGAATTGCCCTGCGACAGGCTAGGGGTCTTCCCAGTAGGTCTATACCTATGATCGGCGTAGCGTACACCTTAGAAAATAACCCTCGGCGCGCGAAGAGGGAGGACTTAACATGGACCAATCTGCTTCATCGGTTTCGGTCATATCTCCTGCGGTATCCTCCATGGCGTCCGTGACGACGAGATTGAAGTCCGACATTACCGATCGCATCTTCGAGACAGTACGGCGGACACAAGTGTGTGAGATGGAGGATCTGGTTCAAGCCTGTTCTTCGTACACCTGGAACCAAGTTTTCCTTGAAGTGGACCGCCTGAGCCGTACGGGTGAGCTCCGCTTGTTGCCGAAGCAGGGCGGCATCTACGCCGTGACGCTGCCGGCCGCATGAGGATGCCGGATGCGTACGGTGACCTTGATATGATCATCGCCGCTGGGTCGCGAAATCGCCTACGCACGGTCTTCGGCGCCGTCGGTTGCCTCATTCTTGTCGCAGGCGTCTGGATCATCGCACCGGGTGAGTCTGCTTATGCGGCGGGCGGGACGCATGCGGCACTGGACACGCCTCCGGGCATCCATACCATTTCCGGCACGCTCAGCATGTTGGACGTGAAAGAGGGAAAGGGTACGCTCACGACGGATCTCGACAAACCTGTTTTCTTTCGCCTGACCAGACCCGACTTGTTCGAGCGGTTGTCTATCGGAGACCGCGTCACCATTCAATTGGATGAGGAAGGCCGGGCTGTAAAGGTCATCGAAGCTCTTCCGGCTGAAGTTCATGAGCCGCCGCCGCCGCCGAATAATCTCCCCCCTCCTCAACAATGAAGCCGTCGGAATTCGCCGACGTATGGCCCGATGACTTAGAGCCCCCGCGACCTAGGGATTCCACCAGTAGGCAGAGAGACTAGCCGACTTTTACTGTTACTCGCTCTCCTCTGCGTGTCGATAGATTAGGCTGCGGGATGCGATTCGCGTCCGACGCATCGTGGGTGAAGCCATATCCGTTATGAGCGACGTCCAGGCCACCATCCTCAACGTCAACGAACGCAACGGGCAACGGTACGAACGGCGGAGCATGCTCGAACGCGCCGGTTACCGGGTGCTCGACGCGGCCTGCGGAGCGGATGTGCTGCGCGTGCTCCAGGACGTGCGCCCTGAACTGGTGTTGCTCGACATCGACCTGCCCGACATCAGCGGCTTCGACCTCTGCCGGCAGATCAAGAACCGCCCGGAGCTGACCGACACGATGGTCTTGCACGTCTCGGCCGCAGAATTCAGCGGATCGGACCGGGCCCTTGGTCTTGAAATGGGGTCGGATGGTTATTTGGTCGAACCGATCGAGGAACAGGAGCTGCTCGCGGGCGTGCGATCCCTGCTGCGGCTGCGGGCACGGCAACGGGAAAATGAAGGCCTCCTCGCCCGGCTGCGGCGCAGCGAGGAACAGTTCCGGGGCCTCTTCGAACAGGCCGCGGTCGGCATGTGCGTGTTGGGTCCGGACGGGCGATTCCTGCGGGTCAACGAGAGACTGGGCGTCATCGCCGGACGGACCGAGCGGGAACTCATGGATCGGGAGCTTCGCGATCTGACTGACCCGGCGGACCGGAGAGAACACGATTCGCAAGTCGGCAAACTGCTTCTGGGAAGGCTCACGGAAGTCTCCTTGGACCAACGTCTCCTGCAACCGGACGGGCGGACGATTTGGACCACCTTGACGCTCTCGATCCAATGGGATGCGGGGGGACGGATTCAATCATTGATCGGCGTCGTTGAAGACATCGACGCGCGGAAGCGGGCAGAATTGGAATTACGCAATCATGCCGTGCGGCAGCAGCTCCTCAGCGAGGCCATGGACCGGCTCTTGCGCGTGGACGATCCTGCGCGGGTGATGCACGAGATCTTTGCCTCGTTGCGTTCGACACTGGAACTCGACATCTTCTTGGACTATGACGCACGGCCTGAGTTGGACTCCATCGAGCTGTCCACCTGGGCCGGCATCCCCGAACAGGCGCTGGCACCGCTCCGGCTTCTGAAGTTCGGCCAAGCCCTGTGCGGCACGTCCGCCGCCTCACGGCAGCCGATCGTCGTCGACCATTTGCAGTCCGTTTCCGATCCCAAGGCACTCCGGGTGCAGGCGACCGGTTCCAATGCCTACGTGTGTTTTCCTCTCATCGTCGGAGACCGCCTGCTCGGAACACTCGCGTTCGCCAGCAGCCGCCGCTCATCCTTCGAATCCGACGAGCTCGATCTGCTTGAAGCGGTCTCCCACTCCGTGGCGATGGCCAAGGAGCGCCGACGCCTGCTTCAGGAAGCCCGCCAGCGGGCTGCCCAGCTCACCGAAAGTGAGGAACGGCTCCGCTTTGCGACCGAAGGCGCCGGCATGGGCACCTGGGACGTGGATCTCAAGACAGGCCGGGTGGTCTGGGACCGGCAGAATGCGCGGCTGTTGGGATATGCGTCGGACGGTTGCACGTCGTCCGCCCGGCAGTGGTGGAACCTGGTACACAAGGACGACCGGTCTGCCGTCCGCGAAGCCGTGGCCGCCGCCCGGGATAGCCGAGGCTTTTATCGCTGCGAACATCGCATCCTTCGGGCCGATACGGGAGAAACCCGTTGGCTGGCCTCGTTCGGCCGTATTCATTACGACGACGCTGGTCATCCGTCGCGGTTCGCCGGCGCGGCGTTCGACGTGACCGAACGGAGGGAAACCGAAACCCAGCGGCTTGAATGGACGCGCGAGTTGGAGCGGCGGATCGGCGAACGGACCAAGGAGCTGGTGCACACCCATGACCGCCTCCGCGCCTTGGCGCACGACCTGACGCTGACGGAACAGCGCGAGCGACAACGCATCGCGGAGGAACTGCACGATTATCTGGCGCAGATGCTCGTCGTCATCCGCCTGAAGATTCGGCAGGCCGACAAGATGGTCTCGGCGGAGCCGGCCTCCAGCGTGCTGGACGAGGCCGACCGTCTCATCGATCAATGCCTGACCTATACGCGGACGCTGGTGGCCGAACTCATGCCGCCGACGCTCCGGCAGTTCGGCCTGGCCCCGGGGTTGCGTTGGCTCGGCGAACAGATGGAACATCAAGGCCTGCGCGTGGAGGTCGACGTGCCGGCGATGACACCGCCCTTGCCGGAAGACCATACCGCACTCCTCTATCAATGCGTCCGCGAATTGCTGTTCAACGTGCTGAAACATGCCGGAACGAAGGCGGCAGCGGTCCGCATGACGCAGGACGACGGAGGGCGGCTGCAGATCGTCGTCCGGGACGAAGGGTTCGGCTGCGACCCGGAGTCCGTCATGGAGTCGCGGGGCGACAAGTTCGGATTGTTCAGCGTTCGCGAACGCATGGAAGCCCTCGGCGGATGGATGGAATTGGAATCCAAGGCGGGCGGCGGCACGACGGTGACACTGGGCCTGTCGGCCGACGTGCCCCTGAATCGGCCGCCTTCGACGCAGCCTGCCGGGACGCGACGCGACGCCGCCGGTGGCGACGCGGTGATTTCGCCGTCCTTCCGCAGGGAACCGGCGCCTTCTCATCCTTCGCGCCACCCCTCTCCCATTCGCGTCCTGCTGGTGGATGACCATGCGATGGTCCGTCAGGGATTGCGCAGCGTGTTGGACGGTTATTCGGACTTGACCATCATCGCCGAAGCGGGTGACGGCGAAGAGGCCGTGGCGCTGGCCAAACTGCTCCACCCGGACCTGATCGTCATGGACGTCAACCTGCCGAGGCTCGACGGCATCGAGGCCACCAGACGGATCAGAACGGATCGGCCGGACGCCTTGATCGTCGGGCTCTCGGTCAACCAAGCCGAGCATGTGGTCAGCGCCATGAGAGCGGCGGGAGCCGCGGCTTTTCTGACGAAGGAAAGCGCAGCGGATCATCTCTACGAAACCATCGAGGCCGTAGTGGGCCGGTAATGTCTCCGCGGCCGCCTTGGCTGCCCGTCTTGGCGCAGCCGCACGGCGGCGGCACTCGCTATCCGCCCCGATTAGCAGTAGACTCGCCCCGGAAAGGAACCTGCCGGTTTCCTCCGATGGACAAGTCCCGTACAAGCAGAGTCGGACGCTTTTGGACGTATTCGGCCATCGGCCCTCTTTATGCAGGCATTGCATGGCTCGACCTCATGCTCCCGCTGGGCAGCGCCGTCTGGCTCCTCTATCTCTTTCCCTTATGGCTGCTCTCGCGCTTGAGTCCTTTTGACGCGCGCGTCGTCTACCGCGGCGCCGGGCTCACGACGGCGCTCATCATCGTCAATCTCCTCCTGCCACAATCCGGAAGCTTCACGTCGACGTCGGCTCTCAACCGAAGTATCGGCATCAGTCTCGTCTGGATCATTACGCTGCTGCTAGTGCGGGCCCGCCGCCAGGCGTCCGCGCTGTTGGAAAACCAGGAACGCCTGCGGATGGCCCTGGACAGCGCCGGCCTCGGCATGTGGGACCAGGAGATGGCATCGCACAAGACGGTGTGGAACGAGCGGGCGTATGAGCTTCTCGGCTATCAGCCGCCGGAACCGGCCGCCGGTGAAGCCCTGTGGAGTGCCGCGGTGCACCCGGCCGATGCGGAAAATGCCGGTGCCGAGATCACGCAGGCGCTGAAGGGACGCTCGATCTATCGGCATGAACATCGCATCATCCGTCGGGACACCGGCGAGATCCGTTGGATCGCGCCATACGGACGTTTTCTCTACGACGGACCGGGCCGCGCACAGCGCTTCGTGGGCGTGTTTTCCGACATTACAGAGCGCAAGCTGTCGGAAGAGGCCTTGTTGCAGAGCGAGGGTCAGTTCCGGATCAACTTCGAGCTGGCCGCCGTCGGACAGGCGCAGGTCAGCGTCACCACCGGCCGATTCATCCGCGTGAACGATCGGTTTTGCGACATCGCCGGATATCCCGCCGCCGCCTTGATGGGCATGACGCCCCACGATCTCACGCATCCCGACGACCGTTCCATCGACGACCGGCAGGTCGAGCGGCTGCTGCGCGGAGACATCGACGAATATCATTGCGAGAAACGCTACCTGCGCCACGACGGGGACGTACGATGGGTCCGGGTGTCGGCCCGTCTGATCCGCAACACGGCGGGAGGACCGGTACGGACCATCGCAGTCGTGGAGGACATCACGGAGCGTAAAGAAGCCGAGGCGGCGCTGCTCAGACTGACGCTCAATCTGGAACAGCGGGTCGCGGAGCGGACGAAGGCCTTGACGGAATCCCAGCGTCGATTGCGTGCGCTGACGTCGGAGTTGAACCTGACCGAACAGCGGGAACGGCGGCGGCTGGCCGGCGAACTGCACGATTATCTCGCCCAGTTGCTCGTCGTCGGGCGCATGAAGATCGGACAAGCGCTTCAACGGATCGGGCAGGGCGAACCACGCGAGCAGCTGGTCGAAGCCGACCAGGTACTGGACGAGTCCCTGACCTATACCCGTTCCCTGGTCGCACAGCTGGCCCCTCCCGTGTTGCAGCAATTCGGGCTGTCCGCCGCGCTGTCGTGGCTCGGCGAAGAATTTCACCGCCACGGCCTGAGCGTCGCCGTGCAGGCGCCGCCCGAGGCGCCTCCACTTTCGGCGGATCAAGCCGGCTTGCTCTTTCAGTCGGCCAGGGAATTGCTGATGAACGTCGTGAAGCATGCCAAAACGGAAGCGGCCTTCGTAGCGCTCCACTGCGACGACCGGCATCTGATCCTGACGGTCCAGGACAAGGGAGCGGGCTTCGACCAGGTCCTGGAGCAAGAAGCCAAGGACAAGCTCGGTCTCTTCAGCGTGCGGGAACGGATGCACGCATTGGGGGGCTCTTTTACGCTGGACTCCTCGCCGGGCGCCGGCACACTGGCCACGTTCACGCTTCCGCTCTCGCCCAGAACACCGGCCCCGTCCGCCGAAGGGCACCGGGATGGGGCGAGCCGCGACGGACTCAGCTCCGATCGGGACAACCGATTACCGCGCGATGGCAATGCCCTCGAGACCGGCCAACGCCAGCCGATTCGTGTGCTCCTGGTGGACGACCATACCCTGGTCCGTGAGGGACTCCGCAGCCTGCTCAAGGATTATCCGGACATCGAAGTCGTGGGGGAAGCGGGAAACGGAGAGGAAGCGGTCGAACTCTCCAAACATCTGCTCCCGCGCGTCATCGTCATGGACGTCAACATGCCGAAGATGGACGGCATCGAAGCCACGAGGATCATCGCGCGAAGCCTGCCGAGCATGGTAATCGGACTTTCGGTCAATGCATCCAGACGGGTCCGGGATTCCATGAGCGAAGCCGGGGCCTATGCCTTGCTCACCAAGGAGTCCGTGACCGAATCCCTCTACCGCACCATCAAGAGGGCCGCCGACGGCGTCATAGGGCAGGACGATCAAGAAGCACTGCCCTTCCCCGGTGCCGACGCGCAAGGTTGACCGCGCCGGGCGCTCCTCATTGTCGGGGAGACTCCGAAGCCGTCCCCGACGACCCCCCCGGTTGACTGCCATTCCGTTCCAACTGAAGAAATGCCGCGCTGCGGAGAATCATGATGGTTTTGGCGTGCCCATTCGGGAGTACCCAGGCATCGATTCTATCCCCGGGTTGGATATGCCCGAACTTCTCCGTGTCCGTCCCCACATGAATCTTGGCCTCGGTTCCCGCTTCGTCCTTGACGACAAACTCCTCCCCGGAAATCGCCACGACGTCGACAACAAAATGCTTCGGGTCTTGTGCGGACGTCGCAGCCGAAGCGATGCCGGACCCTAACCATACCGTCAGCCCGCACAGGAGGCCAAAAGCCAATCCTGCCGCCGAGAAGCCATACCGGTTAGCAGCGGCTGTCGCGGTGATTCGTACATGCATGGCTCGCCTCCGCAATATCGGAATCTTCCATGACTTCGCGGGCCTCCACCTGTGCTCACGTGACAGGAGGCCGGCGCCCCATCAGGAAACTGACGGCTGCAAAAATGAGAAACACGATGAACAGGACATAGGCGATCTGCGTGGCAGTCCCGGCAACACCGCTCAGCCCAAGCAGCCCCGCAATGATCGCAACGACCAAGAATGTGACCGCCCAGCTCAACATAAGGACTCCTTTCGTCCGATCCGTGACCCCTCCCGGCATCGTGTCCACACGGAAGGCGGGATACTTGATCTCAGCCTAGCCGGACTCCTCTTCCCGTTTAACTCGTGAAAGCCCCAGATCGTCGGGCCGGCGACCCTCGGTCTGATTGTGAAGCCCTCTCGTATGCATCAAAAATATAGGTGGACCCCGACGCCATACCAGGAAACGTATTCCCGATAGAATTGTCCGTCAGGGGAGGGGCCGGCATAGTATTCGCCCAGCACTTGGATGCGACGATCTCCTATACGAGCATTTTCAAATTGTAATCCGGCCATGATCGATTGCCCGACGCCCCAATTCGTCATCTGATTGCACTGAAAATCCCCATAGGCCACGGGACGAACCAAGCCGTCCAGAAACGTGCGGGGTGAAACCAACTCCACGCCCCACTGTGTCGTCGCCAAGCCGAGGTCATCCGGATCGCGATGGACCAGGACGCCGCCGCCCCCGTACAGTCGCAACCAATCGAAGAACTCGTACGAAAGCTTCAGGTCCACGGCTTCGTAACTCAAATTGATTCGCGTCACGCCGGGATTACCGAGCAGGAATTCGTCCCCCAGATGGGAGCTCTGGTGCTGGATCCGGGCCATGAGGGAAAATCGGCCGTTTCGATAACTGCTCAGCACTCCCACCCGGTAATCGGCATTGACCAGATCGATGGAGGCTGAATCGACATTGAAAATACTGAAGACGCCGGCTTGGATCCCGATATCCCACTCGCCGCCGAAAAAGGACCTGTTTCGGTAAATCGCGAAGGTCTCGCCGAAACTGGTGGCGGCTACGCCGGAAAGATCCAGCCCCTGCGTATAGTGCCGGTAGCTCGCGCTGAAATGAGGCCAGCGTGGATCGGCGTGCAGAGGGGAAAACAATAATCCCCGGGGAAGCCATTTGGATTGCGATTCAGGAATGGTGACGTGCGCGCCTTCAGGACTCGGAGGAACCGATGCGGGATCGCCGGTACGAAGCGTCACGCGGGTCACTCCCGAAATACGTCGAAGCGAGGCCTCGACCTTGCCGCGGTCGACGTTGCCCAAGGTCCTGGCCGTGACGACGATCTCGCCGTTGACAACATCGACGACGGCGTCCGTGACTCTGTACTCATGCTCGAGCATCGCCGACGCATACCCGGCGATGTACTCATCCGACGCGAAAGCCCGGTTCTCCGCCAGCCATAACAGGCAAAAGAATCCAACGCCGAAAACCAGCCAATACGATCGCCCCTTTCGCCCCATGCCCACACCTCCCTATCTCTTTCGGAAAGGCCGCACTCACCCCTGTTCCGTCAGAAATGGAAGTTGATTCCGACCGTCATCATATGACCGCAACGACTCCGACCTCCGACGGACAACAGGCCGATTTCCACTCGCTGGAACAGCCCGTCATCCGCCCGAGTGGACGGAGCCCCTTGAAAAAACTACCGAACCGGCTTCTTCTCAACCTGATCCGGCTTGGGTCCTTGAAACCATGTATCGGCCCACCCGGAAATCTCATCTTTTTGCTCACCGTAGCGTTCCTGAACTTTCCCCAAAAACTTCTCGTAGTTTCCTTCGATTTGCATGAGATCGTCGTCGGTAAACTTGCCCCATTGCCGCTTCAACTCGCCCTTGAACTGGCCCCATTTCCCTTTGAAAGTATCGGCATTCATGCTGTCCTCCGGTTTCGGTTATCGCATCCGGCATCGCCGGATGCGGGGTCGTCTTGCTTCCTCTGTCACTCTATCCTGTCGGCGACGTGGACCCGGCTGGGAAAACCCCCGGCACGCCAAGAGACATTCTCTAGGTAACTCCCCGAATATTGCAGGGCGACGGCTGGGACATGCACGACGAAATCCGGACGCTCAGAGAGCGGACGGATGGTGCGGACGATGCTTGATCGGCAGTGCCGTGCTGATCTGCATCACGGCGAGGGATCGGCCTTTCAAGTCGTAGTGCGTGCCTTCCGTGACGAGGGGCGCGCGTGCGGGAATGAGCTCCTGGGTGGTATCCACCACCAGTTGCCAGCGATCGTTCGCCGGATGGGGGGGCAGCATGAAGGAGATGGGTTCGTGGTGGGCGTTCATGAGAATCAGAAACGTGTCGTCATGAATGGGATTGCCAAGATGGTCTTTTTCCTCGATGCGGTCTCCGGCCAGACGCACGCCGAGGCAGCGGACGTAACCCTGCTGCCAATCCGCTTCCGTCATTTCCTCACCGTCCGGCCGGAACCAGGATAAATCCTTGATGTCCGCGCCGTAGATGCTGCGCCCTTGGAAAAACTGGCGCCGCCGGAAGACCGGATGCGCGGCCCGCAGCATGATCAGCGCACTGGTGAATGCGAACAGCGCCTGTTCTTCATTGGCAATTTCCCAATTGAACCAGCTGATTTCGCTATCCTGGCAATAGGCATTGTTGTTGCCTTGCTGGCTCCGCCCGATTTCGTCGCCGCCGCAGAGCATCGGAACCCCTTGCGACAGCAACAAAGTCGCCAGCATGTTGCGCTGCTGGCGGACTCTCAATTCACGAATGGACGGATCGTCCGTCGGCCCTTCGACCCCGCAGTTCCAACTCTGGTTGTCGTCCGACCCATCCGCATTGCCTTCGAGATTCGCCTCGTTGTGCTTCTGGTTGTACGACACCAGATCGCGGAGGGTGAATCCGTCGTGAGCGACCACGAAATTGATGCTGGCGAACGGGCGCCGCCCGCTCGCTTCGTACAAATCGCTGCTTCCGGACAGCCGGTAGCCGAGCTCGCTGACCTGCCCGCCGTCGCCTTTCCAATAGCGACGGATGGAGTCACGGTACTTTCCGTTCCATTCGGCCCATCCGGCGGGAAAGTTTCCAACCTGGTAGCCGCCTTCACCGATGTCCCACGGCTCGGCGATCAGCTTTACCTGCGACAGCACGGGATCCTGGTGGATGATGTCGAAGAACCCTCCAAGCCGGTCCACGTCGTGAAGTTCGCGGGCGAGCGTGGAGGCGAGGTCGAAGCGGAACCCATCCACGTGCATCTCCAGCGTCCAATACCGGAGACTGTCCATGATCAGTTGCAGCGTCCGTTGGTGACGCACATTGAGTGTGTTTCCGGTGCCGGTGTAGTCCATGTAATAGCGCGGCTGGTCCGGCACCAACCGATAGTAGGCAGCATTGTCGATACCGCGGAATGAAAGGGTGGGACCGAGCTGGTTGCCTTCGGCCGTATGGTTGTACACCACATCGAGGATCACTTCGATGCCGGCGCTGTGCAGGGTCTTTACCATGGTTTTGAATTGATTGACGCCGAGTTCCGGCTGGGCGGCGTACCGCAGATCGGGGGCAAAGTAGCCGATCGTGTTGTATCCCCAATAATTGGTCAGTCCCTTGTCGACCAGATGCTTGTCCGCCACGAACGCGTGCACGGGCATGAGTTCGATGGCCGTGACGCCCAGACGCTGCAAATATTCGATCACCGGCCTCGTGGCGAGTCCCGCATACGTGCCGCGCAGCGCCTCGTGGATCAGCGGATGCCGCATCGTGAATCCCTTAACGTGCATCTCATAAATTACCGTTTCGCTCCAGGGCCGGCGAAGCGGGGCATCGCCTCCCCAGGTGAAGGACTCTTCGATCACCACCGACTTCGGCACCTGCGACGCGTTGTTTCGCTCGTCGAATGACAAGTCGGCATCCGCATCGCCGATCCGGTAGCCAAACATCGAATCGGACCATTGCAGCGCTCCGTTGAGCGCCTTGGCATAGGGATCGATCAGCAGCTTGTTCGGATTGAACCGGTGCCCGGCGAGTGGATCATAGGGACCGTGAACCCGGTAGCCGTACAGTTGTCCGGGTCTGGCTTCTGGAAGAAAGACGTGCCACACCTGGTTCGTGCGCTCTTCCATGCGGATGATGTGAGTTTCTTTTTCCTGGTCGGGCCGATCGAAGAGACAGAGGTCGACTCCGGTGGCGTTCTCCGAAAACAGGGCGAAATTGACGCCTTCGCCGTCCCACGTGGCTCCGAGCGGGTAGGGATGGCCGGGTCGCACGGTAATTCTGGTCATGCACGTCCTCCTCGGTCCTGTGTACGAATAGCCGCGCTGGCGGCGGAGCGAAGAGCGCGACGCACCTCGCCAAGGGATGCGCAGCTCGCGCACATCGCATCCGGAATCGAAATCCTGAATTCAGCCCGTGGAATCGCAACCGACACGGCGGTTCAAGACTTGTTCAACAGACTGGCGAGATCCTCGGCATGCTCTTCTTCCTTGGCCGTAATCTCCTCAAGCAATCGCCGCGTCGTCGGATCGTCCGCACCGATGTACTCGATCATCTGCCGATAGCTGTCGATGGCAATCCGCTCGGCGACGAGATCCTCGCTGATCATATCCTCCAAGGAATGACCTTCGGCATATTCCGAATGGCTGCGGCTCAATAGGCCATCGGGCGAAAAATTCGGCTCTCCGCCCAATTGCACGATCCGCTCGGCGAGGGCATCCGCATGCGCCTGCTCTTCCTTGGCATGCTCCAGGAATTCGGTCTTGACGCTCTCCGATCTCAGCCCTTGCGCCATAAAATAGTGCCGCTTGTAGCGCAGCACGCAGACGACCTCGGTCGCCAGGGCGTCATTGAGAAGATTGAGCACGACGGGCGCCTTGGCCTTGTAGCCCGCCGTCACCGCGCCGTCCCCGATGTGTTTACGCGCCCGTTCTCGAATCGATTTAATGTCCAGGGTGAACTGTCCGTCCTTCATCGTCTCCTCCTTTCCGTTGCCCCCGCTGATCGCTCATGGTTTCCGGTTGGCGCATTCCCTCGGTCCATGCCGGAGTGACCGTCGGCACGGCGGCGGAAGCGACTTCGAGCGGCGAGAGCATGCCGACCACGATGCCGCGCCCGTTCACGACGGGCAGCGAAGATAGTTGCCGGTCCTTCATCGCGGATAATGCATCCCCCAGGATGTCGTCCTCATGACAGACGAGGGTCTGTCGTCCCGCGATCACTTCTCCGACTGTCCGGGCCCGCTGTGGCTCCGCGCGTGTGAGCTGCATCGCCAGGTCGCGGTCGGTCAGCAGACCCATCGGTGCCGATTCTTCTCCAACGATCAAAGACGTGACCTGCCGCTGTTGCATGACCTCCGTAGCCTGCGCCAGGTCCGATGCTGGGGGGATGACCGCGAGATGCCGATCCATGACGTCCTTTACCCGTCGTTCTTCACCGGGGAGAACCCCCAGTTGTTCCGCTTCAGTAGACTCCAGGTACAGTCCCCCGCGGCGCCGCCGTGATGTCATTCTGTCCATATTTTCCACCGTACTCCCGGGGAACAGTGGCACGGCACTCGGAAATTCCCCAGGTTCCCGAAAGAACTAGGGGCAGGCCTAGTTTCTGCACACAGTCCCGTAAGGGATAATCTCCTTATCTAGACTGGGAGGACCCGTCTTGAAACGACCGGAAGAACTGTACGATGATGGGGGTGTACCGGAACGGTCGCCTGTCGCGTCGGAACTGGGAAGCGCCAAGCCCATGAAAACGGCAAGAGTGCTATTGGTGGATGATCATCCTCTCGTGCTGGAGAGCATTCGCCAGCTCCTCGACCCTCATTTCACCATTGTCGGAACCATCCAGGACGCGGGAGACATCATCGGGAAGGCCGTAGAGTGCCGGCCGGACGTGATCCTCCTTGATGCCTGTATGCCGGGCATGAGCGGATTCGTCGCAACCAGGCAACTCAAGAAGTTGTTGCCCTCCGTCAAGATCGTGCTGGTGACCATGCTGACCGAAGCCGTCTCGATCAGTGAAGCGTTCCGGGCCGGAGCCACGGGCTACGTCCTTAAACAATCTGCCTCGGACGAGCTGCGCGCGGCCATCGACAGCGTCCTGGCCAACAAGCGGTTTCTGTCGTCGAAGATCGACCCGGAGGTGCGGGAGGCGATGGAGCATGAATGGTTCAGACCCGAGGGATTTTCAAGCGATCTGACGGCCCGCCAGCGGGAAATCTTGGTGCTGCTGGCGGATGGTCGGTCTACGAAGCTGATTGCCCAGGAGTTGAAGATTTCAATGAAGACCGTGGAGTTTCACAAGGCGAACATCACCAGAAAACTCGGGGTGCATACCACTTCCGATCTCATCAAGTTTGCCCTCGCCCAGGGCATTACGTCGCTCTAAGTTCAAAACAAGTTCCTGGGTTCCGTCCCGAATTTCCTGCTTCGAATTTCGTCTTTCGAGATTCGGATTTGTAATTTTGTATTGTTAGTGGATCGACGTCAATCCCGCGGCAATGGCGTACTTCGTCAACTCGGCTGCCGTCCTCAAGCGCAACTCTTTCATGATCCTGGTTTTGTGGAACTCGACCGTTTTAACGGAGACGTTCAAGATAGACGCGATCTCCTTGGTCGCCTTACCCTCAGCCACGAGCTGCAATACCTCGCGCTGACGTGAGCTCAGAGTCGGCGCGAAGGCGCGCTCTGCATCGACGGAGGTCTCGCTCGAGGACTTGTTGACCGCCTGATCGACCAGACTCTGCGCAACCATCGGCGACACGAATGTCCGGCCTTTGATGACCTCGCGGATCGCCTGGACCAATTCCGATCCGACGGACTGTTTGAGTACGTAGCCGGACGCGCCCACTCGAAACGCCTGGGTCACGAAGTTTTGCTCCGAATGCATGGTCAGCACGATAATCTTGAGGTCCGGCTGGTGCTTCTTGAGCTGTGCCGACGCGTCAAGACCGTTCAGCAAGGGCAGGGAAATATCGACGACGACAATGTCCGGCTGCAGCTTCGCCGCCTCTGCAATGAGCGCGCGACCGTCTGCGACGATGCCGACCAATTGAAACTCCGGCTCGAGCAGTTTCTGAATGCCCTCTGCGACCAACACATGATCGTCCGCCAAGAGAATGCGATAGGGTTCCGCCATGATCACCTCGCTTCGACAGTGTGGAGTCGAGTTGAAGGTATGAAAGAAGTGTACCCAGACTTCAGGACTCGTCTCAAGGGACCAGTGAAAGCCCTTGCCAAGCATCGGCAAATGGCACTAGGGCGTCCCAAGGGAGATGCGGGTGTAAATCCAGGGATCTTTTTGGGTGGCAATAGAACTGCGCAGGCAACGGTCGGATCCCACTTGAAGGGACAAACTGTCCCTTTTGGCCTCCACCACGGACAATCTGTCCCCCGGAGCCATCCAATTCGTGAAGATATCTGAAGGTCGTGTATCCCTTGACGGCTGGAGGAGCAGAGGGGTTTTGCCAAGGCGTGCCGTCTCATGCTATTTAAGTGAGCCTGGAGCAAGGGCAATCTCCTCATTTACTCACAGCATGGGTGCACGATGATCGATCGATTCCAGACAGTGAAACTTGTTTGTCTATGCCTCTGCCTCGGTATGCTCGGCACGACTGCCGGCTGTGCCAAGCGTGCCGTTTCCTCAGCCGGCGAGCAGCAATCGCCGGCCTCCGCCAAGGCCGCCCCGGTCGAAAACATTGTGCCGGACAAGATCGTGACGTTCCCCGATCACCAGCCTGCTCCACCTAGTGCGGCCGGCGGTTCTTCGGTCGCCGCATCCCGCTTGGAACAGCCGGCTGACTCAGCACCACATCAGAGCTCCCCGCGGCCTGAATCATCGACAGGTGCCGCTGCGGTAGGGGATGCCGACCCTGTCCTGACCGACATCTTTTTCGACTTGGATCGCTACACAATCAGGGCCGATGCCCATTCCGTCCTCGATACGAATGCCCAGCTGATCAATAACCTGTCGGACAAGTCCGTGGTGATCGAAGGGCATTGCGATGAACGGGGCACTCAGGCCTATAATCTCGTCTTGGGAGAGAAACGCGCCAAATCGGCCAAACATTACCTCGAAGATCTCGGCGTGCCGGCCGGAAAGCTGAAGATCGTGAGCTACGGGGAGGTTCGTCCCTCGTGTCATCAACACGAGGAACGTTGCTGGCAGAAAAACCGCCGGGCGCATTTCACGACACGATGATTCATGCAACGAACCAGATAGGCGACGCTCCCCGCGCGGAGCATGAGGTCCCGGCGGCCGTTCTCGCCGTGCCCGGAGCATTCATGCGTCCGGCGGCGTCATTCAATCTTTTTACGACGTCGATCTTCAAAAGCCTGTCGATTCCACCGGCTGCTGTTCAGCCTCCGCCCGCCGCCGACGCGGCGGCGGAACCGTCGTCGTCTTTGCACCCGCCGGTCCTCGCGTTAACGCTGTTTCCACCGTTTCGCTGACCCGATCGAATATGTGAAAGCCGAGCCCGCCCGAGGGGACGGCTCACTTTGGCCGGACCATTGTTCGCAGTTCAACCGAAGGAGTAACGGAATGGCACGGGCAGGTATCGGTCTTGTTCTCTTGGCCGTCGTCTGGACGTTCCAGGCTTGCGGCCATTCGCCGCTTTCGGACAGCCGCGGGGTCGTCCGCACGATCCGCATTTCGGACGTCGTGAAGCCGACGACCGTCTATGCACGATCCGGGGAGGAGATTCGCTGGGAAAATCTTCGCGCCACCCCGGTGCGAATCGGATTTCTTTCCGTGCGTCTGCTCGAAGAACTGGGATGCAAGAAAGGTGTGAGCTCGTTCTTCGGGGATATCGGCGATGTCATCACGATTGCCCCTGGGGAGACGGCCAGCCTCTGTCCGATACGGTCCGGCACCCTGCAATTCAACGTCTGGTTCGACGCGGACAACCCCAAAAGCGAGATCAGTCCGACCGCGACCATCCACGTCGAAAAAACCGGTGGATGACCGCCCCGTTCATGGCCGCTCGGCACCGCTCAGAGAACGTCGCTCCAGGGGGGGCTGACGGCAAAAGTGGCATTGATCATGCCTACATGAGAATAGGATTGAGGAAAGTTTCCCGACTGAATGTTCGATCCGGGCATGAAGTGTTCCGAGAATAGTCCGACGTGATTGGCGGCGGCCTGCACGCGATCCAGAATATGGCGCGCCTCGGCGAGCCGGCTCAAGCGAGCCAGGGCTTGCGCGATCCAAAAGGAGCAGATCACGAATGCGGACTCCGGTGTTCCGAAGTCGTCCTTGCGGACATATCGATAGAAAAACCCCGTGTCCGTACCATCGCGCTTCAACGCCAAATCATCGACGATGTGCAGCACGGTGGATTCGCATAGATGGCGATCAGGATAGCCCAAGATGGCAAGTTGCGAGAGAGCCGCGTCGTGGCTAGAATCACTTGGACCGTTCCGAAGCGATCCCTCCTGCACACCACGGAGCAAGGCCTGGGCCGCTCGAAGTCGGCCGGCGGTCAAGTCCAGGGCAATCGAACGGAGGTGTCCCGCTTGTTGAATGCGTTCGAGACGTTCCAGCCCGGCCCAGCAGAGCAGATTGGTAAAGGAATGCTCCTGCCATCCGTCGCGGATTTCCCACAAACCCGCGTCCCGCTCGCCGATGCTGCGGACGCACAATTGCGCCAGGTGGCCCAGGAGCCCGTCCAGATCCTTGGTGCGCAGGTCAAAAAACCGCTCGTCGAAAAAAATCGGCGTGAAGGTCAGGATCATCTCGCCGTAGGCGTCGTTTTGAACCTGATCGGCGGCCTGATTCTGACTGCGGACCGGAACACTGTTCCGGTAGCCGGCCCAGTTGGCGTGTTCGGTTTCAGGAAGCGGAAGGCCCTGGCTGAGCGTATAGACGGGCCGCAACCGGTCGCGCGAATGTTCATGCGTATGGGCGATGTTGAGGAGAAAGTTCAGAAAGGCTTCCATCTCCTCGAAGTGCCCAAGATTGTTGAATGCAGTCAGGGCGAAATAGGCGTCGCGGAGCCAGCAGTATCGATAGTCCCAGTTGCGGGGCGCGCCGATTTCTTCCGGCAGACTGGTGGTCATGGCGGCGAGAATGGCGCCCGTGTCCTCGAAACAATGAAGCTTCAGGGCCAAGGCGGAGCGGATGACCTCCTGCTGATGCAGCAACGGAACGGAGCAATGCTTGACCCAGGTTCTCCAGTAGCGGGCCGTCTGGTCGAGGAAGTCATGGGTGACTTTGATGAGATCGTCCTCGATGCCGAGTCCCCAGGTCAGGCCGAAATAGAACTTGCGCGTCAGCGCGACCGGAATTTCCTCGCAGAGGTACGTCAACGGCATGTTGGTCAACAGCCGCAGGGATTCCCCGCGGATGTCATAGCGCAGATGCGTGTTTCCTCTCACGGGAGGAACGGGGACCTTGTCCCACCCGGACACCGGTTGACAGCTGACCCGGATGGCCGGCGTGCCGTGCAGCGGTTCGACCAATCGGAACAGCGCAGCCGGACGATAGACGCGGCCGTACTGCTCGAAACGCGGACAAAAATCGGTGATTTGAAACGCATCGCCGTTGGGGCTGGTGACCGTCGTGATCAAAATGTTGGTATTCGGCAGATACTGCTGAGTCGTCGTGGGTTCCTTGGACCCGATCGGACTTGTGATCGAGAAATGGCCTCCGTCGGGATCGAGCAGCCGTCCGAATATGGGCGGGCTGTCGGGGCGCGGCGCGCACATCCATTCCACGGCGCCGGCCGAGCTGATCAACGCGGAGGTCTGACAATTGCCAATAAGACCGTAGGGGTACATCCCCCCACCATAGGCGATTTCTCGACCGAAGTAAACGAGAGGTGAACGTATGCGCCTATCTTTAAGGTTTCTTTTTCCCCTCGCTCTCGTGTTGGCCGCTCTGGCTTACGCGGTCATTCCCTTGGTGGACAGTCTCACCTTGAAATGGTTTGTGCGGGACTTGGAGATCCGTTCCCAGCTCATCGGCCGCATGGTCGAGGCTCCGCTGGCCGATCTATTGGCTTCCACTGACTCAAAAACAAAGTTGTTGAACTATCTCAATCGGATCATCCAGGACGAGCGGCTCTTCGCCGTAGGCTTCTGCGATCGCGACAACCGTCTGGCCTATAAGACCCTGACGTATCCCGATTCGATTCCCTGCGACGGTCCCGGGACCATCAAGGCGGAACAAACCGCCATGCTGCGGCTTCCCCACGGCGCAGTTCACGTGTCGGCCGTGGGCATCGAAGCCAGCGGACGGCAGATGGGCCGCTTGATGCTCGTGCACGATATGAGCTGGGTGCAGCGGCGCAGCACCGACACCAAATGGTACCTCTTCTATCTCTTTGCAATCATCGGCGCCGTGATCTCGCTCGTGACGGTGCTCGTCGCGCACCTCAGCTGGCGCGGCTGGGTGTCGGGCGTGCAATCGATGTTGCAGGGGGAAGGATTGGTCGCTCTCATCAAGAACCAGAATCACCATTCGGAACTGCAGCCGGTGGCCCAGGATCTCCGCGCGCTGATCCACGACCTCGAAGCCGACAAGCGCATGCGCGACGAAAGCCAGATGAGCTGGACGCCGGCCACGCTCAAGGCGATTCTCCACGATCATCTGGCCGGCGACGAGGTGCTCATCGTCTCGAACCGCCAGCCCTACATTCATGTGTGGAACGGACCGCACGTGGAAGTTCAGGTGCCGGCCAGCGGTGTCGTGACCGCTCTGGAGCCCGTAATGCGCGCCTGCTCGGGCGTGTGGATCGCGCACGGAAGCGGAACCGCGGACCGCGAGGTCGTCGACGCCCGCGCCCACGTCCGGGTGCCTCCGGATCATCCGGCCTACGAAATCCGCCGCATCTGGCTGTCGCCCGAAGAAGAAGACGGGTATTACTACGGGTTCGCCAACGAAGGCCTGTGGCCTCTGTGCCACCTCGCCCACGTGCGCCCCGTGTTCCGCACCTCGGATTGGGAACGGTACAAGGAAATCAACGAGCGCTTTGCCATGGCGGTACTGGAGGAAGCCAAGACCGACAATCCGGTCGTGCTCGTGCAGGACTATCATCTCGCGTTGGTGCCGAAAATCGTGCGGGATCACCTGCCTCATGCGACCATCATCACCTTCTGGCATATTCCCTGGCCGAACCCCGAGCGCTATGCGATCTGTCCCTGGCACCGGGAGATTCTGGAAGGCCTGCTCGGCAGCAGCATTCTAGGGTTCCATACCCGTTTCCATTGCAGCAACTTCATCAATACGGTCGACCGCTCCCTGGAGGCCAGAATCGATTGGGACAGCTCCACGATTTCCCATGGCGGCAAGCTGACGACCGTCAAGCAGTATCCCATCTCAATCGCCTGGCCGACCCGGGGACAGCCGGAGCAGCCGTCCGTGCCCAGCTGCCGAACTCACATCAGGGCCATCAACGGCCTGCCCCACACCCATCGCGTGGGCGTCGGGGTCGAGCGTCTGGATTACACCAAAGGCATTCTGGAGCGCTTTCTCGCCATCGAGCGGCTGTTGGAGCTGGAACCCGAATGGATCGGTTCCTTCTCGTTCGTGCAGATCGCGGCACCCAGCCGGTCCAAGATCGACGAGTACCGTCAACTGACGGAGCAGGTCGTCGCGATGGCCGATCGCATCAATCATCGGTTCGGCCATGAAGATTATCGTCCCATCCACCTGCGGATCGAGCACCATGACCCGCAGGAAGTCACGACCTATTACCGCGGCGCCGACTTCTGCATCGTCAGCAGCCTGCATGACGGCATGAATCTCGTCGCCAAGGAATTCGTGGCGGCCAGGGACGACGAGGAAGGCGTACTGATCCTGAGTCAATTTACCGGCGCCGCGACGGAGCTGCCGGACGCGCTGGTGGTGAATCCCTACAACATCGATCAATGCGCCGCGGCGTTGCACGTTGCGTTGAAGATGCCGCCGGTCGAACAGCGCGCACGGATGCGCAGCATGCGCGGCATCGTGCAGGAGTTCAACGTCTATCGTTGGGCGGGCCGGATGTTGATGGACGCCGCGCGCATGCGGCAGCGCGCCCGTGTCGATCGGCAGACAGGCACGCGCGATACCCGGATCAGCACGAGAGGCCAGGCATGATCCATCTACTGTCGGAGGAAGGACGACGCGCGCTTGGCGCCCTGGCCGGCCGGCCGCTGCTCTATGCGTTCGATTTCGACGGCACGCTCGCCCCTATCTCGGCCGACCGGGACGGTGTCACCCTGCCGCGCGAGACGGGCGGGTGGCTGACGGAACTGGCCAAGCGAACGACCTGTGCGATCATCTCCGGACGGTCGGTCGCCGATCTGGCCCGGCGTGTGAACGGCTCAGTGCCGCATTTGATCGGCAATCACGGCATCGAGAGTCCCCTGTCGAGTCCCACAACGCTTCGCCTGGCCGAGGAGGTCTGCGAACACTGGCGGCGCGAGCTCGCGAACGAACAATCCGACTCGATGGCGGCGGCGGGCGGAGAGATCGAAGACAAGCGTTACACGCTCACCATCCACTTTCGATGCGCACCGGACCCCGCGGCCGCCTGCCGCCGCGCACTGCAGATCCTCAACCGGCTGACCCCTGCGCCTTCCCTGATCATGGGTAAGCACTCGATCAACGTTCTGCCCCCCGGCCAGTCCGGCAAAGGATCCGCGGCCTCGGCGCTCATGACCCATCTCCGTCGGGACGGTCTCTTCTACATCGGAGACGACGAAACGGACGAAACGGTGTTCTCGCTGAACGAAGGCCTGGTGATGGGAGTGCGCGTCGGGGCGGAAAACGGTTCTCGTGCCCGCTTCTACCTGGATCATCAGACGGAGGTGCAGGACGTCCTCAAACTGCTGACCCATCACCTGGACCTCACCCCAACCTTTCAAGATTCCCATTCGCCCGGCAGGGCAGGATCGATTCACGAGCTGTCACGCGGCTCGTAACAGCCCGCCGCGCAACTTCACGGCGGCTGTGCTCTCTCGACCACTCATCGGCAACCACCCCGCCGAGCCCGCATCGGTCCGGGGACTGCTCGAATCAAACGCCTCGCATCCCCACTCGAAGCAGGGAGCGGAGGGCTATTGCAAAAGACGGCAACAGCACTTACCCTTTCCGCCTTGAGGGATGCCCGCGCGGCATGCCCATCGAATTCGATCGAAAAGGGATAGTCATGACGGAAGAATGGGGAGCGGTGCTTGTCGTGGACGACGACGAGGCCCTGCGCGAAACGGTCTCCGACTTGTTGAAGGATCGGGGCCATCAAGTCACGACGGCGGCCAACGGAGCGGAAGCCCTGGTCCGCTTGAAGGAGGCCGACTATGCCGCGGTTCTGACGGATCTCCGCATGAAAGGCGTCGAGGGCCTTGAGCTCCTCTCGGCGATCAAGCGTCTCTATCCGGACATCGGGGTCGTCCTGATGACGGCATTCGGATCGGTGGAAACCGCGGTCGAGGCGATGAAACACGGGGCGAGCGACTATCTGACGAAACCGGTAAAGAAGGAGGAGCTGCTGCGGGTGATCGAACGGGTGATCCGCGAGGCCTCCCTCCGACGGGAGGTCAGCCGGCTCCGGAAGGAAGTGCACAAGGAATACAGCTTTCACCAAATCCTGGGGAAGAGCAAACCGATGCAGACCCTCTTCGACCTGATCCAACGGGTCGCGGATAGTCCGAGCAATATTCTCATCACCGGTGAGAGCGGCACCGGCAAGGAACTGGTCGCGAAAGCCATTCACTACAACAGCGACCGGAAGGCATCGCCGTTCGTGCCGGTCAACTGCGCCGCGATCCCCGAGCAGTTGCTGGAGAGCGAACTCTTCGGCCACGTCCGGGGCGCATTCACCGACGCGAAGGCGGACAAGCGCGGGCTGTTCGAGGAGGCGCAGAAGGGCACGTTGTTCCTGGACGAAATCAGCGAGCTCCCGCTGATACTGCAAGCCAAGCTATTGCGCGCCATCCAGGAAAAGGACATCCGGCGAGTCGGCGCCACGAAATCGGTCGCCGTCGACGTACGCGTGATCGTGGCGACCAATCTGAACCTGGCGGAAGAAGTCAAAGCCAGGCGGTTCCGCGATGACCTGTACTATCGGCTGAACGTCATCGAATTGAAACTGCCTTCGCTTCGAGAGCGCCGGGAAGATATTCCGCTGCTGATCGAGGCCTTTCTGCGCAAGTGCGGTCACGCGCGCGGCAATGGCGTCAAGGCGGTGGGTGAATCGGCCTTGGCCATGTTGATCGATTACGACTGGCCCGGCAACGTGCGAGAACTGGAGAACGTGATCGAGCGGGCGGTGACGTTGAGCCGCGGCGAGAAGATCCTGCCGGAGGACCTGCCGGCTCCGGTCCAAGGCTCACGGGGTGATCGCCGCATCCTCGACGAAGCAGCCGAAAAAACCTTGCCGCTGCATGAAGTCGAAAAGGAATATATTCGGAAGATCCTCGAAAAAACGGGAGGCAACAAGTATCGGGCCGCCCACCTATTGGGGATTGATCGAAAAACCCTCTATCGCAAACTCGACGAGATCGAAGGGACGGCCCAGGCGGAGGATTAAACTCCAGGCCAGTCCAGGCCGAATCGGACCGTATGAACGACGTCGGCAGTGCGTTGTCCCGTCCCATCCCCCTGACCATGCCCCTTGTCCTGACCCTGGGCATTTTTCTTGCCGATGGCTTGGCTCCTTCGGGCATCGCCGTCTCCGTACTCTACGTCATCCCGCTCCTCCTGACGTTTTTCTCGGACCGCGAACGCGCCCCGGTCGTGGTCTGCACAGCCGCCACTGCGTTGCTCTGGGCGGATCTGGCATTCAATCCTGCCGACGCACCTCCCTATGCATTGGTGAACCGGACCCTGGGCACGGGCGTGCTCTGGTTGATCGCCTGGCTCTTGGACCGGCACAAGCGCGCGACATCTTCTCTTGAGACGGCGGAGATCGGACATCACAAGGTTCTGGAGGCGATGAAGGCCGAACGGGCAGACACCCAAGGGCTTCTGACGGCCGCGCAAGAAGCACGGGCCTATGCGGAGACGGCCGTGATGGGCGCGCTCGCCGGCCGGCGGCAAGCGGAGGAACGCTACCTGATCACGCAACTCCGGCTGGAGGGGATCATTCAAGCCGCGATGGACGCCATCCTGACGCTGGACGACGGCCAGTGCATCGTCATGTTCAATCACGCGGCCGAGCGGATGTTCGGGTGTTCGAGGGCGGACGCCCTCGGGCAACCGCTCGATCGCTTCATTCCCGCCCGCTTCAGGGAGGCACACCGGCGCCATGTGGAGATCTTCGGAGGATCCGGCGTGACAGCCCGTAAGATGGGCGCGCTCGGAACGGTCACGGGCCTCAAGGCCGGCGGGGAGGAGTTTCCGGTCGAAGCCTCGATCTCGCAAGTCGCGGTCGAGGGCAAGCGATTCTACACGGTCATTCTCCGCGATCTCACCGAGCGGCGACGCATGGAAGAGCAGCTCCGCCGGACCGAGCGCATTGCCGAACTCGGCACCGTTGCCTCCGGCATGGCGCACGAGATCGGCACACCGATGAACGTCATTCTCGGACGCGCGGAATATTTACTGGATCGCGTCCGGGAAGAGCCGGTCAGGAAAGGCCTCCAGACGATCATCGTTCAGGTCGAACGGATCACGAGAGTCATGAACCAACTTCTGGCCTTTACCAGACGGAAACCACCCATGCGCGGCCCCCTCGATCTGAAGCCTGTCGTGGAAAACACGGTCGAGATGTTTCATGAACGACTGGCGAAAACCCACACCAGCCTCGAGTTGAATCTTGCCCCGCTCTGCCCCGCCGTGTGGGCCGATGCCGACCAGATCAGCCAGGTGCTGATCAATCTCATCATGAACGCACTTCATGCCATGCCGGAACAGGGCACCTTGCGGATCGGGCTTGAGCCTCGCACTGGCCATGTGGCCTTGTCCGTCTCTGATACGGGCCAAGGCATCCCGACAGAGATTGTCGGACGGATATTCGAACCCTTCTTTACGACGAAGGAGTTCGGAAAAGGCACCGGGCTCGGTCTCACGGTCGTCAAGGGCATCGTCGATGAGCATCAGGGATCCATCACGGTACAGAGCGAGCCCGGTAAGGGCACCACGTTTACAATCCTCCTGCCGAAAGCCTCGGACGGCGGCAACGCCTTGTCTCCGGCATAGTTCGGAGCACCGGAACGGGTCCGCCAGTGGGGCATCTCGCGACAGCATCGGATGGCTGTCTGTCGTCTTTCTCGTCAGTCTTCTTGTATTCGGCGACACCGCGCCGAGAAATTCCGAACTTCTTCAGCTCTCTCGTAGCAGGCACGTGCCTTGCTCGTTAAGGCCTACAGACTGCATCCTGAACGGCCTGACAATGGAGGAGTCCGTGCTTCACCGCCATGCGGAGGTCGTGTTGATCGTCGAAGACGACCGGGAGATGCGCAGCCTGTTGTGCGATGAATTCTGGAGCGCCGGCTATCAACTTCGTGAGGCGCGGGACGGAGACGAGGCGTTTCAAGCGGTCCTGCAATCCGTACCCGACCTCATCCTGACCGACCTCCGGATGCCGGCCGGAGGGGCAGAATACATCAGTCGCCTGCGCACGGTGGCACCCGCCTGCCCCATCGTCGTGATGACCGCCTTCGGCGATCCGGCCGTCAAGGCCGCCGTGCTTCAGGCAGGAGCGACCGTGTACTTCGACAAGCCGGTCAGGGTCGGAGAGCTGAAGGCCTGCATCGAGCAGTTACTGCTCGATGCTCAGAGTCTCCCTAGAAGCCAGGGCTGAACAAGATCGGAACTAAATGGAAGTAAGGAAAAGGAAGGAATGAGATGGCCGGATCTCAGCAAGACTCTGTCGACAATCCTTCCATCGCCGATCCCGTTCTGAATGCCCGACTGGACGCCATCAGATCGCTGGCCGGAGGTTTGACCGATCGCGTGGCGGTGATGGACCGCCATTTCAACGTCATGTATGCCAATGATGCCGCCTGGTCGACCGCGTCCGCAGACGAGCAACCGGACGCCAAGTGCTATCAAGCCTTCGCCCATCGACGCCAAGCCTGCGAGACCTGCCCCGCCCTCAAGGTCATCGAGACGCCGGATGCCTCCATGGTTTGCTTCCCTGAAGAGGACGACACTCCTTGCGGAATGCGTCGGGCCTTTCCCCTCGCTTCGAGCCTGGGAGAGACGACGTCCATGCTGGTGTTGTTCAAGCATAACGAATCGCAGAGCCGGATCTCGCGCCAGCCCTCCGTTTCCAACACCCGGCACGACACCCTGTGCGGCCTGGTCGGGCACAGCCCCGCGATGCGGGAGTTGTTCGACATGATCAGGCTGGTAGCGGACAGTTCCGCCACCGTGCTCATCCAAGGAGAAAGCGGAACCGGTAAGGAATTAGTCGCACGGACCATTCATGAGTTGAGCGAACGCAAGAGCCGGCCCTTCGTCGTGGTGGATTGCGGATCCTTACCCGAGACCCTGCTGGAGAGTGAGTTGTTCGGACATGTCCGCGGAGCCTTCACGGGCGCAATCTCTGACAAACGTGGACTGTTTCAGACGGCTGAAGACGGAACGATCTTTCTCGACGAGATCGGTGACACGACGCCGACGTTCCAGGCCAAACTGCTCCGCGTCCTTCAAGAAAGCGAGATCCGGCCGGTGGGAAGCACCGAGCGGATCAGGATCCACGCGCGGGTCGTCTCGGCCACGAACAAGGACCTCGCCGAACTCGTCGGAGCCAAGGCCTTCCGCCAAGACCTGTATTATCGCCTCGCGGTTCTGCCCTTGTTCTTGCCATCCCTGCGCGACCGCCGCGAGGACATCCCCTTGCTGGTCAAACGGTTTCTCGCGGCGTCTTGCGAACGTCACCATCAGCCAATGCGAACGGTTTCATCCCAAGTGCTGCAGACGCTCAGCGAAGCGGCGTGGCCGGGTAATGTGCGCGAACTGCAGCATTACATCGAGCGAGCCGTGGTCACGACAGCCGGACCAGCCCTGATCTGTTCGGATCTTGCGGCCAAGCCGTCCTGGCCAAAAACAGAGGACCTGCGGTCCGCGGCGCGGCAGGCAGAACGACTCCGCATCGGAGAGGCACTGAGCGCTATGTCAGGGAATCGCGTAAAGGCGGCCAAATTGCTGAAGATCAGCCGGTCAAGCCTTTATAATAAATTGCGCGAGCACGGACTGACGTAACACCCTCAGTCATGGCTGAGTCTCCACAGGGCGGTAATTGAGCGGCAGCTCGAAGAAACTGGACGACACTGGACGAAGCCTCACGTTCTTGTACTGAACGACCCAGGCACCGTCTTGACGAGCGAGACGAAGCGGCAGCTGAATGTCGTCAGCCCACCACTGGTAGTACACGAGTACTTGTTCGCCGTTCTGCACGCTGACCTGATACACAGCAGTGGGATGTCCGTCTAGGATTTCTGTGCCGATCAATTCGCGGCCAGATTCGTTGACCAACGTACGGTCCAGCATCACATCGGTCGAGTCGTCGAAGGGCAAAGTGGCGAATTGCCTCATCCGCCCGATGAGCAGCCAGATCAGTCCCTTATCTTTTCTGACAATCGTAATATCCACCGAACCAGGATCGTTGTGCTCGATCCTCCACATATCGTCGCGGTAATAGAGGCTGCTGCGATGCACACGCCCTTCCGCCCGGATGGTTTGATCGGCGACGAACTCGATGGCACAAACCGGAGTAGGCCTGGAAGCTATGGGCGAAGCGATCATGGCAAGAACCAACATGATAAGGATCGCGACCTGCATCGCTCCCTCTGATCAGGTGCTCAGAGCAGACTCCGAAGTGCCGATTGCCCCATTGTTCCCCAAACCCTCTACTTCTATGTCTAACAAATTGGACAGCCGAAGCTGGCGATATTTTTGAATTTCCACATGACCTAGGGATTTTTGTCCAAAAAGCTAGAAGAACTACCCGGAAGTGTATCGGCTGTCCGGACAAGATCACATTATTCAAGCTCTCGATTCACAGCGACTTTCTTCAGAACAACGCCAAGAAGACGATCGGCATATCTATTGCGCTATGAGCGGAGCGCTGGTGAAGGCCCGGGTGATTAGGACCGGCCTCCGAATGACCCTCCTTCGAAAGAAGGAAGCCTTCACCAGCTCTATCCTTTTCCCGGTTGTTGGCCGGAGGTCGCTCGGAGGCCGGTGCTCTGACTACATGGAACCAGGAGTAAGTCATTGATTGAAGGATTGACAGGAAACGTGTTTCAACCAGCCGCCGAAGAGGCGGGTACAACAGGGGAGGCCGTATGTCTTTTCTAGTTCAACCTCAACGCAGCCGGAAACATCCCGGCACCGTGGCTCTGCTGCACAGCGTGCTGCTGGCGGCCAGCCTCATGGCGACGCCATGGCCATCAGTTGCGGGAGATGCAGGATCGCACGAAGGCCATGCCACCCAAGTGGCGTTGCCTGGCTGGACCCAGCAGTTGAAGGGCCAGACGGTCGTGGAGGACACGATCGAAGGACGACCTGAACGATCGGAAAAGATGGAGCTTCAGCACCATCGCCTGATGCGCCGGCTTGAAGAGCAGGCCCAGAAGGACGCGCAGGCGCAGCAGACCTCCGGCGCGTTCAATAACATGTCCATGATGCACCAGTACATGGGGCAGGACGGCAGCAGCTTCCTGCTCATGACGGATTCAAGCAAGGGTGAGCCGGTCATGTCGTCGGGAGGCAAGTGTCCGGCCAACGTACCGACGAAGACCTACGATGTATCGATGATCAATATCGAGATCACGTTGAACCGCTGGCTCGACTACTATCCCGGCTATATGTATGTGCTGACTGAGGACCTCGTGAAGGCCCGCGCCGAGGAATCCAAGAACAAGGCATCCCGCGAACAAGACGGATACGATCCCGGTTCCGTCTCCACGGGGCTGCAGGGCGACGTCATTCAACCGCTGGTGCTCCGCGCCAACCAAGGCGACTGTGTCAAGATGACGCTCCGCAATCAGATGGAAAGCGAGGATGGAAGTCTGTTCATCCAAGCCTCCAGCATGATCGTCAGCGCAACGGGCAGGCCGGCGACGACGACGAATCCTGATTCCATCGTCGCGCCGGGCAACGCCCAGGAATTTGAATGGTATATCCACCCACACATGCAGGAAGGCGTGCGGCAATTCCACTCCTACAGCCATGACCGTGAATTGACGGTCTTGGGCCTCTTCGGAGCCTTCATCGTCGAACCCAAAGGCTCCAAGTATCTCGATTCGCTGGGTACCGGCCCCGACAAGTCAGTCAGGAGCGGCTGGCAGGTCAACATCGACAACGGGAGCGGTCCAGACTTTCGCGAGTTCGTGCTCTTCTACCATGAGATCGGCGACGAAGCCTTCCGCCCATTGAACAAGAAAGGCGACTTCCTGCCGCAACGCGATCCGCTGACGGATGCCTACCGTCCGGGCGGCCGCGCCATCAACTATCGCAGCGAGCCGTTCGGAATCGATCAGATGCACCTACAGCATGAATATTTTGGCTTTGAAGACGAATCGATGGCCTATAGCGCCTACACCTTCGGCGACACGCCCACCACGATCGCGCGCGGTTATCTGGGCGATCCGGTCAAATGGCGGCTAGTGCACGGCGGTTCCGAGGTGTTCCACTCCCATCATCCCCACAGCGGATCGATCCGCTGGCAGCGGAGCCCGGGAACAGAACCCAACAATCTCTGGGCCATGGGCCAAGACGGCCCGGTGAAATATCCCGTCGTCCGAACCAAGTCGGACCGCGTGGATGTGGAAGTCATCGGGCCGTCTGAGGCCTTGGACCTGGAGCCGGAATGCGGCGGAGGCGGCTGCCAGCATTTGGCGGGCGAGTTTCTCTATCATTGCCACGTTGCCCATCATTATGTGGCGGGCATGTGGGGTTACGGCCGCTTTTACAATACGCTGCAGGTCGGCTCAACCCACACCGATTCGATGCCGGATCTACAGGAGTTACCTGACCGGAAGGGCCGCATCAAGCAAGGCGTCTCGTCCGACAAGCTGATCGGGACCACCCTGGATTGGTTCGGCAAGACCTTCAAGATCGTCGACAAGAGCCAGAAGACCAACTGGAAATCCGATCCGGTTATCGTGAACATCAAGGATTGGGTCGAGATGTTCGTCCCTGCACAAGGACAACCGGGCCACACAAACGACGAGAAGGGCCAGATTCTGTCCTACGATTCGACCGTGTGGGACTGGAAGTGGGACGGCAACATTGCCCGTGGCGAACGCGAGAGCACCGCGCAGAATCCCAAGTATCAGTGGGCGGCCAAGTGGGATGACAGTACCAGACCGGCCATCCTGTTCGATCCGACGACGGGGAAACTGGCCTGGCCGCTCTTCAAGCCGCACTTTGGGAAGCGTGTGCCCTTCTCGGCGAATCACAGCGGCGCACCTTGGCTGGAGCCGATCCACCAGGACGCCAACGGTGAACGGACCTCCGAGCCGGCCAAGCCGGGCGAACAGGGCCGTTGGAGTCTCTGTCCCGACAATGCCAATCAAAAGTCCTACAACATTCACTTCGCCCGGATGCCGATCACGCTCGCCAAGAAACAGGGCAAAGAGCCAGCGATCGTGGACAAGGACGGCCTAATCTACGTGCTGCACGAAGAGGAGCGTCTGATCAGAGCGAACGA
Organism: Nitrospira japonica; assembly: GCF_900169565.1. Taxonomy (NCBI): domain Bacteria; kingdom Pseudomonadati; phylum Nitrospirota; class Nitrospiria; order Nitrospirales; family Nitrospiraceae; genus Nitrospira; species Nitrospira japonica. The sequence continues at coordinate 1,042,277 of NZ_LT828648.1, read as the reverse complement.
CGACCTCAAGCTTCCCGCGGTCATTCGTGCCAACGTGTACGACTGCGTGGACCTCCTGCTCACCAGCGAATGGGACGACGACGATTACACCAACTTCCAGTCGTCCAAGATCAACATCCATCCTCATTTCTTCCAGTTCGACACGGGGAACTCGGACGGCGTCATCTCCGGGTTCGAATATGAGATGTCGGTACGCCCGTTCACCATGTTCGGCAAGAAAACAAAGCACGGGCTGCCTGCGCCGATGGTCGCCAAGCTCGTCGGAGGGGCCAAAGTAGGCGCCACCAGCATCAAGATCCAGATGGCTCCGGGCGCCACGGCGTTCCATGTGAACACCGAAGTCATGGTCGGCATGGATTGCCTGGAGAACGGTAACGACGCCACTGCCTCGCTGCCGCGCGACAAGAGCTGCTCCGAGGTTGCCCGTATCAAGGACATCAAGGGCGATCAGGTGACATTCTTTAAACCGCTGAAGCACAACCACCCGGCCAACGATCTCGTGTCGCCGGAGTTCGTCCGCTATCGGTGGTGGGTGGACGTCGACATGGGAACCGTGTTCTGGCATGACCACGCGTTCGGCGCGACGACCTGGCCGCACGGCGGGTTCGGCGTGACGCTGGTCGAGCCGTTCGGATCAACCTATCACGATCCGAAGAACGGCAAGCTCGTCTACAGCGGTCCGATCGCGGACATTCACAGCAACGAGCCGATCGGGGCCGGCGTGAGCGGCAGCTTCCGTGAATTGATGGTCTCCATCCACGACACAGTGCCGCACACCGTCAACATCATCGAAGCCGGCAATCCTCCCGGACAGCCGATCGAGGTGGCCCTGGAAGCGGGCAAGACGGTGTCGTTCCAAATGCCCGAGAAGATCATGAACGCCCCGAACAAGTACATCAACGGCGGCACGCATACGACCGGCAGCGGGTTCAACTTCCGCGCGGAGCCGTTCGCGCAACGCCTCTCGAACAACCCGGACACGTCGAAACTGTTCAGCAGCGCGATCCACGGGGATCCTGATACTCCGCTATTGCGGGCATATACGGGGGACACCATGGTGTTCCGCCTGTTGCACCAGCTGATGAACGAATCGCACGTCTGGACGATCTCCGGCCATACCTTCCTCACGGAACGGTACGCGGCGGACGCCAATCGGAAGAACTCGATTCACGTCGGGATCGCCGAGCGGTACGACCTCGTGACCAAGGCAGGAGGATTCCAGGGCATGCCGGGAGACTACATTCACTTCAACGGCCGAAGCTCCCACTTCGCCGAAGGCGGATGGGGCATCGTGCGCGTCCTCGATAAGGAAGTGGCGGATCTCAAGCCGCTCCCGAAGGGGACCAATCCACTCGGAATTCCCGCCACTCCCAGTTCCGTATGTCCGGCCGACGCTCCGGTAAAGAACTTCAACGTCGTGGCGTTGGACCGCCCGATGAAACTCAACCAGAAGGCGCCGGACGTGATCGAGGTGGATTTCGAGCGGAAGATCGAAATGACCATGCCTGATGGCAAGATCTTCGCGCTCGAAGAGGAAGCCACGACGGTGTCCAGCGGGACGACCCCGCATCCGCTGACGCTGCGGGCCAACCTGGGCGACTGCATCAAGGTGAATCTGAAGAACAAGATGAAGGCCAGCCGGGCGTCCTTCTTCGCCCCTGGATTAGCCTTCGATCCGAAAGACAGCCAGGGCCTGAACGTCGGCAACAATGGCGGCGATCAGACGGTGGGTCCCGGCGAGAGCCGTGCCTATACCTACTACGCGCATCCTGCCAACAAGGAAACGACGTCGCTGGTATGGGATGGCGGCAACATCGTCGTCAATCCTCGTAACGGATTGTACGGGGCCATTATCGTCGGTCCGAAGGGATCGCAGTACCGTGACCCTGTCACAGGGGCCGACCTCTCGCAAAAGAATTCCTGGAGGGCCGACGTCATCGTCGACGCCAGCCTGCCGGAGAACGTGGGCAAGCGGAACTATCGTGATGTCGCCCTCTACTTCCAGGACGAGGACAACATCATCGGGACTGCGTTCATGCCCTATGTGCAGAACGTGGCGGGATTGACCTCGGTGAACTACCGCGCCGAACCGTACAAGCTCCGAGAAGAGCAAGGTTGTTCACTGGGTAAGATTTTCCAACCCTGCGTCGTGGACAAACCGGAAGATCCGTCCACGCCTCTAATCGAGGCGCATGCCGGCGACCCGGTCCGCATCCACGTGATTGGGGCCAATAGCGAACAAAACGGGATGTTCGGAGTCGAAGGCCATGAATGGCCGATCGAGCCCTACATGCCGGGCGCCGACATGATCAGTGTGGTGGAGTATGCCGGATCCGAGACCCTCGATGTCTTCATCCGCGGCGGAGCAGGTGGACCGTATCGCCAGGCCGGAGACTTCGTGTGGTCGAACAATCGGCTGCCCTACACGCAATCAGGGCAATGGGGGTATCTCCGGGTGTTGCCGGTCGGCGACTCACGGATTCAACCGCTGGGCGCGGCGAGCATGGGAGCCAAGCATGCTGACATCACGCCGCAGCCGCAGGCCGTTCCAACCGCTATGAAGTAAGGCGGTTGGTCATGTCGTAATACCTGATGGGGGAGCTGCCTGTAGCACGTAGCTCCCTCATCGTGTTTTTTAAAGGTTGAAGCCACCGTTGGAATTACGAAAAGGCCGGAGGAAGGACGATGATCAAATATCTTACGGTAACACTGATCGCGATAATCCTGGGCACTCCCGTCCATGCCTACGAAGAGATCACGGTCGCGGACGGCGGCACGCTGACCGGGGCTGTGACGCTTGAAGGGAATGTCCCCAAGCCGAAAGGATACAACCTCACGACGTTGCCGGACCCGTTCTATTGCGGGCGCATTTCCGACGGACAGGGCTGGCGCATCCTGCAACCGTTTCAGGTCGGGCCAATCGGCGAGTTTCGTGAGGTGGTGGTGTATTTGGAGGGAGTCGACAAAGGCAAGCCGTTCGATGACAGGGGGTTGCCGCAAATCGAGGCGAAAGACTGCCTCTTCGACCCGTTCACGACCGTCGTGAGGGACGATCAGACGGTGACGGTCGTCAACATGGACCCGGTCATGCACGACATTCAAGCGTATGAAACCTCGCACCTGGGTCCGCGCGTCTTGTTCAACGTGCCGCTGCCGATGAATCCGCAGCACCCGCACAATTATAAGGATCGGAGCGACGCCGCGCTGTACCATCGGCACATGGCCGGCGCGCCGATGAAGCAATTGGTCAATCTCAGCAAGGGCCGCCGGATCTTCGTCATGCAATGCGGCTTTCACGCCTACATGGAGAGCTGGGGGCTCGCCGCGACGAATCCGTACTTCGCCAAGACAGACGAGCAAGGCCGGTTCACCATGACCGATGTGCCGCCCGGTACCTATAAGCTGGTCGTCTGGCATCCCTACATTCGAAGCTCGGTTGAGCAAACCGTGACCATCGACTCGAAGGCGACGACGGAAATCCGTATCGCGGTCCCGGCTCCCACGGGGCGGCTGTACGCGAACGAAGTACTGGATCATGCGTATGTCCGTTATAACGTCACCGAAGAAGCGCAGAAAGAAATTGAACCGATAGTCGAGAAGCAGGACCACTGAGGAGGGGATAAGGGGATAGACGGGTATGGGGATTACCCCCGTTCAGCTCATAGCCGCGTGGTTGTTCTGTCTCGCCATGAGCAGCCACGCAATGGCCGATCACGAGTCCTCCAAGGAACCGCCGCTCTGGACGCCTCTGGACGGACCGGAGCGGCTGGCTTCCATGGACACGCCGGAAGGCATGGTCGAGGTACCGGCCGGCTGGTTCGTCATGGGGAGCGATCCGAAGCTCGACAGAGCGGCAGGACCGCAGGAGCAACCTCAGCACAACGTGTACGTGGACGGGTTTGAGATCGACAAGTACGAAGTCTCGAACGTGGACTACCTTCGCTATGTCCTGGCCAGGGGAGCGGATTGGCCGCAGTTCTGGCGCGAGAGTCCCTTCCCGGAAAAGGCCGCCCTTCACCCCGTGATCAATGTGAGTTGGCATGACGCCGATGCGTACTGCCGGTGGGCGGGGAAGCGGCTGCCCACGGAAGCGGAGTGGGAGAAAGCGGCAAGGGGCGAAGACGGGCGGGTGTTCCCATGGGGGAATGAGCCTGCCGGCTGGCTCAAGAGCAACATCGCGCACCCAGGCTCGAAGCGGGGATTCAAGTATCCTCCTCTCGCCAACGTCAACCGCTATGATCGCGGCGTCAGCCCCTACGGAGTCCATCAGCTGGCGGGGAACGTCAGTGAATGGGTCGCCGATTGGTTCGACCCGGACTACTACCGGAGCGACGAGAACCGCAATCCGACCGGTCCCCAATGGGGAACAGACAAGGTGTTTCGAGGAGGGTCCTGGAACGAGGATCCGGAAGTGGCTCGTTCGGCCGGCCGGAATGCCGGCGCGCCGGACCGCCGGAGCTACCTCACGGGATTCCGCTGTGCAAAAGGGATGACCCCCGAATCCGGAATCACGCATGACGTTCAATCGGAAATAGGGGCCATTTCCCCGCCTGTACGCGTAACGCAGCACGAATAGGGCGTCGAAACAATCTTCAAGATCCGTTACAAGGAGGCCGCACCATGGAACAAAAGACCGTCGCTCGAAAAGGCCGGACGATATCCCACCGAATCATCCATGCGGCGATCCTTGCGTTCGCCGTAGCCGGTCTGGCTCACATGACCTCTCACATCACATGGGGGCTGGACACGCAGGACATCACCGTGGAATGGACCGAACAGGGAAAGCAGCTGGCCGCCGAACGAGTCGCGCACTGGAAGGCCAAGGATGAGATGGTCCTGGTGCCGGCGGGCGAGTTCGTGATGGGAAGCGACAAGAAGATCGACCGGGTCGCGTACCGGTCGGAGCTTCCGCAGCGGCGCATCTATCTGGATGCTTTCGAAATCGGCAAGTACGAAGTGACGGCGCTGGAGTATCTCAAGTTCGTGCTCGTCACCGGCCGCCCGCCGCAACTGGATTGGCGCTACGACGGCGGGAATTTCCAGGAAACGATGGCCCATCATCCCATCATGCACGTCAGCTGGTACGACGCGGATGCCTACTGCCGGTGGGCCGGTACACGTCTCCCCACGGAAGCGGAATGGGAAAAGGCCGCCCGAGGCGAAGACGGCCGGATCAACCCCTGGGGCAATCAACCGGCCGGATTGAGCCGCGTGAACTTCGGCCGCACGGGTCTGTCAGGCCCGGTACGGGACCGTCCCGAGCGGCTGCTGCTCTATCCGCCGATCATTTCGGTCGATAAGTACGAGAACGGTGTCAGCCCGTACGGCGCCTTTCAGATGCTGGGGAACGTGTCGGAATGGGTGTCTGATTGGTACGACAAAGACTACTACGCTGCCGCGCCGGACCGGAATCCCAAAGGTCCGGAGACCGGAACCCAGAAGGCGTTCCGCGGCGGCGGCTGGATGGACAGTACGACTACAATGCGCGCGGCGATGCGTAATGGCACCGATCCCAATACCAAAATCAACTGGATGGGTTTCCGTTGCGCAAAGGATGCGCCGGATGCGTCGGCCACGAAGGTTTCGCACATCGCTCCGTAACAGCAGGCGGAAATGTTCCGCGGTGCAACAGCAGCGAGTGGCGGACTGCCGTCAACCCAACGCTCGAACCGGACCGCTGAGTCGTTGCCACAGCTTTCACGAATTTCTCGAGGCGTGAAATGAAATTGAGCATCGGCACTGTCTCATTGGCATTGTGGACGGCGACGATCGCCGCGGGCATGTGGTTTTTTGTCGTGGGCTGGACGAAGCCGGGAACCGACGGTCGTACCGAGATCTTCCTGGGCGCGGATGAACGGGACCTCGTGCTCGGTGAGATGCGGCACCTCCTCAAGGCCGTGCACGGAATAGTGACTGGCCTGGGAGGCCAGGATCAGCCTGCGGATCGCCAACAAATAGAACAAGCGGCTCGCGCGGCCGGTATGGGGCTGGCTGCAGACGTCAATCCGGCGCTGATGGAGAAACTGCCGCTGGCGTTCAAACAGATCGGCATGTCGATCCATCGAGACATGGATGCATTGGCGGACGCGGTTGCGCAGAAGGAAAATTCTCAACAGATACTGCAGCGCCTGTCGAGCATGACCGCCCGCTGCACGACCTGCCACGACATGTTCAAATTCAGTGTACGTCCATAGCGGAAAGCCTACCTCCGACGGAATTGGCGCCTTACTATCCGTCAAATATGCCAACGAAATTTGATTGGCTCGACCTGTACGAGCTAATTCCCTTGAGAACCGTGTCTTTTCATATCACCGGACGACGGGCGTGAACTCTACCCCTTGCCTGCCTGGATCATGAGACGGAGGTGACGATATCGTCCTTAGCGCCTCGTCTTGTGTTACAGTTCCAACCGCAATCTGTCATGTGGTGCGACACACCGGCGGATGGGAAGAATCCCGGCGCGTTTCGTATCTCAGTGCATGATCGTCGGATGCTCTTGTCTATGAAGATCTCTCGGACGTATCTCGTCCTCGTACTCGGCGCGGCCCTTGTGGGTGTTTCGGGTTACGTGCTCGCCCGCTTCATCGGACAAGGCAGTTTGCCCGACGGGCTGATTCAAGCGAACGGTCGCATCGAAGGCGATCACGTTACAGTGGCCAGTAAATTTCCCGGACGGATCGTCGAACTCCACGCTCGAGAAGGGGCCAAGGTGACAAAGGGCGCCGTCCTCATCCGACTGGATGATGTACAGATGCGGGCCAAAGTCGATCAGGCGGCCCGCCTGGTCGATACGGAGTCGGCGCAGGTCGAGGCAGCTCACACCCAGCTTGCCGTATTGAATTTGGAGGTGCCACTGAGCATCGAAGCCGCATCGGCGAAAGTGGCGAGCGCAAATGCGGCGGTCGCGAAAGCCCGCGCGGTCGAGTACGAAGCACGGCAGGACGTCGGGCGCATGCGGGCTCTCATCCGGGAGCAGGCCGTCTCACAACAGCAACTAGACCAAGCCGAGGCCAGGTGGAAAGTCGCGGTCACCGAGATTTCGGTCGCGAAGGCTTCGCTGGATCATGCGACGAAAGAGCTGGGGCAGGCCGAGTTGGGGTGGCAACGGATCCGAGCCAAAGAAGCCGAGGTGGCCGCGTTGGAACGACAACGGGATCAAGCAGATGCCGCACTCGCCGAAGCACGGAGCATCTTGCAGGATCTCACAATCGTGGCGCCGGCCGATGGGACGGTGACCACGCGCATGGTGGATGTCGGTGAAGTAGTGGCAGGCGGCGCGCCATTGCTCGAATTGGTCGATCTGGACAAGTTGTACCTCCAAGTCTATGTCCCGGAGGTACAGATCGGAAAGATCGGTCTTGATTTGCCCGCTCGAATCTATACGGACGCCTTTCCCGATCAGCCGTTCGAGGCGACTGTCCGATACATCGCCTCCAAGGCCGAATTTACCCCCAAGGAAGTTCAAACACCGGATGAACGGGTCAAGCTCATTTATGCGGTCCGCCTCTATGTGAAAGACAATCCGGAACATCGCCTGACGCCGGGGTTGCCGGCCGACGCCATCATTCGCTGGATGGACAACGCCGCATGGGTACGACCTCGGTAAGCAGGCCGTACCGATCCCTTGACGTTTCCACGCGTAGAGAGGGCCAATGGAAGAAACCGTCCCGCGTTGCGATGCCCCGATCGTTCGCGTCTCAGGATTCGTCAAGCGCTACAGGCGTCACGAGGCCGTGAGCGGGGTGGAACTTACGGTTAGGAAGGGTGAGATTTACGGTCTGATCGGACCGGACGGCGCGGGGAAAAGCAGTTTGATGAAGGCTATCGCTGGCGTGCTGTCCTATGAAAGCGGCAGCGTGGAAGTCTTCGGCGTCACAGTCGATTCCGAGCGGGCGGCAGAAGCCGTAAAGCCTCATCTTGGCTTTCTCCCGCAGGGATTGGGGTTGAACCTGTATCCGGAACTCACGGTCGAAGAAAATATCGACTTCTTCGCACGAGTGAGACTGGCCTCGGAGGAACGGCTGCGGGAAGACAAGGCCCGGTTGCTGGCGATGACCAGGCTGGACCGATTTCGTGATCGGGCGACGAAGCACCTTTCGGGCGGCATGAAACAGAAGCTTGCTTTGATCTGCACCCTGATTCATGGACCTGAACTGGCTATTCTGGACGAGCCGACTACGGGCGTAGACCCCGTCTCGCGACGGGATTTCTGGGCTATTCTGGCGGAATGGTTGGAAGCCAAGGGAATGACGGCACTGGTGTCCACCGCCTACATGGATGAGGCGATCCGATTTCACAGACTGTCATTCATGTCAAAAGGCCGAATGTTGACGGCGGGCAGCCCCTCTGAGATTCGATCCTTGGCCAAAGGACTGGTCGTGACCTTCGAGTCGAACCCCCAATCGGACGCGGTCGAACGGCTCAAGACACGCTATTCACAAGTGGAAACACTTGGCTCTTCCATCCACGTCTTTGCACCGGAGACGGAGGCCCCAGCGGCACTCGCCGAGATCAAAAAGACCCTGGGGGAACTGCCTATCGAACATGTTCATATCGATGATCCTGAATTGGAGGATGTCGTCGTGTCGTTGTTGCTGCGGGAACGAAATGACCAGCCCGACGCCCAAGCCGCGCTTCGTGAGGGTTTCGCAACGGGTCAATTCGACGGCCTCGCCATCGAAGCGCGGGAGCTCGTCCGGGACTTCGGAGATTTTCGGGCGGTGGATCAAGTGAGTTTTGCAGTGAAGGCCGGAGAAATTTTCGGACTGCTCGGTGCCAACGGAGCCGGGAAGACCACCGTCATCAAGATGCTCACAGGCATCCTGCCTCCCACGGGTGGTCAAGGATGGGTGGCCGGCGCTGACATGCGGCAAGCGGGCGGCGCGATCAAAGAACGCATCGGGTACATGTCGCAGGCCTTCTCTCTCTATCTTGATCTGACGGTCGTCGAGAACATCAGGCTCTTCGCCGGAATCTACGGTTTGAATCGGAAGGACACGAACCAGCGTATGGCCTGGATCATCGACATGGCGGGACTCAGCGGCTATGAATTTGATCGCACGGGAGGGCTGCCGATGGGTGTGCGCCAGCGGCTTGCGCTGGGATGCGCACTTGTCCACCAACCACGAGTGTTGTTTCTGGATGAACCGACTTCCGGAGTCGATCCCATCGGTCGGCGCCGGTTCTGGAAGATTCTCTCACACCTGGTTCGCACGGAAGCCGTGGCAATCCTCATCACGACTCATTACATGAGCGAAGCGGAACATTGCGACCGGCTGGGGCTTATGTATGCGGGACGCCTGGTCGCGGAGGGTTCTCCCGCGGAGTTGAAGCGACAGCTCGTGCAGGAAACCGGTCCGCTGCTAGAGATCACGACGGACCAACCAGGACACGCGCTGGCCCAACTGACGAAGAGGGGCCTGTCGAATATGACTTGGGCCGGATCAAGAATCCACCTCTTGTCGCATGATCCGGTCCAGGATGAAGCCAGGATCCGAACCGCGCTCGCCGATTGCGGCATCGCCGTGCAAGGTATTCGGACAAAGCAACCGAGCCTGGAAGACGTGTTCGTGTCGCGCGTCCGCGCCTTGGAACAGGCGGCATCGGAGGCCCGATAGGCCTGACACGGGGATAAAGACCACCGCTTCATACCATGAATCTGCGTCGCGTCAGAGCCGTCGCGGTCAAAGAGTGGAAGGAAACGACCAGGGACCGGTTGTTCCTTGGACTGGCCTTCCTCATGCCCGTGCTGTGGCTGGTGGTGTTCGGCTACGGCCTGGTCATGGATGTCGAGAACATCCCGTTTGCAGTGATCGACCACGACCATAGTCAGATGAGCCGTGACTATATCTATCGGTTCATGCAATCTCGCTATTTCTCGTATCGCGGCCATGTCGCCGACATGCAGGATCTCGACCGGCTGCTGACTGAGACGAAGATCCGAGCGGCGATCATCGTGCCCGAACGGTTTCAAGAACAGCTTTCCGGAGGAGAAACGGTTTCCGTTCAGACATTCCTTGACGGCACATTTCCGCTTCAGACGGATATTGCAAAGGGCTACATCGTCGCCATCAATCAGGCGTTCGGCGAAGACCTCGTGAGCGAATACGTCAGCAAGCTCCGCGGGGTGGCGCGGGCGGAGGCCAGGAGAGCCGTGCGTCCCATCGCCTTGGAGATCCGGTATCTCTACAATGAAGAAGTCCGCAGCAGTTGGTCGACGGTGCCGGCGCTCGTCATGTTCACGCTGATGCTCGCCTCGCCGCTCCTCACCGCGCTGGGCATCGTACGGGAAAAGGAAACCGGCTCGATCTACAACATTTATAGCTCCACCGTGAGCCGCACGGAGTTCCTCGCCGGCAAGCTCCTGCCTTACATCGCGATCTCCCTGTTCAATGTCGGAATGTTGTGGCTAATGGCCGTTCTGCTGTTTCAGGTTCCGTTCAAGGGGAGCCTCCTGTTTTTCTACTCCGCGTCGGTCTTCTTCGTCCTCTGCACGACGGGAATCGGCCTGCTTATCTCGTTGCTCGTGCAAACACAAATGGCGGCCTTGATCATTACAATGGTCGTGGCCATCCTGCCTACCATTCTCTTTTCCGGCCTGCTCGTGCCCGTCGCTTCGTTGAGTCGAGGAGCGCGGGTCCAAGCGCATATTTTCCCCGGAATGTTTTACACGGACATCGTGCGGGGAAGTTTTCTGAAAGGAGTCGGCTTGGACGTCTTGTGGCCTGACGTGGGGGCACTGGCGATCTTCGCGGTTGTGATCGGGCTCATTACCTATCACTTGTTTTCGAAGAGGCCGAAGGCATGACTGGGGACATCCGAACGGACGCACATCGCACGGTTAGATGGTGGCGTCGCCTTGCAGCCATGACTCAAAAGGAAGTGCGGCAACTGGGGCGGGACATTCCGCTGCTCGTGTTTCTGCTGTATTCGTTTTCCTTCTCCGTTTATGTAAGCGGCGTGGGGCTGACTATGCAACTGCGGAACGCCGACCTGATGGTGCATGACGCCGATCACAGCCTGTCTTCGCGCGAACTGATTCACCGCTTCCAGCAGCCCTATTTTCGATTTAGGGGGGAAATCGCCGATCCGCGAGAGGGGCGTCGGCACATGGATGAGGGAACGACCATGGTGCTATTGGACATTCCGCCCAGATTTCATGAGGCCCTGGCTGGCCGGGAAGCCACGGCCGTGCAACTGCTCGTGGATACGACCAATGCACCACAGGGCTTGTCGGCTGCCGGCTATGCAGCGCAAATCGTGAGTCGATTCGGCTCCGAAGTCGGATTTGCGTCCGTCGGCCTTGGCTCGACGCCGTCCTCCGTACCCATGATCGTGAGCGCCCATCGCGTGTGGTTTAACCCGAACCAGGACGAGACATGGTTCCAGTCCATCTCTCATCTATTGCGTACAATCACGGTATTCGCCGTTCTCTTGCCCGCGGTAGCCCTAGTCCGAGAGAAAGAGCGGGGCACCCTCGAGCAGCTGCTCGTCGCGCCTCTTTCCCCTGTTCAAATCATGCTGTCAAAGGTCCTGGCCATGACCGGAGTCATCCTCCTCTGCGCATCCATCGCGGTATACGGCGTGCTGCGGCCGGTGTTTCATGTGCCAATAAAGGGACCGGCCTGGCTCTTCTTCCTCCTCACAGGCCTGCACGTGTTTACCACCTCGGGATTCGGTCTGGTCGCCGCCACGGTGACGAGAAACCAGGCCCAGGTCGGCATGATCGCGCTGTTTCTCGTGGGGCCGATGATGTTGTTGTCCGGCATCACGACTCCATACGAATCCATGCCCAAGTGGGTGCAAACGGTCATGGCCGTCTCGCCGCTTCGGTACTACATCGACATCACCTACGGTGTTCTCTTAAAGGGCGCGGGGTTAGACGTTCTTTGGAAGTCCGTGGGGACCATGGCTCTGTTAGGCGGGGGACTATTCGTCTTCGGGATGTGGCGATTCAGAAAACAATTCGATTGAACTCGCCGAGCAGGACCTCCTGACGGGGTCGATTGTCTAAGGGTTCTGCAGCGGTCTCGTAGTCAATCGCGTTCGGGAACGCATATTTTAGAGGTTGCATGGCCTTGAGGCCATGCAACCTCACCCCTAACCAACATTCCGCACAGCCTAGCCGCCGCCGACTTCACCTCTTGTCTCGACAACTAAGAACTCCCCTTTCATGTGCTGGTGGATGTCACACCAGAAGGGGACCTGCATTGTTTCGCTGATTCCAGTCCCTGGATCCGGGTGAGTCTCCTTCTGGAAGTACAACGTCATGGTCTGTCCCGGCTCCAGATGGTAGGCTCTGAATCCTTTTCCCTTTTCCCCTCTGATTTCCACCCCCGCCCCTTCTTTCTTCACAACGCCAGACTTGAACAGCGGGGAACTTATCCCGTGAGTCATCGATCCCTCGTTCCGAACCACAATCGCCGTCAGCGAACCCGGCATCGTGTGACCCTTCACATTGTATCCTTTGTCCGATATCGTGACCTCGATCTTCATTTCCGGATCTGCAGCCTGAGCAGCGGGGACCGCTGCCGTCCCGACCGCAGCCAGCGCAACCGCTCCTCCGCATAAACACCTCATCAAACTCTTACGTGATCCCACCCGGACCTTCATAGCGACCTCCTTGGGTTGATTGGACCTCCGGGTCAGATTCGCAGCGGTCCGGCCATCGCTCCGGTTCCGTTCCCGTCTGTAGTTTCATTCGTGCAACAGAGATGCCTGAATAACGCTTCGCTCCATTCAAACCGCATTTGCAAACGCCCTGTCGTAACCCGGCATAGAAAGAATCCTTGATGGCAGTGTCATATGAAGATGCCGCCTGTTTAGGATCGGTATCGGTCCGCTGCTGTCGCCTTCTGCGACAGTCAGCCAATGGTGATATGTGGCCAATTTCCCGGTGCAAACAGGGTCGAAGAATTGATGTGGGGGAGCCGGGATTTCGCGCGGGGATCACGGTCTTCACCATGAACTATAGATTCGATCAGCTACAGTAGCCTATCTTATCACTAGCGGCGGGAGCCGAAGCGTCCCACTCCGACCCATTCGTCCGTGGATCGCAAGTACTAAGGAACCGCCGGATGAATAAGAAAGTCTCTTTTTCAATTTGGCCTACGGCATGAGCGAAAAGATCGGCACCGTGACACTGGAACAAGAACGGCGGCCGCAATTCATGCAGATCCAAGCCCCCGCTGAAAAGGGCGAGTATTCCGAGAAAATCGCGCGGGAAATCGATTGCGAAGTCCGTCGGATCATCGATGAACAATATGCGCGCGTCAAGCGGCTCCTCGCCGGAACGCGGTCCGCCTTGCACGAAGGGGCCAGGCTTCTTCTGGAGCAGGAAGTCATGACCGGAGAAGATCTGAAGGCCATCATGGACAAAGGGTGAGGCGCGATCAATCAGTCCGACGATACCGGATTGCTCGATTCTTGAGGATCGATCGAAAATCACGTATGGTCCGGAGCCGGTTCAGCAGCATCACACTCGAAAATCTCTGTTGTCACATTGCGCCATAATTCTTGATGTCCATCGCCTGGCTGCCCCTCATCTCCCTTCATATCCTCGCGGCTGTCTTATGGATAGGCGGAATGCTGTTCCTGTCGTTGATCCTGGCGCCTCTATTGCGGCAGACCCACGATCCATCCTCCTTCAGGCTGTTATTCAGCGCGGCTGCGCGGCGCTTTCGCTCCATGGTCCGGCTGGCGATCGTGATCCTCCTCGGCACCGGTCCACTGCTCCTGGAAATCAGGGGACTGTCCATCATGGATCCGTCGACCTGGCCGTCCGTTCTCCTCGTGAAACTCACGCTCGTCGGCCTGCTCCTTCTATTCACCCTGTTGCACGACCTTGTTCTTGGTCCCCGCGTCCTCCGCATCGGATCGCAACCGGTTGCGACTAGAACGGCGCAGGATCTGTTCCTCTTGAGCGTGTCGAGGGTGGTTCCACGCCTTGCACTTCTGATCGCACTCGCGGTACTAGTGGCCGCAGCCATATTAGCCCGCAGCATCTAGACGGTTCGACAGGGTCCTCCGCTCCAAGCCGTTTCAGTACTAGCAAGCAGTCTTCCTGTCCCGGAAAAAGATCGTCGAAGGGACGATGCGTTCGTTCCGAAGCAATTGCCTATTCCTTCGCGGATTCCTATGATGTTAAGGGTGGCTTGAGACAGGACCCTAGACATCTCATCTAATCATGTCATGGCACAAACGGCATTCGGTCCCGGCCCCTTCATTTTGACGGTCAACGGAGGCTCTTCCAGTCTCAAGGTCGCCTTGTTTCGCGACGAGAATCCTCCGGTCTCGATGGTTCGTTGCCTGTTCAGCCGGATCGGGTTCCCGGACAGCCTAATGACCGTCGTCTCCGGTACGACGAAAAAGCCTGAGAGCCGGACGCTCGCCGTTCCCGACCATGCGGCCGGCATGGATTTGCTCATGCACTGGCTGGAGCAGGCGGTCGGTCTCGGCAATATTCGCGCGGTCGGCCATCGTGTCGTCCACGGCGGCGTGACCTATAGTCGACCCGAACGCGTGACGCCGGACATGCTGGCGGAGTTGCGGCGGATCAGTCCATACGATCCTGAGCACCTGCCGTCGGAAATCTCCTTGATCGAAGCGGTGGGCCGACGGTGTCCCGGGCTCTTTCAAGCGGCCTGTTTCGACACGGCGTTCCATCATGATCTCCCCCGCGTCGCTGCGCTCCTTCCGATCCCAAGGCGCTATGACGCGCAGGGGCTGCGCCGATACGGATTTCACGGTCTGTCCTGTGCCTTTTTGATGAGGGAATTGACGCGTGTCGGGAAGACCGGAGAGGCGGACGGCCGGATCATCCTGGCTCACCTTGGCAATGGCGCCAGCATGACGGCGGTCAGGCGAGGCAGGAGCATCGAGACCACGATGGGATTCACCCCGACCTCGGGTCTGCCGATGAGTCGGCGCTCAGGCGATCTGGATCCCGGAATCATCGCATACCTGGCACGGACGGAAGGCATGGACGTGGAGCGGTTCCACCGCATGGTCAATGCAGAATCGGGGCTCCTCGGTGTATCCGAACTGAGCCCGGACATGCGGGACTTATTGGCGCAGGAAGCGCGCGATCCCCGAGCCGCCGAAGCGGTCGCCCTGTTCTGTTACCACGCCAGGAAGGCGGTCGGAGCCTTGGCTGCAACGTTGGGCGGGTTGGACACGCTGGTCTTCAGCGGCGGCATCGGTGAGCATGCGGCGCCGGTACGCGCGCGAATCTGCGAGAGCATGGAATTCCTGGGGATCACGATCGATCCGCGGCGGAACCAGGCCGGCGAACCGGTCCTGTCCAGACAGGACGGGCAAGTGACCGTGCGCCTGATTCCCACCGACGAGGAGACTGAAATCGCCCGGTCGGTCCACGAACTGTTGGGCATGGAGTGAGAGAGACTGCGCGAAATTCTGTTATCAGGCACTGTGGCATCTTGCGTCGCGATTGCACGCTCTCCTGGGGAATTTAACCCCATCAGACCGAGAACCTCCTCGTCCTCCTGACCCTCCGGGCTGGCACAATCGTCGCAGCTTCAACCTGATGAATCCTTCTGATCGAAAGCGACTCAGACCCAACTGAGAATGTAAAAGGAGGTGCACGATGCCATGCAACGTGGGAACCGTGGAACGATCCATACGGATTCTGCTGGGAGTCTTATTGTTGGGGATCGGAGCCTTTGCTGAGTTGTCTCCGGTAGAGACGGGGGCGGCGCTCGTCGTGGGAACCATTGCATTGGTCACCGGAGCGGTCAGATTCTGCCCTCTGTGGGCAGTGCTGGGTTTCAATACTTGCGCGACTAATCCGACGGCGAAGCACTAGGGACGCATCGCATCGGCCGCATGCTTGTACCGGAAACCGGACTAAGGGGGCAGTCCAGACCATGAAATTACGCGCGACCTACCGAGGAGGCCTGCGGTACGACATCACCAGCGGCCGGCATCATGTCGTAACGGATCAGCCGGTGCTGGACGGGGGCGAAGACGCCGGCATGAGCCCGGTGGAACTGTTCGTCGGTTCGATCGCCGCTTGTGTCGCATATTTTGTCGGGCGCTTCTGCGCGCGACACGAAATTCCACGGGAAGGATTGACCGTCGAGACCGAATGGGCGACAGAGGAAGGACCGCATCGCGTCGGACGCATTAGGCTGGCCGTGCATCTTCCGCATCCCGTGCCGCCCGAACTGAAGGAGCGGCTCCTTAAGACGGCGCAGCGCTGCACGGTGCATCAATCAATCGTGACCGGACCTCAAATCGACATCGCATTGCACCAAGCAAGTCAAGACAAGGCAATATTATGAGTCTTGGCGGATCGGACTCAATCGTTTCGCGTCGAACCTGGTTGAAGCGGCTGCTGGCCGGCATCGCCGCAGCGAGACTTTTGGCCGAGACACGGCTCAAATCCGCCGCGGCCGGCGAAGTCGGTGACATACCCAGAGATACCGGACCGCTCACGATCCGCGTGACCCGGCCGTTCGATGCCGAAACCCCGGCCCGCGAGTTCGTCTCCTTTTTCACTCCAAACCATCGTTTCTTCGTGCGGAGTCATTTCGGTCCTCCCCCCGAGCGCATCGCTGAAGCCGAGTGGAGGCTCCGTATCGATGGCTTGGTCGAAGCAGCCAAAGAGCTGACCCTTGGGGACATCAGGCAGATGGAGGCCGTGACCGTGACCGCGGTGTTGCAATGCAGCGGAAACGGCCGCGCATTTTACCGGCCGCGCATCCCCGGTGTGCAGTGGGAACGGGGAGCAGTCGGCAACGCGCAATGGACCGGGGTGCGGCTGCGCGGCATACTCCGGCAGGCCGGCATCCGCAAGAATGCACGTCACGTGCAGTTCCAAGGCGCGGATCGACCTCCCGTCCCGTCGGTGCCGCTGTTCACGCGAAGCATTCCGTTGGGAAAAGCACTCCATCCTGACACGCTGCTCGCATACGAGATGAACGGGCGGCCGCTGCCGCTCCTGCACGGCGCACCACTCCGGGTCATCACGCCGGGTTGGATGGCGGATTCCTGTACGAAGTGGCTGACTGACATCACCCTGCTGTCGGAGGAATCGGACGGTTATTACATGCGGACGGCCTATCGTCTTCCGCTGGATCCGATTGAGCCGGCAATGGCAGGAGAGAGTGACAGGACCAGACCGGTCGAAGCGATGGTGGTGAAGTCGCTGATCGCCGCGCCGCCGGAAGGCGCCACCGTGCCCTTGGCTCCAGTCATGATTCAAGGCGCAGCCTGGGGCGGAGAATCCAAGATTCTCTCGGTGGAGGTCTCCCTTGACGAAGGGAAAAACTGGCAAACGGCCCGCTTCGTCGGGGAAGAGCACCCGTACGCGTGGCGACAATGGCAGCTGGTGTGGACCCCGCGCGCGCCCGGTCCCGTTTCGATCCTCTGCAGGGCGACGGACGAGACGGGAACGGTACAGCCGCTTGCCTCCCCGTGGAATCCCGGGGGATTTCTCTGGAACGGCTGGGATCGGGTGACCGTGACGGTCGGGGGCTGACACCTTCCTTTCACGTCGGCGCGTGGCGTCCGTCCCCTCGTGAGGAAGACCGGTGAAGATCAGAATACCCGTGAGGTGGATACATATGACGCGTAACAAACGGCGAGCCGCATGGTTCGTCATGATCGCCGGCTTCGCGGCTTTTACTGCAGTCATCCGAGCGCAGGAAGACGACGGGTACTCGATTGCCGTCGCCCTGGCCCCTCGGGCTGAAGGGCTGATCGTCGCCCGCTGCACCGTCTGTCACAGTGAGGAGCTCATTGCGCAGCAGCGGCTCCCGCGCGAACGATGGGTGGCCATCGTCGAAAAGATGAACCACTGGGGCGCGCAGATCTCACGGGATGAGGCGGACCTGCTCGTGCGTTATCTCTCAGCCCGGTACCACCCCGGCGCTCCGGAACGGCTCGCGCCGATCGAACTGGGGGCTGCCGAACCGCTGACCCAGGAAACTCGGACCGACGGTCCGCTGGTCGGCGTGGCGCAGCGAGGCGCCGGGATCTTCGAACTCAATTGCCAAGCCTGCCACGGCGCCGGCGCGGGTGGAGGCATGGGACCGAAGCTGGCGGGCAATCCCATTCTCAAGCATGAGGACCTCTTTTGGGAGACGGTCTTGCACGGTCGAGGCCCGATGCCGGCCTGGAGCTCGGTACTCAGCCAGCAGGACATCGCGGATGTCCATGCCTGGCTGTCGGCAAGGGAACCGTCGTGATGAACGGTGCGGCATCGAAAGGGGGTCGAACTATGCGCGCAACACGCGGGATGCTGATCAGCGGTGTGGTATTCGTCCTGGTGGGTCTGATCTCAACTCCCAGGTTGCTTTTCGGAAGCGATCACCAGCGCGCCAAGGAATTGATCGAGCAAGCCTGCGTGGGATGCCACCGGCTGCAAGGCACAGCCGAGTCCCGCTTCATTCTCAGGGCGCCGGACCTGATCTGGGCCGGCAGCAAGTATCAACGCCCCTGGCTGATCCGGTGGCTGACCGGCAAGGAAGCACCGCTTTACGCGAAAGGCTATCGCTGGGACCTCAACGAAGGAGCGATGAAACACCCGATCGTCAGCGAGACCGACGCGAATGCCATGGCGGATTACTTCGAACAGCACAATAAAGATCCGCGCGTGAAGGTCGGTGCCTTCGATGCCTCGAAGGTGAGCAAGTTCGAGATGACGTTCGGCGGCATGGCCTATAAGGCGCACGCCTGCCTCGGATGCCATACGATCGAAGAAAACGGGAAACTCATCGGCGGCCCTCAAAGCACCGCGCTCCAGAATGCCGGCCAGCGATATAATGCGGATTGGCTCTATCGGTTCGGACAGAATCCGCAGGACTTCATCATCCACACCGGGGAATTTCTCGCCGATGCGACCGATCCTCAACTGCGGGCGGTGATCGGATACCTGGCGGTGCAAGGAGTCAAAGATTTTGTATATTACGAACCCTGGACGAGCCGAGAATTCGCCGATGCGAGCGTTGATCGCGGCAAGCAGGTCTATAAGGAATATTGTGCCCAGTGCCACGGTGTCACCGGTAAGGGGGACGGCCCCGCCGCCTCCGGACTGGAACCG